>JAKBHH010000005.1 GCA_021836865.1 Acidobacteriota bacterium
GGTCTGGCCGATCGATCCATCCAGGCGCTGGCCGGCCTTACCCCTGCAGCCTACGCCGCCAGTCTGGCGAAGTAGCCTATCCCGCCTGCACAGACCCGTCAACCATGGGTTTGCCCGAACGCGTACGTTCTTTACTTGGTACAACCAGCAACATCATCACAGCGGGATCGCCATGCTGACACCGGAAATGCTGCATTACGGAATGGCTACAGAGGTGATCGGCCAGCGCCAACAGGTGCTCGATGCCGCCTATGCGCGCAACCCGGAACGCTTTACCCACGCCCGCCCTATGCACCCGCCCCAGCCCACCGCGGCCTGGATCAACCCACCAATTCCGACCAGCGCGACAGAGGGAAATCTACACTAAACTCTGACGCATCCTGTCTCAAAGTCGTTGACACGCTCCGATCTGGAAAGAGAACCACAGACTCATTCTCTTTCGTCGGCTACTTCGTTGGGAACTCGCTCTGCAAAGTCCGAGCCAGTCCTTCACTCAGCGAATAGGGCGGGATAAATCCTGACTGAGCAACACGGTCGGCACGAAATTGGGTGCTTTCGCAGAACTTGCGAACTCGAATGGCGCTGATGGGGAATTTACGCCCCGTGAGTCGGGCTAGAACATCCATCAAGTAGCCGCCAGTGAGTGCAACGGGCTCCGGGATCGCCGCTGTCTTACCGGTTCTTCCCAGGCAGTTCCTGCTGTACTCCACCAGTTCTCTTGTGGTCATGTCGGGGCCGTCCACGTAGTTGAAAATATGTACACCCGGCCCCAGCGCGAGCGTATGGATGATGAACGCAGCAATGTTGCCGACATATGCCATGGACTTCGCATTCATTCCCGAACCCACCATCATGAAGCGACCTGATGCAATCTGGCGCAGAAGGTTATAGACGTTGCCCCGATTTCCTTCCCCGAAAACAACAGTAGGACGGATGATCACCAGAGAGCGGGACGGATCTTCCTCCGCCCACTCCCGGTAGACGCCCTCAGCCGCCAGCTTCGTCTTCCCGTATTCATTGAACGGTTCAAAAGGTCCGCTCTCGTCCGTCGGCCGGGAATGGAATCCGTACACCGCCACGCTGCTGGTGAACACGATCTTTTGAATTCCAGCATTCCGGGCTGCGCTACATACCTCCGAAGCCCCGTCCACATTGGTCTCGTGATAGCGGGAGAGCGGACGCGCGTCGTCACGGTGCTCCGCGGCGAGATTGATGATGGTGCTGGAACCGCTAACCACTTCACTGAGCGTTTCATGCTTGCGCACGTCGCATGGTGTCCACAGATGAGGGAAAGAATCGCTCGGCCGGAGGTCGCCGATCCGGACCGGGATGCGACGCTCAGTCAGTAACGGCGTCAGTCGCGTACCGATAAATCCGGAACCACCGAAAATCACGACTGGCTCTGTCATCACAAGGCTGGGAGACTCAAAACAGAACTCTTCCATATTAGTCATATTATCTCGGCGAGAATCATGTTGTCGCAAGCAGATTCTTAACCTGCTCTCGTATTAAGAGATGAATCATCTTCCAGTCATGCGCGCGCTCGACAAATCGCCGGCCGTTTTCGGCCATTCTATTTCTAAGTCCTGAATCTCCAAGTAGATTCAGGATGATCTGCACAGCGCGCTCTGGCCTGTCATAAACAAAAAGTTCGCGGCCGTCCACAGCGCTCAACCCCTCAAGTCCCACGTTGGAAGTAACGCATGGAATTCCAAGCGCAAGATAATTGAGAATCTTGTTCTGAATTCCCGCTCCAGCGCGTACTGGGCAAACGCCACAAAAGACCCCGTCGACGGCATCAGCAATGTTTCGAACTGTTCCTGTCACCTCTACGCCCGCATGTTGTTCAAGCTCTCGTCTCACAGCCTGCGAGCAGGCGCCGATCACGCGAAAACGAATATCCGAGCTAGTCGTTAACGCCGGTAAGATATCCCGGATGAAATGCCGACAAGCATCCAAATTTAGACTGAATGACATGTTTCCGATAAATGCCACCACGTTTCCAGACGGGGCTGGAGTGAAAGGGAACTCGTCCAGATCCACTCCAATTGGAATAATTTGGACGGCCTTTTCTTTAAGCTCAAGAAAGCGGCGATCTACATCCGAGTGAAGCCATGTCTGATCGAAGTTCTCCGGACTCACACGCTCATAGCGAGACAGTCGCTTCATCTCGGCACGAAACAGGAAATGCCAAAGCAGGGATGACCCCGGCAGATTTGCCATCCGTTGATATGCTAGCGATATTGCATCCGCCATCAGCAATACACTGGGTAAACTCTGCTTCAATTCGATTACGTATTGCCCGGTCCTGATCAGATGTGCAAATACCGCGTCATGCCGCGGAGCTAACTCCTCCAACTTCCGACGATAAACGCTCGATTCGTAGTAGGCGAGCTGCAACGGTCTTGGTCGGGCGAGAGAAGTCAATACGCTCCAATAAGAATGCAAAGCGGGAAGATGAACCTTGTGAATTTCTGCAAAAATACCATCGTCAGGCTCGAATTCCATTTCCTCACGCGTACTGCACAAAGACAGAAGCGTCAGCCTATAATCCTGCAATGCTTTGGCGACGTGGAGAAGGAACAGCTTGCCGCCACTGAGTGGCGGATAAGGGAATCGCGGGGCAAGAATAAGCAATCTTTTTTGTCCAAGTGTCATTAGGGCCATTCGCTTTCTTAAGATCCTGCCGCAACTCGAAATCTAATTCACCGCAAAGGAAGAAATCCCCGATTCTCCGCATCGAGAATTGCATGTTTCAGCCGTCGCTTTACACACGACAAAGCGGAAACCGCATATAAAGCTCGCCCAATACATACAATGGCTCAATGTCGAACTCGTACAGAATCCTCACGTGAGCAAGCATGTGAGAGCAATAAGACGGCGAGAAGCGCAGTGGCACAATTGCGGATGTTTTAAACTTCTGGCACTCCCGTTACCCTTCCTCTCGATTCACTGCGGTGGACGAAAGACGCAGTCAGTGTCGGAAATGCGCTGATAAGAGTAACCCAGGTGCGCGACCTCGCGGAAAACATCTTCGGGCGTCGAACCGGCCCTCTCCAAATGTGAAGCAATAACCTCGCAAACAATCAATGGCCGGTCGCGAAGAATCGTTCGCCGTGCCCCTTGGAGTACCCGCATCTCAAATCCCTCGACGTCTATCTTCATTAGGGAAATATTCTTGATCTGGCGTGCTTCAACATACGCGTCAATCGACGTCGAATTGCATTCAATACTGCCGGAGTCGCTTACAAACGCTGAGCCTGGATCGCTATTTGAAGGATTCATAAAGCAAGTCCCGCTCTGTTCAGACACCGCCATTTGCTCGCAACGGATATTGTCATTGGCTTCCTGAACATACTTCATGTTGGCGACAAGAAGATCATAACTTAGCGGTACAGGCTCGAAGGACACAATTGACACATCCGATACTCCGCGTGTTCGGGAGTCGACCAGAACAAACCTGCTCCAGTAACCATAGTTTGCACCGATATCGAAAAACGTTGTTCCGGACCTCTCGAGGCGAAAATAGGGCATCAGCGTCGGTTCGAAACCCTCTCGACGCGCATAAAGCATACCGTCAACACCCAACTTTCGACGGTTGCCACGAACGCGGAAGGGATGCCCGAAGAGCGGAAACGTAAATTCGTTCCGACCCATCTTGCTCCACATTATAAAAATACAGGCTCGTAACGTAGCAAGCCAACCAAACTCGCGCAGTTCTTTCATTAGCCGCGCCGAGATGGAGGGGGCAAGAGAGTCGAAAAAAGTCCGGCGTCCGGGTCTTTGCATTGTTACCTCCAGGCAGTTGATCTTTACGTGCTTATGCTAAATCTGCAGCGAGCCTCAAGAGTTCCTAAACGAAGAAGGACCATCCCCTAGCACCTATCCATTAGAAGTCTGCACATTTTGCGCAGAATATTTTTGGCAACATACGTTGCGACCAGTGTTCATGCTGGCTTCAAGCGTATTTTCAAAGGCTCCAACTTTTGCAAAATCATCCATTTTGGTTCCGGCTATGCCGGGTTAGGAGATTCCAGAGTGATACCCGCCCAGTCGTTCGACACAAAACCTTCCAGCTTGGACGGGCGCACGCGGTATCCCGTTGATAGCTCAGCGCACAGCAGTGACACGCTGTAGCAACTTAAGAATTGTTAGCCTAAACTCCTGTAAACTTCAAGTGTCTCACGGGCGCATTTTTCCCAGGAATATCGCGCAGTGACAATCTTTCCTTTTTGCCGTACATCTTCTCTCATTGAAGTATCATAGCAAGCACGCTGCAGCGCATTCACCATGGAATCCATGGAATATGGGTCGAAATAAATCGCGGCATCTTGGCAGACTTCCGGAATCGATGTCGCGTTGGAAACTGCAGGCACGACCCCCATCGACATTGCCTCTAGAGGGGGTATACCAAATCCTTCCGACTTCGAAGGATAAACAAGTAGATGAGCATGCGAGTATAACGCTCCAAGTTCCCTTTCTGAGACTCTGGGAAAAAGGGTGATCCTTGCTTCCAGCCCTTCGTCTTGAATCACCTTGGATTCTTCGGGGCTGAAATTGCCCCCGCCTGCGCAAAGGATGGAAAAGTCTTTGTCAAGACGGCCGATGCGGAAAGCACGAAGAAATCCAAGGAAATTCTTGTAGAACATTCGTGACCCTACATAAAGTATGTAGGGGGACTTCGCCGTCATGGTCTTTGGCAGGTCCCCGGACTCCATTTTAGTAATCCCTAAATGAATCACGTGGGTCTTTTCCGGTTGAACCTCATAAAACCTTAATAGGTCGTTGCGGCTATGCTCTGACACGCAAATGATTGCATCCACTCGGGCGAACTGCTTCGTCTTGATGCGTCTGCGCGTTGCCATATGAGCAAACATGCTGGGGAAACGCTCTTGTGTGAAATCATGGTGTGTTGCGACAATTGCATTAGATCGCACCAAAGGTAAGCAACGGTGAACTGTTGCATGATAAACATCAAATTTTCCCGATATAGAAGCCGCAGCATTTGAAATAACATCGTTAACGAGATAACGAAAGTGGCCCGTTTTCAAAATAGGACTCCTAAGCGAGACGATGCGACAGTGTCTGGAGGCAAGATCCCGATATGGATATATGGAGTGATTAAGGCCTAGGAGCAACGAGATATCTATTTCACTTTTGCCAAGCAGTCCTTTCACTAGTTGATAGTAATACCTGGAGATTCCTCCCTCATCTTGCAATGAAGTGGCTTGATGGTCGTAAATGATTCGCATATCGGCTAGCAAAGCTCCTTTTCAAAATTATGTTTGAATCAAGAGATGCAGCACTCCGTCAACATCGGTGCATTACAATATAACCCTTGATGGTTTCGAGACCTAAGACGATTGCTTGGACGGCTCGATGGCCAACATCCTCCTGAGTGCCTCTAAGTGGGACTTATAAAAGTAAGTGCTAAGAAACCTTGCGCGGCAATTAGAGGTATATGAAGAGAGATGTTCATTGATATCGGAGTAGGCAGCGTTTATTTCTAACGGGTCTGTGCCTTCCAGCATCCTACCTTCGATCTTGTCTGTAATAAACTCGCCGAATGAGCCGACCCTCGATGCCAAAACTGGCGTACCGAACATCATTGCCTTACCAAGTACGCCACTTTGCGTGGAGCGCCGGTATATGTTCCAGACGCAAATGCTGCTTGCGTAGCATAGGTTTATCTCATCTGTCGACAAGGGGTGGCCACAATTTATTGTAAGCTGATCCAGGCTCCCTGCAATAGTTATATCGTTAATGTATGCTTGCGGAAACGGCGAACGCGAGGCCACAAGGAACCGTATGCCTAGATTGTTCTGGATAGAGTGCTTGACAAATCTCATGAACTGGTCAAATCCATGTGATTTTGAGATATTTCCGATATAAGCGAAATACTGCCGATTCTGATCCGCAATCCCGCAGCTATCGTCGTCAAATAGGAGGGGAACTTTATAATAGTTAGAGTTGTATTGAGCATCGCCCTTTTCATAAGTGCGGAGGCAACACTGCGATGGCAATACAATCAAGTCCGACGCCTTCAGCATTTTGATGGACAACCGGTGGGCGATGAAGAGCTTGAGTATATCTGGCAAGCTTTCTGTATCGCGGTACATTGAAAACGATTCCCACGGTTCATGATATATGTACCAAATGTTACAACCCTCTCTCCTTAACTTCCCTGCATAAACATGATTCTTGCTTGCCATATTGGTGAACAGCGCGTGCGCACAATTCTCAAGAAGATCTCCATCATACGTAGTTGAAGCAGATGCAAGGGGATTGTTTTTGAATTCAGGAAATGCCATATATGAGGGATGAAGCACATACTTTATGCTATGCCCTAGCAGAGCAAATGCCCGGCCATATCCAATAAGCAATGAAATGTATGCAGGTGAGAAGTGCAATGATATCAGGCATACGGTGCCTTCCATAATGGCGTTTCCTTTCATGCACGGATCGTGTTGTCTCGCGGTGGCCCCTGAACGGTGGTTCCGGTCGGTACGAATACTATTCGCGCCTATTAAGTAGGGTTGTCTTGCTGCAGGCTGTAATGGCCGCTACTGGGCACCGAGCAGGGCGGGCGCTTAGTGGACCCCTTTAACAGGTAAAGCCTGGGTATTTTCATGGCAATATAAAGAACAGGGATAAGCAGAAAAATGGCGACCATTAATTTCATCGCCTGAGCGACAGGATCTAAGAGAACAGTCCTTGGCATATATATTATTGATGGCATTGTATATGCCAATACTAGTGCTCCTAAAAGGGATTTGCTGGCAAAATGTAACCTGGAGAGCAAATACCCTAGCAGGCCAGAGATTATAATGACTCCCCAAAAGCCTCCGAATAGATACGCCTCAGCCAAATAGGAAGATCCGGTCCCATTCCCCAGCAGGGCAGCCTCCCTATTGAGATAGTATCCCAAGTCATCTGCCAGGTATTGCCCCGTGGGTCTTTCCGTCTGGGATGGGCTTGGGAATAGTGGGGGTTTCATTTCGTACAGTAGATATTTGAATGGGTTATGCACGAATTCATGCTTGAATCCAATCACAGCTTCTACAACCTGCATTGATCCGCCCTGACCAGCCACAAAAAACGCTAGAGGATTTGACGGGATCCCCGCTCTGGCAATGTCTTGACTTCCCCGGTACGAGTCGATGAATAGAGCCAGGAAGGCCATAGGGATGACTATACTTGCAACTTTAAGTAAACTAAAGTGCTTCCTGCGTTTCATTAATTGCAAAAACCAAAGGGTCAATAGGAAGGTAAACACTTTTCCGCGAAGACCAATGATCAAGGCCAATGCATAGGCGACCAAGAAGGATGAAGTCAATATGTAGGTTCGCATGCGGTCTGTTTCGAAGATAAATATAACAAGAAATGCTAAGGCGGCCACCAGGGAAATAAACTCTGGAATAGGGCCAACTGTGGATGAGAACTGGTCTCCCATGGTGTAAAGAGCCATATAGCCGCCATGGTTCCTGATGAACAGAAGCCACACCAGATTTTTATAGATCAAGAATGGGAAGGAGAAGAAATATATCCTGAAGAGGGCGCGCATGAAGGCGGGGGATGGTCTGTCTGGCAATCGGGCCGGTGCGTACCGAATGCTACAGGGAAGATACACGAAAACCGCTGAACTAACGACTGCGAGCATCGTGAGCTCTGCAATGTTGTCCCCAACATCGAATGGCCATTCAACCATCATTTTGAAGCGAAATGGATCCATCCACATGGGATCATTCCCAAAGAGTGGATTGAATGTAAAAACCAAAAGCGCGCCTGCCATAAATAGGAACTGAGTACCCAGGAATAGGAAACATATATGCATGCCGCCGTCGAATCTTTTCCAGGCTGTCAGCAGCAGGCAAATGAGGAAAAGCGTGTTAATTCGGATTGTCCAATTCAGTGGAATTGCTTGCGTGTAGGTGTTGATCGCCTGGAGCAGGAGATACAAAAGGCAGATCGTCGCCTCGATCAGGGGCCAGTAAGGAATGGTTCCTCTATTACGCGTTTCGGGCGACATTGTGGTCATCTTAGTTCCTGTTCGCAAGCATGATGGGAATTCGTACGCAAATTGCAGCAACAACCATCTAGGGTCCTATGATCGACCGGATGAGATCAAAATACATGGGACGTATGTGTTCTTCACTATAGGTTTCCAGTGCGTAACTTCGCCCGCGCTCAGACAAATCAACCAGGCGCTGCCGGTTGTTTTGTAGGCCCCGTATTTTGTCCGCCATATCGGAAGGGTCGCCGCATCGGAAAAGTTCGGCAAATCGGCCATGGTTTGTCGTTTCTATAGCGGCAGCGATGTCACTAGCCAGGCACGGAAGCCCGCATGACATGGCTTCTATTAGTACGAGTGGCTGACCTTCAGAATATGATGGAAATACTAACATATCTGCATCCATATAATAAGTTGTCACGTTCTCTTGGAACCCGTGAAAGTGCACCGGCATGCCGACACACCCATTCCTTGCTCTTGCCATATCTGGTCCTTCTCCGACAATGTCGAGCCGTACATTCTGGAGCAGCTCGATAGCCTTTATCAAGTCCATAATTCCTTTGGCTGCCTCGATGCGGCCAACAAAGAGTAAGCGGAACTCACTGGTGCCATCATAGCGCCGGCGGTTAGTTCGGTCGGGGACAAGGTCGAGCCAGTTATAAATAACGATCGTGTTGGTTGTCCATGCATGCTGTCGCAAGTTGTTTTGGACTGTTTCGGAGACACATATGACTTTCTGGGCAAGCTCTGCGCTGATCCACAAAGCCAACCTTTTGAGGAATGCAGCAGGAGCATTTGTGCGGACAATGTGGTTTGTGAGTAGAACTGGAATACCGAAAAGGCGTGGGATGAAGGCTAGATATCCCTCTAAACCGCCGTTTAGATGGACGAGGGCGGGGTGAAATTGGCGGATTGCTTTCAGTGTGCATCGGGCGACAGTGAGATATTTTCTCCATATTGTGCATCCGTCCGGCATCGTCCCTGCCCAAACCGGCATGCCCATATCTTCAAATTCTGCTTGCAGTCTGGGGTTGAAGGCAACCGCGGCAAGCTCGTATTTTTCAGATAAGAGTCTTGCAAGCTTTATATAATAGACCTCTCCTCCTCCAAATGCGCTGGTAGCGTCAACAAGCAGAATGCGAGGTCTAGTTTGCATCATGTCCATTTATCTTGTCCTTTCCACAATTAGTGCTCTGCTGATAGCAAATTTTAGCAGCGCATAACTCATCAGACCCAGGGTAGCGTCCGCGGCAAGACTAGCCCACGCTGCTCCCAGCCATCCGTAGGCTGGAATCAGCCATAAGTTTAATGCAAGATTCAGACCGGCAACAGTGAACTGCGCAGCCACTCGGTACCTTTGGTGTCCCGATGCCGTAAGCATACTTCCAGTAATTTGATGGACGCTGCGGAACAGGGGCAGCAGACAGAGCCATCGCAGTGCCAGCACGCTTGACTGAAACCCGCTGCCTGCAATGTACGGGACGGCCGGTGCGGCGAGATAAAGGAAGGCAGATACTACTGCGCCTAAAAGGATGCTCCGCTCCAAGAGTGCCTTGCAAGACGATTCAAGTTCACGCATGGAGTTGGCAGCACGTTGGAACATACGCGGGATAGCTGCCATTTCGATGGAGTTAATCGGCATGGTGGCAAGATTGGAGATGCGGTACGCGAGTGTATAGATGCCATTAGCGGTATTCATACCATAATGGTTCAGCATTACCCGATCAAAGTTGTTATAGATCGATTCTGCACTCATCGAGATTGAGTATCCAAGCCCTTCGGTCATGCTTCGAGGGAGCAGCCTCAACGAAAATCGCGGCATCCCAAAGTACCGGACCACTACGGACACAGATCCTGCAACAATGAGGAGCGAGATACTCATGTCTGCCATGGCCCATTGCCGTGCCTGGGCTTTGTGCACAATGAGTATAAATGCAAGCGCCACCACGAAGCGCAGGCTGTTGCCAATGAAGCTAAATGCCGCCATTGCTTTTGGCATTTCATAGGTCTGGAACATTTGCGAAATGGACATTAGCAGCGGGGAGCAGAGACAGCCGGAAATTGCTACCATCCAAACAATGGAAGCGCCTTGTGCGTCCAGTAAATGGGGGGCTATGAGCCAGAGTGCCAGAATTAGGACTCCCGACATGGACAAAGACGCGAGAAAAACATTTCCCGCATAAAGTTTGCAGTTTGTGCGATCCGCGCTCACATGGCGCATAAAGACGATTCCGGAACCCATGTTGCCGTACGCAGCCAAGACGCCCACGAATGCTGTAGCGCCAGCCAGCACGCCGAACTGTGTGGCGCCAAGCAGACGGGACAACACAATAAAATAGGCGGCTTGCGCAGCATAGCTTGAGATCTGGCTGACCAGCATCCATCCGGCGTTTTTTGCAAGGCTACTGGCTCGAATTTTCTGGATCTCACGTTTGATGAATTCCATAGTGAGTCTCGCTGTAGCAGGATTAGGTTGAATCGTGATGGCGTGATGATGTTTTCAGATTATGTCTCCGAGGTCAGAAGGCGAGCAAGGAAGATGCCGCCAAGAACACCTCTGCCTTAAGCACTAGCATCCTCGATGTCCAGCATGAGTCACTTGGCGTCTTCCACTTGTACAGGATAGAGCGCCTGCCGCACCACAGCGGGGAGAGTCGCGTTCCAGCCTTCCAAGCGTATCGCGAAAACGCGGGCCAGGTTGTTGCAATCCGGGCGGGAATTGAGTGAAAGCACCGGTGAAGATGCCGTACTCCTTCACGCAGGCCAATCGTGCCAGCAGAACCAATTGTCCAGCCTGCAGCCCCAGGTTCATTCTCTGGCCAACCAAGTTCCGCCCTGAAACAGATGCAAGAGAACTTGCCCGCGCAATAGAAACTTGGTTTGTCAGAAAATCCTTGAAAAGTTGAATCACGCCGTCCGAGAGGGCTTTCTGGAGCCGAGATCGGAACCTGCCGCGAGTCTCCGGATAGACAGCGTGTTCTTCAAGAGGGTCAACTTCGTGCTTACTTCCGGATCGGTCTTCAGGCGCGCAAAGGCCGCCTGAAGCACTACGAAGAATATCCCAACAAAAAGACCAATAAACGTAGATCCGATGACAATTGGTCCACGCGCGGGGAAGGAGCGTTTGTCTGGTAGGATGGCCGGATCAACGACCTGAATCAGTGCGCCCTCCTTCGCCTCGTCCAGCTTGGCCAATTCGAACTGGCGCGCGAGGATATCGAAGATCGTCTCATAATACTTCACGTCGCGGAGCCTGCGGACGTATTCAAGACCGGCTTGGGGCACGGCGCCTTTCGGGACGATAAGGCCGCCGGCGCTGTCTTCCGAACCGCCTAGCTTGGCTAACTGCGCGCGAAGGCTATCCAACTCCTGCTGCGCCTGCACCAGCTGCGAGTTTTCTCCGGTGGCATACGTCTGCATTCCCTGAATCTGTACTTCTCTTGCGGTTATTTGTGCGCGGAGTGCTGCGGCGGACTCGATCAGCGCGCGAGCCTGGCTATCGAGCTGAATCAATCCCGTCTTTTGTTCTGTCAGCTTTAGGTTCTCTTCGGCATTTGCAAGATTATCTTTTGCCTGTACGAGCTGCTGTTCGAAGAAGAGCCTGCGCTGCGAAGCTTCGGAGATGGCAAGATGCTCAGAGAGTGTTCGAAACTGGTCTACGTAGCCGTTGGCCAATTCGGCCGCACGGTGTGGATCGCGATCCTCGACCGAGATATGGATCAGACCTTCCTTGCCACTGCTCACAGTTGCATATTGCTCAAATGTCTTGCGCGCATCGGAGATGTACTTCTTGTGGTATTCCTGCATCAGGCCAAAGTGCTGCACCATGGCGTCTTCGACCGTGCGGCTTTGCAGCATCCCGATGAACATGTCGTTGGGGTTCTTGAGGCCCAGGCTGCCCCCAGCCAGCGCGGCCATCCCGCCCAGGCTGCCGAGCTGAGAAGCCAATGCCGCGCCCATGGAAGAGCTCTGCTGCGGAGGCAGAAGCGTTACAGTCGCGGTGTAGCGCTTGGGCAGAAGCAATGAGACAAAGATCGCGACAATCGCGAACGCCGCAGTCACCCAGAGAATCGTGCGCTTGCGCTCCGCCAGGACAATCAGTAGATCGAGCAGGGATATTTCATCATTCTCCTGAGCGTTGGGCCCCGCGGCATGCGGCGTTCTGGGAGAAGAGGTCTGCTCTTTCAGATTGGGAAGCGGAGTTTCTGTTGCCATCGAATTCTGCTGAGTCGAAAAGTTAAACCTCGACCCAGATTCATACTACTAGAAAGACATGCAGGCGGCTATGGAGGAAAGAGCCAAATCCAGCGAGGTCGCGTGAGGAGTGTATCTACACAAGAAACGGCGCCTCGTATCAGCCATGCGGCTCTCCTGGCGCTTAACAGTCTTTCAATTACCCACAATTCTGCCGTGAGCATTGATCTATAATGGCGACTTTTATTCGGTCTCAAATGAGGTACTTACGATGCGCGCTGTGGTGATGGCCGACTGTTGGTATGAAGGATCCGAAGCTGGTTCGTGCCGTGCAGGGGCGGGACTTTTCGGAGTCTCGAGAATGGATCGACTATGAGATGGTGGGATGCGAGTTTGATGACGTCTGCCATCGAAAGCGGCTAAGCAGTTGCTGGAGCACTTTTCGGACAGAGTAGGATCGACCACGCCGTGGGCTTCGCAGGATTGGGCGAACACGAAGGCTCCGTATCGATTCTTCTCGAACCAGCGGATCAGCGAAGCGAACAGTCTGGCTGGACACCTCAGGTCGACAGGGGAACGTTTCGCTGACCGTGATGCGACGGTGTTGGTGCTGCATGACACGACGGAGTTCTCGTACAAGCATGAGCATACGGAGCCGATCGGGATTCCGAAGAAGATTGCTGCCGGCCCTCCGGGAAGGCCGGGACGTCCCCGCTTCCACACCAGTTGCGGCATTCTTATGCACTCCAGCTTGGTCACGACTGTCGATGGCCTGCCACTTGGGCTGGCGGTCGTGAAGTTCTGGACGCGCGACAAGTTTCATGGTGCCAACGCGCCGAAAAGGAAGATCGATCCGACGCGCGTGCCCATCGAGCGGAAAGAGAGTATCCGCTGGCTGGAGAACATGCGTCAATCCACTCAGTTGCTCGGCAAGCCAACTCGTTGTGTGCATATCGGAGATCGGGAAAGCGACATCTATGAGTTGTTTTCGCTTGCACGAGAGCTGGGGACGCATTTCCTGGTGCGAACCTGCGTAGACCGATTGGCTGGAGATGGGCAGACCACCATCTCAGCTGAGATGAAAAGATCAGAGATCCGTGGCCTTCATCCGATCGGCGTTCGAGATCATCGCGGCGAGGCCACGACCGCTGTGCTGGGGCTGCGCTTCCGCCGCATTCTGGTTCGTCCTCCGAAGGGAAAGGAGAAGCATTATCCGGAACTTGTCCTCACTGCAATCCATGCCAAAGGAAGAGACAAACCCAAGGGCCGCGAAAAGATCGACTGGAAGCTGCTCACCGACCTGCCCGTGCGATCTTGCCTCGATGCTATCGAGAAGCTTGAGTGGTACGCGCAGAGATGGAAGATGGAGAACTTCCACAAGATCCTGAAATCCGGCCGCAAGGTGGAGGAGGCGAAGCTGAGGACCGCCGAGTGGCTCGTGAACTTGCTCGCAATCCTCTGCATCCTGAGTTGGCGCATCTTCTGGATCACCATGCTCAATCTTCTACAAGCGGCAAGCCCGGCGTTCGGTGAAGGTGAACTTCTCCCGGATGTGCTCGACAGATGCCTTCATCGCTGCGAGCTCCATCCGTTTTTTCCCATCACCGACTGCAGCGCTTCCTTGTCCAGACTCAGATCCGCCACCAGCTTGCGTAACCGGGCATTTTCATCCCGCAGCCGCTTGGCTTCCTTCGCCTCGCTCACATCCATACCACCGTACTTCGACTTCCAGGCATAGATCGTGTGCGCGCTCACCCCGACTTCGCGGGCCACATCCTCCGCCTTCCGGCCGGCTTCCATCTGCGTGACCGCCGCGATCATCTGCGCTTCCGAATGCTTGCTCCTCGACATCGCTCCGCACCTTCCTGAATACGAAAATCGTACTCGGTTCTGTGCGGAAAACAGCGTTCAGACCACACGTCTGACAAGGAAGTCTCAAACCTACCCCGATGCGACTCTCGCGGATGGATCAGCGTGTCTCCGTTCGCGAGGAACACGCATACCACGCCAACCGATATACTACCGTCGTTGCAGTTCGTTGAGGAAGAAAGATGTTGATTCGTTCCAGAGCACCTTTGCGCCTTGGGCTTGCGGGCGGCGGCACGGATGTTGCCCCCTATTGCGATGAGTTCGGTGGGGCCATTTTGAATGCCACAATTGGGCATTATGCCTATGCCTCGATCGAACCGCTGGAGACGGGTGTCCTCCAGTTTACTTCGAGCGACCAGAATCAAGCTGCCGAATATGCAACTGCGGTCGAGCTGCCGCCGGATGGCAATCTCGACCTGCTGAAGCATGTGTACAACTACGTAGTAAAGAGCCTTAATGCGAGCCAGCCCTTGGGTCATCGGCTGACAACGCGCGTCGATGTCCCCTCAGGCTCGGGCCTTGGAGGATCCTCCACACTGGTGGTCGCTACGCTCAAGGCATATGCGGAATGGCTCAATCATCCTCTCGACGACTATGAGCTTGCAAGAGCCGCCTACACAATCGAGCGAAATGATGCCGGTTTGAAAGGAGGGCATCAGGACCAATACGCAGCAGCATTCGGCGGCTTCAACTTTATGGAGTTTGGTCGTAATGGCAAGGTGCTGGTGAATCCTCTTCGGATCAAAGAGAGCGTCATTTCGGAGCTTGAAGCATCACTGCTGCTCTTTTATACCGGGGCTTCGCGAGCCTCCGCAGGGATTATCGCAGAACAATCGAGAAACGTTGAGACGGGCAATGCGCAAGCCATTGAGGCCATGCACCAAGTCAAACAGGAGGCGTTCCGCATGAAAGAGTCCCTGCTGCGCGGAGACTTCCATTTGCTGCATGAGGTCCTTCGCTCCAGTTGGGAAGCCAAGAAGCGCATGGCAACCACGATCGTCAACGAAAGAATTGAAGAAATGTATGCCAAAGGGCTCGAAGCGGGTGCGTATTGTGCCAGGATCTCAGGCGCCGGTGGAGGAGGGTTTATGATCTTTCTGGCAGATCCCATGCGCAAGGGTCGAGTGGCAGATGCGCTTCGGGGCTGCGAGGATGCAGGTATCGTCTACGGTTGTCATTTCACGAGCATCGGCGCACAGGCGTGGAAGGTGTGGTAAGTGCCTCGTCCTTTTGGCACAAGGCCCAGCCAAAATTCACGCATTTCGCCGGGTGTACGCGTCCGCATGGTGGTCCCGGAACTGGTCGAGGCCGAATGGAAGCAATAATTCTTGCCGGTGGACTTGGTACCCGGCTCAAGTCGAGACTCACGAACCTGCCAAAGTCAATGGCCCCTGTTGGTGGAAGGCCATTTCTTGAGATTTTGCTGGATCAGCTAATTGGTGGAGGCTGCAAGCGGGTCGTTCTGTCAGTGGGACATTTGCGCAATGCAATCTATGACCACTTTGGAGAGACCTATCGCGGAGTCCCGCTTCACTATGTGATCGAGGAAGTCCCGCAGGGCACCGGGGGAGCCATACGCCTGGCTCTTCGGCGCGTGCAGGAACCTGCTGTGCTGGTTCTGAACGGCGATACTTATTTGGAAGTCGACCACTCCGCTCTGCTTGCGCAACACATGGCCCAAGGTCACTCCATGACCATGGCAGTCACACGCGTTGAAGAAATGTCTCGATATGGCGGAGTTGCAATTGACGAGGGAAATGTAGTGGGCTTTATTGAGAAAGGGCGTAACGGGTCCGGATGGATTAATGCCGGCACATATGCACTCAATAAAAATTTCCCTTGGCCTGAACAGCTGCCTGCTCACTTCTCCTTCGAAACCGATGTGCTCGTCCCATTCCTCGACCGCCTTCGCCCTGCTGCCTTTCAATGCGAGGGGCATTTCCTGGACATTGGAGTTCCGGAAGACTTGGATCGAGCACAGGTCGAACTAGCCGTTCGGAATTTCAATCGGCCCTGTTGAAGCCCTCGATGCGATGAAGAAATTCACTGCTCGGTTGAGCCGCGCCAGTAGGCCGACAGCATCTGCACCGCGATCCATTGAGACGCTGGTTCTCAAATATTCATGCCCGAGGGAACAGGGACAGTGCCGGTTCCTGTTAAGACGCTGCCGTCTTCACACTGTCCGCTTCGTAGACGCACTTTTCAATGTAGTCGCATAGCATGTGGCCACAGAGGATGTGCCCCTCCTGGATGCGCGGCGTCCGGGTCGATGCAATACGAAGACTTTCATGAGCAATCCCTGCCATTGCGCCACCGGTCTCGCCTGTAAAGGCGACTGTGAACGCACCGATGGCACGGGCGGTTTCCAGGGCAGAGCAGACATTTGTGCTGTTGCCGGAGGTGGAAATGCCCACAACCACATCCCCAGGCAGGCAAAGGGCGTCGATCTGCCGGCGGAATATATGCTCATACCCATAGTCGTTGCCGATTGCAGTGAGAATGGACGTGTTGGTCGTTAACGCGATCGAAGGGAGGCCTCTGCGCTCCAGTAAGAAGCGCCCAACCAGTTCAGCGGCCATATGCTGGGCATCGGCGGCGCTGCCGCCATTGCCACACCACAGGATCTTTCTGCCGTTCAGGATTGCGCGGCTCATTTCCGACGCAATTCGCTGCAAAACCGGCTGCTGCTGGTGTAGGGCTTGCATCACCTCCAGATGGTCTGCAATGGCCTTTTCAAAGACTTGCGCCGCGTCCTGCATTTTTCCCCCTGATCTGGAAGTTGAAATAACCCTGAACATCTCTCTCCATTGTAGCGTCTACCCTGCCCTGATAACTCTGCCACTTACATGTCATCCTGGCGTCAGCGCGCGGCGGGTTAGCCGGCTTCTACCAGGCCGTAGCGGCGCTGCCAGGCTTTTTTGAACCGGGCCCATACAGGGCCCGTACACGGGCGCGTTCGGCCTCTGTGCCTTCGGCTTCCCTGCCCACGGCTTTTACGCTCTGGGCTGCCCCGCTTTCGGCTTTTCTGGTCTCGTCCCCATTGCTCTTCTCGGGACTGGCATTGGCAAAGCGGGCGGCTTCCAGCTTGGCCAGCTCAAGCAGCTTACGGCGCTTCCATCCGGGCGCCTCGATCAACTGACCTTGCCCGCGCAAAACGTATCCCTTAGCGAGCTGCTGTAATAGCGAAGGGAGCTGAGGATGAGGAACGGGAACCGGGGCAGGTACACGCTGGAGTTCAAGCAGGAAGCGGTGCGGCTTGTGGAGTCGGGCCAGAGCATTGCAGAGACAGCGCGCAGTCTGGGCGTGGTGGAGCAGACACTGTCGAACTGGGTCCAGGCGCATCGCCAGGGAAGGCTGCAGGAAGTCAGCGGCAAGGCGGGTGTAACGGCCGAGCAGATGGAGATCAGCCGTTTGCGGGCGGAGTTGGCGCGGGTGAAGATGGAGCGCGACATCCTGGGAAAAGCGACGGCATACTTTGCAAAGGGCCAGAAGTGAAGTATGCCTTCATCGAACGCCATCGGCATCTCTGGCCGATTTGTGTGCAGTGCCGGGTGCTCAGGGTGAGCGTCTCCGGCTTTCATCAACATCGGGTGCGGCGGTGCCAGATCGCCAGGCGCCGGCACCTGAGCGATGCGGCGCTGCTGGCACATATCAGCGCAGTGTATGCGGAACATCGTGGCGCCTACGGCTGGCCGCGCATCTGGCGGGAGCTGGTCAAGCGCGGCATTCGCGTGGGCAAGCGTCGGGTGCAGCGGCTGATGCAACAGCACGGCATTCATGCTCGCGGCAAGCGGCGCTTCCGTGTAACGACTACCGACAGCCTACATGATCTGCCCATCGCGCCGAACCTGTTGAACCGCAATTTCACCGTGGCCGCGCCCAACCAGGCGTGGTCGGGGGACATTACGTATATCGCCACCGAGGAAGGCTGGCTGTTTCTGGCCGTGGTGATCGATCTGTTCAGCCGCAAGGTGGTGGGCTGGTCGATGCGGCCTGACATGCATCGCAGCCTGGTGATCGATGCGTTGGAGATGGGTTTGTTTCAGCGCCGTCCGCGCAAAGGAGAACTGATCTTTCATTCCGATCGCGGCAGCCAGTACGCCAGCGATGATTTTCGCAATGCGCTGGAGAAGCACGGCATCCAGGCTTCGATGAGCCGCAAGGGCAACTGTTGGGACAACGCGGTGACGGAGACGCTGTTCGGATCGCTGAAGGTGGAGCGGCTGCACGGCGAGCGCTTTGAAACCATTCGCCACGCCAAGGACGCGGTACTTGCGTGGCTGCTGTAGTGCAACCGGCAACGCATGCACTCAACGCTGAACTATCTCAGCCCTGTGGAGTTCTAGAGCCGCTGGGAGAACGCAGATTCGATAGCTGCCGCATGATGGATGCGGCGGCCGAGGCAGGCGGTGGAAATATGGAAATCGATCAAGCCGATTTCCACATTCCCACCGCCACGACGACTACGACGAGGATGAATTAATCTCGTCAAAACCCGCCCGCTATGGGATACGCATTCTGAGGGTAAGGTCATCCGCGCTCGGCGAAGCCCTGCACGAGTCGGAACCGCTAACGATAGGGGGATCACGGTGTACAGTGTTATGCGGTGGAGGCTTTGACCTCTGCATGAGACGCTGCCTCTGCGAAGGTGGCAATGGCCGCGTGATCAAGCTCGCCTTTTCCGTCGGCAATCAACGACGAAATCATCTGTTGGACCAGGGCCGTAAACGGCAGAAAAACGCTGTTTGATTCCGCGGTTTGCAATGCGTTGCGCAGATCTTTCTGATGCAGCCGAACCTTGAATCCCGGCTCAAAGTTGCGCGCAATGAGCATGGGCCCTTTGGCGTTGAGCACCGCGCTGCCCGCCAGCCCGCTTTGAATCGCATTGACGACGACGGTGGGATTCAGTCCGCAGCAGGTTGCCAATGTCAGCGCCTCGCCCATGGCGGCAATATTGCACGCCACCATGATCTGATTGGCGAGCTTGGTGGTATTGCCCGCACCCACCGGGCCCGTGAGAGTGACGCTTGAGCCCATGCACCTGAGAATCGGCTCAGCCTTGTGGAAGACCTCCTCGCTGCCGCCTGCCATGATGGCCAGCGTTCCCTCTATCGCTTTCGGCTCTCCGCCGCTCACCGGCGCGTCCATGAACTCCACGCCTTTGAAAGCGCAAGCCGCAGCGATCTTCTGCGAGACCAGCGGATTGATGGAGCTCATGTCGATGACGAGTGAGCCCGGTTTCGCTCCAGCCAGAATGCCATTTGCGCCGAGCACCACCTCTTCCACTTCCGGTCCATCGGGCAGCATCGTGATGACGATAGGGGCGCGCGCGCCCACGTCGCCGTTGGATTCACCGCGCTGCGCCCCATCGTGCACGCAAGCGTCAAGTTTTTCGGCGTTGCGGCTGAAGGCGATGACGGTGTGGCCGGCCTTCAACAGATTTCTCGACATGGGACGGCCCATGATGCCAAGCCCGACAAACCCTACAATAGCCATCGCTGTTCTCCCTTGGTTCTGATCACAGTTTCTTAAATCGCGCAGCAATACTCTCCGCGCCGCGCGCAAGGATTCCTACATCGCTACCGGTGGCCGTAAAGTTAAAGCCGAGGCCGAAAAGAAATTCGACCTCGTCGACGCTGCCAGACAGCGTGCCTGCCGAAATGCCCGCAGCACGAATGCGTTCAGCGGCGTCCCTGATGGCTGCCTGGACATCTGGATGCTTCGGGTTGCCGAGATGTCCAAAGTCCGCGGCCAGATCGCTTGGTCCGATGAAGATGCCGTCAATGCCGTCAACCGCAGCGATGCCTTCAATCTGCTTGAGAGCGGCGCGCGTTTCGATCTGCACCAGAACACAGGTATCCAGGTGCGCATTGCGATGATAGTTCTGGATGCGGCCGAAATCGTTCGCTCGCGGCACAACGGAAACCCCGCGGATGCCGAGCGGCGGATAGCGCGTTGCGGTGACGGCACGTTCGGCCTCTTCCATGCATTGCACGAAGGGAATCAGGAGCGAGCGGGCGCCCACATCCAGTGCGCGCTTGATGATGACAGGCTCGTTCCACGGCACTCGGAATACAGGCTCAGCTGTACCCGCACGCATCGCCTGGAGTTGAGGAAGTAGCGAAGAGATGTCATTAGGCGCGTGTTCGCCGTCGATCACAATCCAGTCGAATCCCGCCCCGGCGATGATCTCCGCCGCGATGGGACTTGCCAGGCCACTCCACAGGCCCACTTGCCGCTCGCACTTCGCGAGTGCGTGCTTGAATGCGTTGCGCGATAGATTTCCTGGCCACTCGGGCATAGCCTTATTCTCCTATGGCAGCGCGCGGACCTCGCTGCAAGCTTAAGCAATGACGCACCGCCGCGGGAAGGCTTTCTTTGAGAGAGCGCCGGTTCAACTTGCGCTCGCAACGGGATTGAGTTCGATGCGCTTGATCTCGCCCACGATCGGGCCGTAACTCACAATGGCACAGAAAGCAATCAGCGCGACAAAGATCAATGCGCCGTTGTACGAGTGTGTCTTCTCTACGATGTAGCCGATAATGAGCGGCGTAGTGACCCCGGCCATATTGCCGCACAGATTAAATAGAGCCCCGTTCATACCGATCATTCCTTGTGGCGAAGTGTCGGAAACGACAGTCCAACCCAGTGCGCCAATTCCCTTGCCGAAAAACGAAATCGACATGAACAGCAACATGATGCTTTGCGCGCTCGCGTAGTTGCAGGCAATGATGGTCATTGAAAGAGCCATCCCGACCATGATGGGCGCTTTGCGCGAGAAACTGAGCGAACAGCCGCTTTTAAGAAGCCGGTCAGAAATCACGCCACCCAGAATTCCGCCGAATCCTCCGCAGAGCCCGGGCACTGCGGCCGCGAAACCCACCTTCAGAACTGACATGTGCCGTGCCTGCGCCAGGTAGAGGGGAAACCAGGTAAGAAAGAACCAGGTAAGCGTCGTGATGCAATATTGGCCGATATAGACGCCCACTAACATGCGATAGCTTAACAGCACTTTTACCGTGGCCCAGGTGAGAGTGTTCTTCTTCGCGCCTGCCCGCGCGTCGGTATTTACCAGGCCTCCGCCGCGCTCGATGAATTCAGCCTCTGACTGCGAGATGCGCGGATGTTCCTTGACCCCGTAAATGCCTGTGAACCAGACGACCGTCAGCCCGGCCCCGAGGACGCCCAGAAACCAGAAACAGCTTTGCCAACCGGCCGCGTGAATGAGCCCTCCGAAAATAGGAGCAAAAATGGGCAACGCGAAATACTGCGACGAGTTGAAGATCGCGGATGCGCGCCCGCGTTCGCTGGTTGGAAACCAGGCCGCAACAATGCGGCCGTTCCCCGGAAAAACCGGCGATTGCGCCAGGCCCGAGAGCAGCCTGAGGAAAAAGATTACGGTGAAAACGGCGCCCGCTGGTCCATAGCCTGCGAGGCCGGTCAGAAAAGCGAAGATAGACCACAGCACAATACTGATGCCGTAGACACGCTTGGAACCAAAACGGTCGAGCAGACCACCGGAAGGTAACTGCCCCAAAGCATAAGCCCAACCGAATCCAAAGAGCAGATAGCCCATCCTTTCCGGGCTGAGGTTCATCTCTTTCGGCATCGAAGCCGCTGCCTGGGAAATGGCAGAGCGGTCAGCAAAACTGAAGCAGCTCACCACAAAGAGAATGCTGATGATGAGATAGCGAATGCGAGTTTGCCGGGCTTCAGCCAAAGTATGGTTTTCCATTCCGATCAGGTGGCTCTGCGCTGGTTATGATTCGTTCTGACGGTATCATGCTGAAGGCTGCGGGCCTCAGGCGACTTCTTTTAGCGACTGAATTAGCCCGCGGATATAGCCGTAGCAGAAAGCGAACGACTGCAACGAGCCTGGGTCGTTTGCGGCCAGTGGCACATGATCCGGCATCAGCATGTAGGAATAGCCAACCTCACGATAAACCTTGATCGCCTTCACGAAATCGATATCGCCCTCATCCGGATAAACCTCAATGAAGTCGTTGCGATGGCCGCGAATATTCCGAAAATGCACGTTGAATATCTTCTTGCGCGTGCCGAAGTAGCGAATGACGTCAAAGATTTCAACCCCCGGATTCTCTAAATCTTCCGAGATGGTCCCCTGGCAAAAGTTCAGGCCGTGATAGGGGCTCTCCTGAATGGTGATGAATTTCTTCAGACCTTCAACCGTGCCGAGCACACGGTTTACGCCCTGGTATCCTTCGGGCGGAACACCTGGATCCTGCGGATGACACGCCATACGAATCTTGTATTCATTGGCCACGGGAATCACGCGGTCGAGAAAGTAGGAGATTCGTTCCCAGAAGGCATCTGCGCTCACAACGCCGGCCCTGGTGAGCGGCGTCTTCGGGCGCGCCTCTGACAGCTTCCACTGGTGATACAGTGCATCGCCGCGCCCCTGCACGCGCCCGGTGCGGAGTACGCCCAGAATGCTCATGTTGTACTTGATCGATGGAATCCCCGCCAGGGAGCAATTGCGAATGAAGACCTGCAATTGCTCGATGTCGCGGTCTCTCTCGGGACTCTCCGCCAGCATGATCGCCGGATGCTTTTCCTTGTCGATATAGCTGGACTCGAGGAACGGCGGCGCCGTGCAATCAACGCTCATGCCGAACTTCCCGGCCATATCGATCATCCGCTTCAATTCGTCCACGGTTGCATAGAGACGGTCGCCCTCAATCTGGGGATAACCGCAGATGTGGCGTACGCCGTAGCGAGCGAGATAGGCAAGATGCGCATCGTTGGTGGGTGCGGACTGGTCTCCCAGTTTCATAAGCACGGGATGGGATGCGGTCTCCGCGCTGCGGGAAGTGCCTGCACCTGGGCTTGCCACTGCCAGTCCGGCACTTCCGCTCGAAACGATGAACTCCCTCCGATTCATGTGTTCCTTTCCTCCAAAGCATCATTATTCGGATTCCGCCGAGCCGGCGTCTATGGTCCCCATATGTATGACATTCATCGCTCCATCGTTAAGCCGCTTGTATGGCTGCGGGGGGAAGTGTTCGCTGGGACTCAATGGCCTCTAGCTGCTTCAGCCCTGCTCATGCAGGGACATAGACCTTGTATGCGCGTAAGCACACGCTTGTAAAGTTGCGTCCGAAAGGTCAAGCGCCGGCGTTATGATTTGGTGCAGTGGTCGCGAATGAGATCACTCTCAAGGAACAGATGAGCGGAGATCGATCGAGCACCGCGGGGAAATCGCCGCGCGTTACTTCCATGCGAATTGTGCCTGTAGCGGGCCAGGACAGCATGCTGCTCAACTTGAGCGGAGCGCATGGGCCCTATTTCACGCGCAATCTCGCCATCCTGACAGACGAATCAGGAAACTCCGGCGTGGGCGAGGTGCCGGGTGGCGAAACAATCCGCCAGGTGCTTGAGGACGCCCGGACGCTGGTCATCGGGCGCGACATCGCCTCTCACCATGCAATCTTGAACGAAGTTCAGAATCGTTTTGCGGACCGGGATGCGAGCGGACGAGGTCATCAGACTTTTGATCAGCGCGTAGCGATTCATGCAGTGACGGCCATTGAATCGGCGCTGCTTGACCTTCTGGGTCAGTTCCTCGGTCTGCCCGTTGCGGCCTTGCTCGGGGAGGGTCAGCAGCGAAACAGCGTGCCGGTTCTCGGCTATCTATTCTTCGTCGGCGACAGTAGCAAGACTGGCCTCGGCTACCGACGCGCAGGCGATGCCGCAAGCGGCTGGTTTCGTCTTCGAGATGAGGAGGCCCCTACGCCCGAGGCTATTGTGCGACTTGCCGAAGCGGCCTGCGAGAAGTATGGATTCAAGGACTTCAAACTGAAAGGCGGCGTGCTGTCCGGCGCCGAGGAGATGCAGACCGTGGAGGCGCTGGCTCATCGCTTTCCGCAGGCTCGAGTTACGATCGACCCCAACGGTGCATGGACATTGAACGAAGCGATCGAATTGTGCAGGGGAAAACAACAAGTGCTGGCCTACGCGGAGGATCCGTGCGGAGCGGAGCAGGGATTCTCAGGTCGGGAGATCATGGCCGAATTTCGCCAGGCCGCGAGCCTGCCCACTGCGACAAATATGATCGCCACGGATTGGCGGCAGCTCAGGCACGCGATCCAATTGCGCGCGGTCGATATTCCGTTGGCCGATCCTCATTTCTGGACTATGCAAGGCTCCGTGCGTGTAGCACAAACCTGCCGCGATAATGGACTCACCTGGGGATCGCACTCGAACAACCACTTTGACATTTCCCTGGCCATGATGACCCATGTGGCCGCTGCAGCGCCGGGCGAGATCACGGCCATTGATACCCACTGGATCTGGCAGGATGGGCAGTATCTCACGCGGAATCCGTTTGAGATCAAAGAGGGTGCGATTGCCGTGCCGGACCGCGCCGGTCTCGGCGTCGATCTTGATCTTGACGCAATCGAGCGCGCACATGAGCTTTACAAAATCAAAAGCCTGGGCGCGCGCGACGATGCCGTCGCAATGCAGTTTCTGATTCCGGGCTGGAGGTTCGATTCCAAACGTCCGTGTCTGGTGCGATAACAATGAGCGATGGCCCCAAGGCAGCGATGAATTCTTTTCTTCAGCCCCGCTATATTCGCGTTCACAAGAACGACAACGTCGCTGTTGTGGTGAACCAGGGCGGCCTGCCCGCCGGCAGCAGATTCGCCTGCGGCTTAGTGCTCACAGAAATGATCCCGGAGACGCACAAAGTCGCGCTCGCCGATCTGGCGGAGGGCGATGCCATTGTGCGCTACGGTGTCGTCATCGGCCATGCAAAACGCGCCATTCAACGCGGAAATTGGGTGCATGAGGGACTCGTGAGTCTGCCCGATGCGCCGCCACTCGCGGACTGTCCGCTTGCAACCGCGGTGCCCAAAACTCTTCCGAAGCTGGATGGATTCACTTTCGAGGGCTTCCGCAATATCGACGGATCCGTGGGAACCAGAAATATCCTCGGCATCAGCACCACAGTCCAGTGCGTAGCCGCCACCGTTGCATACGCGGTCAGGCGCATCAAGGCCGAGATGCTGCCGCACTATCCCAACGTAGACGATGTCATTGCAATTACCCACCCCTATGGTTGCGGCGTAGCCATCGATGCTCCAGGCGCCGCGGTGCCCATTCGCACACTCCGCAACCTGAGTCTGCATCCCAATCTCGGTGGGGAGCTCTTGCTGGTGAGCCTCGGATGCGAAAAGCTGCAACCGGAGCGGTTGATGCCCTCCGGCACGCTTCCGGTGCTCAATGAGGAATCCTCGCTCGCCGTAATGCAGGACGCGCAGCAGGGGTTTGGCGAGATTGTCGACACCATCATGACACTGGCCGAGAGAAAGCTGAAGAAACTGAATGAGCGGCGGCGCATTTCATGTCCTGCATCCGATCTGGTTGTAGGTTTGCAGTGCGGCGGCTCCGACGCACTTTCCGGCGTGACCGCGAATCCTGCGGTGGGGTTCACCGCCGATCTCCTGGTGAGGGCCGGTGCGACGGTGATGTTTTCTGAGGTGACCGAGGTGCGCGATGCCGCTCATCTACTCACCGCACGTGCGGCGACGCCGGAGATCGCGCAGGACCTTGTGCGAGAGATGGCGTGGTTTGACGAGTACCTGCACGCGGGCGGGGCTGATCGCGCAGCGAACCCCACGCCCGGCAATAAAAAGGGCGGGTTGGCCAACGTGGTAGAGAAGGCGATGGGATCAATCGCCAAGGCAGGCAGCACTGCCTTGATGGGGGTGGCGGGCCCCGGCCAGCGCGTCACGCAGAAGGGGCTCGTCTTCGCAGCCACGCCGGCAAGCGATTTCATCTGCGGTACGCTGCAGTTGGCCGCCTCGATGAATATGCACATCTTCACCACCGGTCGCGGCACGCCATACGGCTTGGCCATGGCGCCGGTTATCAAGGTATCCACCAACAGCGGGCTCGCGACTCGCTGGAGCGATCTGATCGACGTGGATGCGGGAAAGATTGCCACTTCAGAGGCAACAATCGAAGAAGTCGGTTGGGAAATCTTCCGGCTGATCCTTGAAGTCGCCAGCGGATGCAAAGAAACCTGGGCGGATCACTGGGGCCTGCACAACGATCTCGTGCTCTTCAATCCAGGCCCTGTGACGTAGCACCCGCGCAGAATGTCTCCATTCAAATTCAGCCCAAAAAGGTAGAGCATCTTCATACAGTGAAATGTCTTGCAGCGGTTTCGCGGCGCACGGCCGGACAACCACTGCGTGCGACGCTCCCGTTATCTCCGAATTGCACTAGCCGGCATCTCGGCGGTGTTAGTCGTCTCCAGGCGTGAGCGATGCGCCCAAAGGCCCAGCCCCGGATTCGCAATGAAAAAGATCTCTTCGCCGTCCACCGTGTTCCATCCGTGGCTTAGTTTCGCGGGGTCATAGCGCTTCATCATCTCTTCAAGCTCACCATACGCAAACCCGACGCCTTCAACCTCGCCTTTGCTCAGATGACCGGGGCACCAGGTGATTTTGAAGCGACCTTCGGAGGAGCCATGAATCAGATGCGCGGCTGCACTCAGTTCATTGGCCAGATCCGCATTGCCGTCCACCGCTGCCAGCGTTGCAGGCGTACCGTGATATCCATACTTGCGAATCAACCCATCGATTGTCTTGTCTTCCCCAAACTCCCGCACCGCAGGAGCCAGTACGATCAGTTCGCCTGCATCGGCCAACGCCATCCGCGTGCGATATACCGCCTTGTTGCCCAGCCACGTCGAGTGAAACTCATGCGGATCGAGGTAGACGACGGCTCTCCGGATGGGTTGTTCCACCAACTCGAAATTCACTTTCAGGCTCAGCTCGGCCGCGCGGTGGAAGCACTCCACATCATCCCCGATGAAGAGCCCGCGCACTGCCAGTTCTCCATCAGCTCGCCTGCCAACAACGGTCAGCACATACACAATCGGCAGGTGCCGAAGAAAATGGTCCGATGCATAGTTCAGCACAGCCCGCACGGGATTTTCCGCGCGGCCCATGATGCGCTCCATGCCATACACTGCGCCGAGGTAGTGGCTGCGATTGATCCCCTCGCGCCCGCCCGTGCCCACCAGAATGTTCTTGTTGTAATTCGCCATGCCGATCACTTCATGGGGCACCACTTGACCGACGGAGAGAATCAGGTCGAACCCACCATGTGCGATCAGCCGATTCACTTGTGCAGGCCAGGCAAAGTTCAGCTTGCCCTCTGATTGCTCGCGAATAAACTCTGCAGGCACTTCGCCGACTGTTTCAATATCGGTGCGCCAGTTATGCACGCGGAACAGCTCCTGCGGTACATCGCCGAACATCCCTCTAAGTTGCGCAGGCTGCATGGCCGTGTGCGTGCCCAACGCGGGAAGCACCGCCTGCAGGTTCTCGCCATAGTGCTTCCAGGCTGCGTGAGTAAGTGCGCCCGCTTGCGAGTGCGCCCGCGTCTGGTCCGGCGGGACCGCAAGCACGCGTCGGCGCGGACCCAGCTTTGCAAGGCTCTCCACCAGCTGATCATTCAGTTGACCCAAAGAAAAATCGGATTGGACGCTACCGACTGCGCAGTACAAACTCATGCCATAAGATTACTCCCACAGACGCATGAGCGCAGAGGAATGGAAAGGACCCGCGATTGCGCCGGGCCGCACCAGCCCAGGCACCCGACGCCACGCGCTACTGAACCACGCGCCGCATGCTAGACTTCCCCTGCATTGTGCAACGTTGCTGCTTGAGGCTTGAACCACATGCCCACCCGCAGTCAATGCAACTTCCCGTAGACCCAGGAGGCAGCTATGCTTCGTGCTCCATTCGATTCCAGAAGCTCCATGAATTTCAGCCGCCGCCAGTTTCTCCAGTCCGCAGCAGCCACAGCGGCCATTGTCTCCAGTCCCCTTGCCCGCGCCAGCCGTACGCCTGCCTCGAACCGCATTACCATCGGCGTCATCGGCTGGGGCATGATGGGGCCGGCAAACACCAAATCTTTCCTCTCCTTTGACGATTGCCAGGTCGTCGCTGCCTGCGACATCCACACCGGACACCTGCAGGCCGCGGTTGACACCGTCAACAGCCATTACGGCAATAAGGACTGCCGCGCCTATCACGACTATCGCGAGCTGATTGCGCGCGACGACATTGACGCCGTCATGATCGCCATTCCCGATCACTGGCACGCAATCGTCGCCACAGAGGCCGCCGCCCGCAAAAAAGACATCTACGGCGAAAAGCCGCTCGCCCGCACCATCGCCGAGCAGCAGGCCATCGTCCGCGCTGTCCAGCAGAACAACATCATCTGGCAAACCGGCTCCTGGCAGCGTTCCCTGCCCCAGTTCCATAAGGCGGCGGAGATCGTGCGCAACGGCCTGATTGGCAACGTTACCCATGTTGAGGTTGGCCTGCCCGGCGGCCATCACGACTTTCCCGGCACAGTTCCCTCGCTGCTCAAGCGCCTCGCGGCTCTTCCCGACAAGATCACCAGCCCTGCCCAGATCGTCCCCGGCATGCCCGCGTGGGACCTCGCCGTCACTCAGCCGCCAGCAGAACTCGACTACGATACCTGGATCGGCCCATCCAAAATGGAGCCTTACATTGAGCAGCGCGTCTACCAGAACTGGCGCTGGAACTACAACACCGGCGGCGGCCAGCTCCTGGACTGGATCGGCCACCACGGCGACATCGCACATTGGGGCCTTGGATTTGACTCGACCGGGCCGTCTGAGGTCGAGGGCTTTGGCGAGTTCCCTCCCGCCCACGCCGTCTGGAACACCGCAACGAAGTACACCGTCGAGTGCCTCTACCGCAAAGAGGTGACAGGATATGCCAACGATGTCCGCATCACCATCGCCGGAGGCTCGCCCGCCATTGCGATGGGAACCAAATGGATTGGCCCCGACGGGTGGGTCTGGGTGGATCGCAGCGGCTTCGACGCCTCAAATCCCGACTGGGTCAAGGAGGAATCTCTTCCCGAAAGCCAACGCAAGGTCAAGCTCTACGAGTCCTCCGAGCATCGTCGCAACTTTCTCGACTGCGTCAAATCCCGCAAGCCCACCATCGCCCCCGTCGAGACGGCGCACCACTCGATCATCCCCGGCCATCTCGGCCTCATCTCCATGCTCACCGGCCGCAAGCTCCAGTGGGACGTCGCCAACGAATCCATTCTCAACGACCCCGCGGCCAGCGCGCTGCTGACACGCCCCTACCGGACGCCTTACAAGCTCGCGTGAGTCCAGATCGTTGCTGTTCTTTTGCGGTAGACGGGGCGCCACGCAAGATGCATGGCGCGCGGATCTCCCCGTCGTCCGGTTCACTCGTACCGAAGCGCCTCAATCGGGTCCAGATTCGCTGCGCGTATCGCCGGAATCATCCCGCTCACCAGCCCCGTAACGGCTAGAATCACCGTGGCCACAATCACTGAGAGCGGCGAAATCCTCAAATAGATATCCGCACCCTCGGCGTGCAGGGCCAAAGCACTATAGAACGGAATTCGTCCCACCAATATCGACACTAGATACGCCAGGACAATTCCGCTCATGCCCCCCACACCGGTAATCACAAACGCCTCTGCCAGAAACTGCAGCAGGATATGCCGCTTTTGCGCACCCAGGGCCTTCTCTACGCCGATCTCGCGCGTCCGCTGCTGCACCGCAACCAGCATGATGTTCATCAGTCCGATGCCCGCGATGCCCAGCGTGAGCGCGCCCACCAGCGACAGCAGCACCTGCAGTGCCAATGAGAGAATCTGGAACTGGTGCAACTCGGTCATCAGGTTCGCCACATAAATGGCGTTGTGGTCCGAGGGCCGAAAGTGATGCGCCACTGCCAGCGTCTCGCGCAGACTCTTCTCAACCATCTGGTAGTCGCCGCGATAGTTGAACCATATCCCATCAAGGTATTTCGTGTCCTTGATGTCGCTCATGGTACTGAACGGGACATAGATCTGGCGGTTGCGATCGTTGTCTTCGCCCTCCTGCATCTTGGGCGCCAGCACTCCGACGACGGTGAACAGCACGCCATTCAGCCGGATCGTCTCACCCACTCCCCATGCGCCCGAGAAGAGCTTCGTCTTGGCTTCCGATCCAATCACGCATACGTGCGCCCGCTGCTGCTCTTCCTCGCCGTTAAAAAACCGCCCCTGATCCGTGTCCAGTTTCCAGATGTCCTGGAAAACGGGGAGGACGCCATTCACCGTCCACGTATAGGTGTGCAGGTCGTTTTGTACAGGCACATCCTTCTGCACCTGCGGCGAGATACGCTCAATCCCTGGAACACTGATCGCTACGCGGTCCAGATCGTCCTGGGTAAACCGCACCAGCACACCGGACTTCTCTCCGCCGGCCTGCTCGCTGGTACGACCGGGAAAGGTCCCGATGATGTTGGTGCCCCACTGGGCAAAAATGGCCTCAATGGCGCGGCTGAATCCCGCGCCATAGGCCAGCAACAGCACCACCGTGGCGATTCCCCAGGCCATGCCAATCATGGTGATGGCCGTGCGTCGCCGATTGTAGACCATCGCCTCCCAGGCTTGACCCCAGATATCTTTGAACATGACGGCCTTCCTCACTCTCTGCGCAACGCTTCAATCGGGTCCATCTGCGCCGCTTTGCTCGCCGGATAAAGCCCTGCGGCAATGCCGCTCAATACCAGCGAACCAAGAGCCAGCGCGGCCGACCACGGCACCAGACGCGGCGGATCCCACCCTGGCATCTTGTCCGTTAGAAGCATCTGAAGCAGCGACATGAAGCCCGCCGAGAGTGCAATGCCGATCAGGCCGCTGATACCAGTCAGCAAAAGTCCTTCCCAAAAGAACTGCGACAGAACGCTGCGCTTGGTGGCGCCTAGCGCCTTCAGCAGGCCGATCTCACGTGTGCGCTCAGAAACAGACACCAACATGATATTGATGATGCCCACCGCGCCCAGGCCCAGCGTCACAATGCCGACCCCGCCGAGAAATATATCCATCGCGCTGAAGATGGCTCCAATCATCTTCTCTTCCTGTATCGTATCGAACTCATAAAAGGCATCCTTCATCGCGGGGTCAAAACCGTGGCGTTCAGCTATCACGCGATGCACGGCGGCCACCGCGGCATCAATCTCGCCTTTGGTAACGGGCTGATATTGAATCGATGTGAGCGCGTCCTGAGGGATATTGTCGCCTTTTAGCGGAAATAGCTCCTGCATGGTGGTCACAGGAACGTAAACCTTCTGGTCGTCGTAGTCGTTGTTCCCGCGGCTGATTTTGCCCACTGATCCGACTACGGTGAATGCAGTTCCGTTGATGGTGATCGTCTCACCCAGCATGGGGCGGCCATTAAACAGCAGCGCGGCCGCCTTGAAGCCCAGCACCGCGACACGCCGCCGGTTCGCCAGATCGGCCGCGTCGATAAACCGACCCGTTGCCATCGGAATAAAACGCACAACTGTGTAATTCGGCTCCACACCCATGACGTGGCTGGAAGTGTTGGCCCACTGGCTCACTTCATAAAGATCAGAGCGGCCCAGTTCCACCGTCACGGCGCGCAACTCCCGCAGTTGACTGACAGCTGCCGCGTCGCCCATCGTCAACTCATAGGGACGCATTCCGGTGTGCTGGTTGGCAACCGCCGGAATGGTCCCGTTCCACATCATCACCAGGTCATTGCCCAGCGTAGCAAGTTGCCGGTGCTGGCCCGAACGAAACCCCTCGCCCAGACCCACCAGAACCAGCAACGAGCCCACGCCCCACGCGATCCCAAACATGGTCAGGAAACTGCGCAGCTTGTTTGCCGCAATCGCTCGAAGCACCTGCCCGAGAGTGTCCGTGAAGCTTTGCATAATCATTGGACGCTCAGATCGCGCGTGCGTAGAAAGAAACCCGCGCACGCAGCTGAGCGACTGCAATCGAATACGCAAAAGGTGGAGGGGCAGTTCCGGCAGGACTGGTGAAAGCAGGCATCGAAAAGGAAATGGGCCCGGCGGCAGGTTCGCCAGGCCCATTCAAATGAGCTTACTTCAACGAGTAAACAACTTGCAGTTCCTTATCCACCAGGTTCTGCGGCAGCGGAGCATAGGAAAGCGCAGCGGAGTCGCTCTGGCCGGACTTCACGATCCAGCTGAGCAGATCCTTAAGCACCTTGCGATTGACGGGATTCGGGCCATCGACAGGCGCGATGATCCACGAGAAGCTGGAAATCGGATACGCATCGGCTCCGGGAGCGTTGGTGATGGAGACGCGGAAGTCCGCCGGCATATTCTTTACGCTGCCTGCCGCCGCGGTGGTGCTGGCGATGGATGCCGTGATCCAGTTCCCGGCGGCATTCTTGACGGCGCCGGAAGACATGTGGTTTTGCAGCGCATAGATCAGCTCGACGTAGCCAATGGCGCCCGGCAGCTGGCGCACAAGACCGGCAACGCCCTCATTACCCTTGCCGCCCACTCCCACCGGCCAACTGGGCGAGGTACCCTTGCCAGGACCCGCGGCCCAGTCCTTGCTTACCTTGCTCAGGTAGTCGGTCCACACAAAGCTGGTGCCTGAGCCGTCCGAGCGGTGGACCACAATAATCTTCTGGTCCGGCAGATGCACACCAGGGTTATCCTTCGCGATACGACCGTCGTTCCAGTTGGAAATCTTCCCCATGTAAATATCAGCCAGCACGTCGCCGCTGAATCTGAGGTTATTCACGCCTGGGATATTGAAAACGGGCATAACTGCACCGAGTACGACGGGAAGGTGAACGAGCTTCACCTTGGATGAAGCCAGCATCTCATCGGTCATCGGCATGTCTGATGCGCCAAAGTCCACCAGCCCTTTGATCACCTGGGCGATCCCGCCTCCGGAGCCGATGGACTGGTAGTTGATCTCCACACCGGGGTGCGCCGCGCTGTACTCAGCAAACCACTTGGAAAAAATCGGGTAGTCGAAGGTTGATCCGGCTCCGGTCAGGTGCTGGGCCTGAACGGTACTGAGCGCAAACACAAATAAACCAACTGCAACCAAAGCTTTCTTCACGAAGAACTCCCTTGCGGATTTACCGACACTCATCATTCTCTGCTCGCAATGTTACGGGCGTTTGAAAGAATGGGAGAATCTGGCGCTTCCTGGTGCCGCCGGCGAGCGGACAGACCGGTCATGCTTCGGTCTTTGCAGGCTGACTCGCCTCTGGCCGTGAGACCGGCGGGGCCAACGGCAGCGTAAAGTGGAAGTTTGCGCCTGCGCCCAGTTCACTTTCCACCCAGATGCGGCCCCCGTGCACCTGCACGATGTGCTTCACGATGGCGAGCCCCAGGCCGGTCCCGCCCGATTCGCGGGAACGAGCCTTGTCGACGCGGTAGAAGCGCTCGAAGATGCGCTCCAAATGCTCCGAGGCGATGCCGGGGCCAAAGTCTCGCACCCAGAACTCGATTCCCTCAGCCACCGGCTTTGCGCCCACCTCGATCCGCTTGCCGGAGCTACCGTACTTCACGGCATTTTCAACCAGATTTCCGAATACCTGATTCATCGCGTCCGCATCGGCAATGACACAAGTGTCGGGCGCACCTGCAGACTCCAGTTCCACACCGGAATCCACCACAATGCCGCCCAGGGATTCAATCGCATCCTGCACCAGCGCCGAAGCGCGCATGGGCTGTGCGGCGAGCTTGTAATCGGGACTCTCCACGCCGGCCAGGGCAAGCAGATCTTCCGTTAACCGGCTCATTCGGCTCACATTCTTCTGGATAATCCCAAGAAATTCGCGCGTCGTCCCCGGCCTGGGTTTCGGGTCTTCGATCAGCGTCTCCACATAGCCCTGGATCGACGTCAGCGGAGTACGCAGTTCGTGGCTGACGTTGGCAATGAACTCTCGCCGCGATTTCTCCGCTGCTTCAATGCGGGTCACATCGTGCAGCACAGCCAGCGCGCCGCCAGAAGGCAGCGGTGCGGCATTGATCTCAAACGTGCGGCCCGGCGCCAGCGAGTTGGAGCGGCCAAAGCGAACCTCGCGGCTCTCGATGGCGCCGCGAACGCAGGCCAGCAATTCAGGGTCGCGCACCGAATGGACAAGGGGCCTGCCTGCGCGAATCTCAGTGCCCGCGATACGCTGCATCACGGCATTCGACCAGCGCACCTGACCCTCGCTAGTGACGGCCACTACCGCCTCCTGCATCGAGTCAAGCATGGTTGCGAGTTCGTGTCGGCGGCTCTCAATCTCTGCAAAATTGCTGTCGAGCCGCTCCGCGGTCTGGTTCAGCGCTGCCTCCATTGCGGAGAGTTCGTCGCCCCCTTGCGGGCTCAGGCGTGCGGAAAGATCGCCCTGCGCAATGTGTCGCGCAAAGTCCACCACACGTTGCAGTCTTGCTGTCACGCCTCCGGCAGCCCAGGCGGCCAGCGGCAGCGCCACCGCCAGAGCCAGCAGGCCCGACCACAGCGCCTCGCGATCGAGCCGATGCAGGGTTTCGGCCGGTGTGTGCTCCACAAAGTGGCGCAGAATCAACTCCATGGCCACCGTCTGAAAGACGAGCAACAATACAAACAGGCCCAGCAGCTTGGTAAAAACTTTGCGGGTCAACAGAAGCCGCCCCCATCCGTCTTGATGCGGCATATGCCTGCGCCGAATCAGCAGTTATTCGCCCTTGGGAATCTCGAAACGGTAGCCGGCCCCGCGCACGGTTTTCAGGTAGCGCGGGTTCTCCGGGTCTACCTCGATTTTCTCACGGATGCGGCGTACATAAACGTCCACCGAGCGAGGCGTGACAAAGCGCGCATCGCCCCACACCGCATCCAGCAGATGGTCGCGGCTGAAGACGCGGCCGGGATGCCGGGCCAGGTAGTCGAGAAGGCGAAACTCGGTGGCGGTGGTCGTGGTCAGCTCCCCGCGCACGCGCAACTGCATCGCGTTGGCGTCGATGACAACCTCTTCAAAGCTGATGACAGAAGGCGTCGTGGGGCGCTCAAAGCGGCGCAGTACTGCCTTCACGCGGGCCACCAGCTCACGCGTGGCAAAGGGCTTGGTGATGTAGTCGTCTGCGCCCAGTTCCAGACCCAGCACCCGGTCATTTTCTCCCGCGCGGGCGGTGAGGAAGATAATCGGCACCGTGGAAAGACCCGGATGACTGCGCAGCCTTCGGCATACGTCCAGCCCGTCGCCGCCCGGCACCATAATGTCCAGCAGAAAGAGCGCCGGAGCCTGTCGCTCAGCGTCGGGAATCAGGTTATTGGGGGTTTGGAACAACCGAACGGCAAATCCCGCGGCTTCAAGATGGTGCTGCACCAGCCGCGAAATATCTGTGTCATCTTCCAGTACAAATACAGTCTGGCTCAACCGGTGTGCCCTCTCCCGGCGGCCGTTGAAGATCAATCGCGGAGGCCGCCCGAGACCATGAACAGACTACTGCAATCAGGCAAATAGATTGCAAACGTTGTGTGAATTTGCTCAGATAGCCAGCACCGCCCGGCGCAAAAGGCTCGTACAGAGGGGCTTTTTGCTTGACGCCTCGTGAGGACCTCTGCGAGACTCCGTGGGCGTACGGGACGACTGCAATTCATTGCTCCTCAAATCTGCTGAACCGGGCCATAACCGGCCCAACCACGGGCCCGCCGGTGCACAACGGCGTGCTCGCTTATCCGTTCGAGACACACAACCCATGGGAGGAACCATGAAAAAGTATCTGGCAGAACTGGTTGGCACCTTCATTCTGGTGCTCTTTGGCTGTGGAACCGCCGTGGTGGCGGGCGAAAAGGTCGGCATTCTCGGCATCGCATTTGCCTTCGGATTTGCACTGATCGGCGCAGCCTACGGGATAGGCCCTATCTCCGGCTGTCATATCAATCCGGCCGTAAGCCTGGGTGTGTGGGCCGCAGGCCGGATGTCCCTCAAAGACATGATCGGCTACTGGGTCGGCCAGTTCGCGGGTGGCATTCTGGCAGCCTGGATTCTGAGCATGATTGTGAGCGGTGTGGCGGGAGGATACAACATTGGTGCCAGCGGGCTCGGACAGGACGGCTGGGGGCCGGGCTACCAGGGCGGCTACAGCATGATGTCGGCGATTGTCTTCGAGTTTGTCGCGACGCTGATATTCGTCACCGTCATTCTGGGCTCGACGCAGAAGAGCGCACCCTCGGGTTTTGCCGGCCTCGGCATCGGCATTACGCTGGTGGCGATTCACATCTTTGGCATCCACATCACCGGCGTGAGTGTGAACCCGGCGCGCAGTCTTGGACCCGCCCTGCTCGTAGGTGGAACGGCGCTCGCACAGGTCTGGTTGTTCCTGCTGATTCCAAGTGTGGCAGGTATTGCCGCCGGATTGCTCTTCCGGACCAAGACTTTGGAAGCAGACTAAGCCTGCCCCTGCATCGCGTCACGATGTCCCGACAACATGCCCCAGCCTTCAACCCCGAGCGGTTAGGCTGAAGTCTGGGGCGTGCACCACCGTCAGGATCGCGCGCCATGGGGGGCAAATGGTCTGGTTGACCTTGTTAATAGGGGTAGTAGTTGGAGCATTCTCCGGCGTGGTTGGAGTCGGCGGAGGCATCCTGTTCGTTCCCGCGCTGGTTTGGCTGCTCGGAATGAGCCAGCACAAGGCTCAGGGCACATCTCTGGGCGCGCTTCTCGCGCCGGTCGGCATTCTGGCTTTCATCGAATACTATCGCAAGGGCGCCGCTGACATTCGCGTTGCGACGCTTTTGGCAGTCGGCTTCCTCGTCGGTGGATACTTTGGAGGCGCCGGAGCGCAGTTTATCCCGGACCAGTGGCTGCGGCGCATCTTTGCGGTGACACTGCTTGCCATCGGCGGCCGAATGTTGTTCCAGCATTAAAACACGCGCAATACGAATCTAAGGTCCGGCAATCGTTGGTCGATTAAATTGATTGGACGGGCAAAAGCGTCAGATCGTCCACCATGCCGACCTCTTTCTGCACGAAAGGCTCTCCGTAGCGGACACCGCCCAGCAGACCATAATGCCGCGCCTCGGCGAAGGTCCGTTCGCGTATCTCATCTTCCGCGACAAAGAGGCCGCTGCCGGTCGGCTGGTTGGCGTATTGCGATCTGTAAGCCATCAGCGCGGCATGACGCTGTTCGATGAACGGCGTGATGTCCACAATGAAGCTGGGGCGCACATCGGCGTACAGGCTGGCGTAAACAATCTTGAATGGGCGATGCGGCTGACTGCCGGTTTCCACCTTGGACAAGCCAGCCACAAAGCAGGCCTCGTAGCCCAGAGTCGCAGTTATCGCATGGTCCGGGTGGCGCGCCTGCCAATAAGGAAGGATGACCACGCGCGGGCGGAGTTCACGCACCACACGCGCAATCTTGACCCTGTTTTCCAGCGTATTCGCGACGGCTCCGTCTGGCAGGTCGAGCGCCGCACGCCAGCCCACGCCAAGCAATTGTGCAGCTTCGGCCGCTTCAGCGGCACGCTCCTGCGCGGTGCCTCGGGTTCCGGCTTCACCCTGTGTCAGATCCAGAATCCCCGTGCGCAGGCCTCTTGCAGCCATCCTCAGCAGCGTGCCGCCGCAGGTCTGCTCCACGTCGTCGCGGTGCGCTGCAATCGCCAGGACATCAACCGGCAAGGGATCGTCAGCGGAGGCCATGCGCATCAGTAGACCGTGTTATTCGCGTCGGTCGTGCCGTCCATATAAGCCACGTCGTAGGCCGTGCCGGTCACAGTGACGTATTGATTGTTGATTGCTGAACCATCGTGCGTGCTGTAGATGTACACTTGGCCCCCTTGCGCCACATAAACCTTGTGGAGCCCCTCGACATCCGCAATGCCCGTCAGATCGCCCAGATAGGGCTCAATCATCGTCACGCTGTTGGTCGATGTGTTGAACATCGTCAGGCAGCCATACGGTTGCCCCTTGGCAAAGCGCTCACCGTTGTTGCACTTCGTCATTCCAATCCACAGCGTATTGTCGTCCGCCAGCAGCATCCGGCTCACGCCGCCCGGAAATCCATCGCTGATTGGGGTCGCACTCCCCGCGGTATTGTTCAACAGATTCAGGGCTGTAAGATTGCCCGTGAACAAGCCATCTGGCTGTAGCTGCTGACCAACCACATACATCGTGGATCCGACGACAAGTGCATTGCTTGATCCCCCGGGTATGGGGATAAAGGAAAGTGATCCCGTCTTCGGCAACGTACCGGACTGCTGCCCGATCTGGAAAATAAGCGGATTCACCGCGAGTGGTGTGACAGAGGAAGCGGTCCCGCCGCATTCAGGTCCACAGTTCAGGATGTACGCCGTCCCGCCATCCGATGAAAAGACAGCCTTGATGGGGCGGTCAAACTTGAGTGGAGCGCCATAGTAGTTGCCGGTCGAGTCGATATTGTCTGGGCTCTGGACCTGCAGCAGACACCAAAGGGGCGCATTCTGCGGCTCGCAATCGACTGCGGCCTTCGGCCAATTACCGGGGCCACCCGCATAGGTGATCGTTTGCGCGGCGGTAAGCTGGCGCATGTAGTAGACGTAATCTGAATTCTGGACAAATGCCAGCGCTACCGAGCCGCCCGTGTTGACACTCACGCGGTAAACACCCGGCAGACTCAGATTTGCCTCCTGGCTCGTACTACGATCGATCGCGGTTACGACGTGCGCCGACGGGCTGGCTGCAAAGGCGTACACCTGGCTGCGCGTCACAAACACACTCGATGAAACGCCATTCAGGCCCGACACGTTCCCATTCGTTGCTTCTTTTGCGTAATTAATGAACGTCAGGCTGCCATCCCCGGAGCCGTAGACAGCACCTGTCTGCTCTTCCGGCATGTTCTGGATGGTGACCGGAAGCGCCCCCGCATACCCCGTGATGGAATACGTCTTGTTTATGTTGTCGTAGGCGTAACGTATGTCGTAATAAGCATCCACAAACTCGAGCGCACCCCTGGTAAACGAGCTGGGGTTCTGGATTGCAATCAGGACCCGGTGCAGCAATCCGCTCGGCGGCAACACGCGGCCCGCGAAGTAGGTTGTGGAACCGCACCCTGCCAGAACAATTGCAGCCGCCAGTGCCCCGACGGTGCTCAACCATAGACTTCTCTTCTTCAAAATCCCATACCTCGACAGAGCGTGCGGAGTGTGCCGACGCCTTTTAGGTGAATACGATAACCGGCGGTTGCAGCTCGCCCGGAACGGGCCAGAACTGCCCGCCTGAACTCGATTCCTGCATCCCTTTAGACTCTCGAAGTATAACAAAGCAGCCTGACCCTCTGACGGGTCGGCCTCCAGGCGATTGGAGAGCCCCCGGCGGACTCTGCGCACGTCCGAGCATCACGCTGACTCCTGCTGTCCAGGCGCAGGACTCGGTTCCCGATCGTACGGGTCGGGCGAACACTCCGCCGACGCAACTTCGGTCTTGATGCGTTAGCATGACAACAGAATGCCGCAATTCAGTGACATCCTTGCCGGTCAACCCGCGCTCGCCGACGGCGCCATGGGCACAGTCCTCTACGCGCGCGGCATCTTCATCAACCGCTGCTATGACGAGCTGAACCTCTCCGATCCCGGCCTGATCATGGCCGTGCATGAGGAGTACCTGCAGGCGGGCGCACAGATTCTGGAATCCAATACCTTCGGCGCGAACCGCTTCCGTCTCTCTCGCCATGGGCTGGGCAGCAAGGTGGCGGAGATCAACACCGCTGGAGTGCGGATTGCCCGCGAGGCTGTTGCGCACCTGCGCGAGAAGCAGGCGGGCGAGGCCTGGGTCGCCGGTTCGGTCGGCCCGCTCGGTGTCCGGCTGGAACCGCTCGGCAAGACCGGCCTCGAAGAAGCTCGCGCCGCATTCGCCGAGCAGATCCGCGCATTGGCCGAAGCCGGCGCAGATCTCCTCATCATTGAAACAATGCCGGCTCTCAATGAGGCCCGTGAAGCACTGCTTGCCGCTGAAGAGACCGCGCCTCATCTGCCCGTGCTGGTCATGGTCACCGTTGACGACGAGAGCAACTGTCTTGACGGATCCTCCCCGCAACAGGCCGCGGCGCTACTCACCGAGTGGGGCGCGGGAGCGATCGGCGTCAACTGCTCCACGGGGCCCTCCGCCGTACTCACCGCCGTTGAAGCGATGCGCTCTGCCACCACGCTGCCCATCGCCGCCATGCCCAACGCCGGCCTGCCGCGCGCCGTCGAAGGCCGCAACATCTATCTCTGCTCGCCCGAGTACATGGCCAGTTTTGCGCGCAAGGCCATCGCCGCGGGGGCACAGATTGTCGGCGGCTGCTGCGGCACCACGCCCAACCATATCCGCGCCATGCGCTCGGCCATGCGAGCCATCGACGCACAAACGCGCGTCGCCGAAGGCCACGCCACCGCCGTGCTCAGCAACGAAACGCCGCCGGCTTCACTCGGCCAACGCTCGCGGCTTGGTTCCCTCATCGAACAGGGAACTTTTGTCACGATGGTCGAGATAGTACCGCCCAAAGGAATCGACTGCTCCGCCGAAATCGAAGGCGCGCAGCTTCTAGCGCAGCTCGGCGTCCACTCCATCAACGTGCCGGACTCGCCGCGCGCCTCGGCCCGCATGAGCGCGCAGAGCCTCTGCATCCAGATTCAGCAGCAAACCAGCATCGAGACGGTCCTCCACTACACCTGCCGCGATCGCAATGTGCTGTCCATCCAGTCGGACCTCCTGGGAGCGTCGTCCATCGGCCTCCGCAACATACTTTGCCTCACAGGCGACCCGCCCAAACTGGGCAATTACCCGGATGCCACCGCGGTGTTCGACGTGGATTCAATCGGCCTCGTAAACCTGGTGCGACGCCTCAACCACGGGCTCGACATCGGGGCAAACTCGATCGGAGCCTCGACGAATTTCACCATAGGCGTCGCGGCCAACCCTGGCGCACCGGACATCGAGCACGAACTGCGCCGCTTCGCTTTTAAGGTGGAGGCAGGCGCGGAGTACGCCATCACCCAGCCGGTCTTTGACCTGCGCCTTCTGGAAGAGTTCCTCGAACGCATCGAGCAGCATCGCATTCCCGTCATTGCAGGCATCTGGCCTCTTACCAGCCTGCGCAACGCAGAGTTCATGAAGAACGATCTGCGTGTCTCCATGCCGGAGGAAATCATGCTGCACATGGCGCAGGCTGACACGCCGGAAGCGGCGCGCAAGGAAGGCATCAAGATCGCGCAGCAGATGATGGAGGCCGTCCGTCCCTACGTGCAGGGTGTGCAGGTCAGCGCGCCCTTTGGCCGCTACGCCGCCGCTGCCGAAGTCATTGCGAGCGTGCTGCCGCCTGCGCCCAGGATGAAGGAGTAAGACCCATGCCATCCTTTGAAGAGTCTCTGCAAAAACTTGAAAGCATTGTCGAGCAGATGGAGAAGGGCGACCTCAGCCTGGAGGACTCGCTCAAGCTGTTTGAAGAGGGCGTGGCTCTCTCGACGGCCTGCAAGAAAGAACTGGACGAGGCCGAAGGCAAGGTCCAGATGCTCATCAAGCAACGCGACGGCTCCTTCAAGACCGAGCTGTTTCCCCCGGAAAAGTAACCCGCTCACCGCGTTGACGTACGCGGATCCCCCTTCGATCCTCCATTGAATATTCCAGCGCTGTGCCTCACCCAAGCATCTGCGGCCGGTGCGCTGTTCCGTCAAAGTGGGTGCTCGTCTTGTAGAGCTCGAACTTGCCTTCCTGCGAGGCGGCTTTTGTGCGATCGAGCAGGCTGGCCACCTGCGCCTCAGACAGTGGCTGAAAACTTCGTGCCGCTTGCAGCGCCTGGTCGAGCACTGCCTGATTGTCGATGCCCGTAATTTGGGTCGAGATGGGCAAGTTGAGACAGTAGTGCAGGCACTCGATCGGTTTCACGGTCTTGCTGTCGAGGATGAAGTGGTCGCCGAATGCCTTCATGCCTAACGCGCCGATGTTTTCGCGATTCAGCACGGGTAACACATCATGGACAAAGCTGCGGAAGTGCGCGTCCATCACGTTAAGTGGCATCTGCACGGCGTCAAAGTGGAAGCTGCGCGCACGCGCCTCCTCCAGCATGCGCAGGTGTACATACGGGTCTTTGTGGCCGGTGAAGCCAATGTAGCGAACCTTGCCCGCCTTCTTCGCGTCCAGCATCGCCTCCATCGCGCCCCCCTCGGCGAAGATGCGGTCGGGGTCTTCGAGGCGGATGACCTCGTGAAACTGCATCAGGTCGACGTGGTCGGTTTGCAGGCGTTGTAACGATTCGTTGATCTGCTGCGCGGCGGCAGCTTTGGTGCGACCATCGATCTTCGTCATCAGAAAAATCTTGTTCCGATAGCCGTCCGCCAGCGCCTTGCCCATGCGCGCCTCACTCACGCCGTCGTTGTAATCCCAGCAATTGTCCATAAAGGTGATGCCACGGTCGATCGCCTGGCGAATCAGCTGAATGGACTCCTGCTCCTCAAGCGATGGCTTGCCGATGTGATAGCCGCCAAGGCCAATGGCCGATATACGCTCCCCGGTGCTGCCCAGCGTGCGATAGATCATGCCCTCTGCCTCGGGCGTCTTTCCCTCCGCGTGCAGCATGGGCGTCAAAAGACGCTCTGTGGCCGCCACGCTCACCGCCGTCGTTGCCGTCTTCAAAAAATCGCGCCGATCCATACTTCCTCCGTCTTGCCTTGTGGGCCTACTCCATACTCAGTGAGGCATCAGCCTCACACGAAGCCATTGTTGCAGCGGCGGCGAGACGCGGTCGAATGCGGCCAGGTGAAAGACGGGCTTTCCCAGGCCAGGCATCTCCCCATCGGGACCACGCAGGATGGTCGCGTCTGCCCGCCGCCGGAGCCTTTCAAAGGATGGCTTTCGCTCGCCGTCTGCTCCTGCATCGACCGCGAGGCAGACATCCGGCTGCAAACAATCCACCATTCGATTGGACTCGAAGATCAAGGGGGAATCGCGCTCTACACGCGACCAAAGCGTGTGGATGACCTGTGCAAGCATCTCATCCCGCGCAGAAACGAGCAGCGCACGGCTCGCCCCGGCAGCCAGATACCGCGCAGTGTCGGTCGTCTGCCCTGCGGTGGTCTCTTCCCAGATGGGTTCACGCTCGCCGTGTGCGTGGCTGGTGATTTTAACCGCAGTCCAGGCAAACTCGCGCAGAGCCGCAATCAGTCCGCAGATGACTGCGGTCTTCCCCACGCTTTTACCGCTGCCCCCAACAAGGATGACTGGCACACCTACTCCTTGCCGTTAGACTTGCCGTGGCTCTTGGCAAGGCGGGCGAGCGTGGCCTGCTCCCGCAGCACCTGTTTGAGCGGACGCGCCGGCGTGCCGAAGAAGACCGTTCCAGGCTTGTGGCCTTCATTGGTCAGCGTTTTGCCGTTAAAGACGCCGGACTGGCCGCCCAGGATGACTCCGGGGCCGACGTGTGCGTGGTCGCCGATGCCCACCTGTCCTGCAATCACCGCCCCGCTGCCCACCGTGCTTGAACCCGAGATTCCCGTCAGCGCCACGAGAATTACGTTCTCGCCAATCTCGCAGTTGTGTCCCACGTGGACGAGATTGTCAATCTTCGTTCCCCTGCCGATGCGCGTCTCCTTCAGCGCGCCGCGGTCAATCGTTGAGTTTGCCCCGATCTCCACATCGTCTTCAATCACCAGGGTGCCTTGCTGCGGAAATTGAGTGTAAGCGCCCGTCTTCGCGTCGCGCACATAGCCAAAACCGTCCGCGCCTAGCACCGCCCCGGCGTGGACCAGCACACGATCTCCCAGTGTGACGCCGGGATAGAGCACGGCGCGCGGATAGATGCGGCAATCGGCGCCAATGCGGACTCCGTGACCGATGATCGCGCCCGCCTCGATGCGAGTGCCCGCGCCAATTTCCGCGCCGGCCTCAACCACCGCGACGGCGCCGACCGTCACGCCTGCGCCCAGGCTGGCAGTCGCAGCGACAATTGCTGCGGGGTGGATGCCTGCTGCAGAGGGCAGCGGAGCGAGCAGCTTGGCCGCGCGAGCAAACCAGAGACGGGGCTGATCGGTCTCAACGATAGACTTGCCGGGCGGGTAGGCGTCCGCTTGGCCCGGCTGCAACACAATCACGCCCGCGTTGCTGCCCAGCGCTTCCGCAATCGTTGCTCTTGTGTCCGAGAAAATCAGATCAAAAAGGCCAGCTCGCTCACAGGAACTTACGTCTTTGACGTTCCACCCCGGATCGCCCTGCGCCAGCTTGCCCCCCAGCTTCTCTACCAGCTCACCCAGCGTCATCCGTCTCTCTCCTCTAGTAAAGACCCGGCTCGCCCGCGGGCCTCGTCTTCCAGCGCCGATGAATCCACAGCCACTGGTCAGGATAGCGCCTGATCCATGCCTCGGTAGCCGCGGCGCACTGTTGCGTGGCCGCCAGCACATCGGCCTCCGCGTCGCCGGTGCGCGCAAACTCCAACTCCGGGCCGAAGTGCAGCACATACTGCCCCTCATCCTGCTCCCACAGCATAAAGCCGGGCAGCACCGCCGCACCGGTCTTGAGCGCCACCCGCGCCAGGCCTGAACCCGTGCATGCCTTGCGTCCGAAGAAGTCTACAAAAACACCCTGCGGCGGCGTCATGTTGGTGTCCATCAGGATGCCGACGGTTTGGCCCTCATGCATGGCCTTCAACAGGCCGCGCGCAAAGTCATCCTTGTGCAATACGCGATTTCCGTGCAGACAGCGGATGCCGTTGACGAACTCATCGAGCGGGCGATTGTCGAGACGCCGGATGACCATGCTCATCGGATAGCCCATCAGCGAGTGGTAAAAGCTTGACAGCTCCCACGCACCCAGGTGGCCTGTGAGCACCAGCACGCCTTTGCCGCGGTCTCGCGCTGCCAGGTAGTGGTCCAGGCCCTCGGTGCGAATCCAGGCGCGCGTGTTCTGCGGCGTGTAGCGCTTCATGCGGCAGAACTCAACGAGCTGCCAGCCCAGATGCCGGTAGACGCCGCGCAGTATCTTTTCTCTTGATGCAGAAGAGCGTTCCGGAAGAGCGAGTTGCAGGTTGCGCTGGCCCACGCGGCGTAGCCGGCCCAGTCCCAGGTACACAGCCCAGGCCAGCACTCCGGCAATCAGCCGCGCCCATGAGCGCGGCATGCGCCCCAGGACGCGCACCACTGCCAGCACCAGCCCGGATTCAAGCTCTTCCCGCATCATTGTGGCAAAAGCTTAGTGTAGGGCATGGACGGTAGGCATTCGGGGGTCGACGCAGCATCATGACAGCCGTCTGCCGCGCAATGAAAAGGACGGCCCGCTCGCGGACCGCCCTTCCTTGCTGCTTCAGCGTTGCCTATTTGTGATCCTTTGATGCCACAAAGTACTTTGCCACGCTGCGTACAAACGGAGCCGCGGCCGGCGGCACGGCCACGTTGCCTTTCAGGATGGACTCAAAGGTGTGCTGTGCGCCGTAATACGTGTTGGTGTCATCCATGTTCTGGCTGACGCTGGTGCCGTCCAGGTCAATGCCGGCAAACAGGCCTTTGTTGCGGGAATAGCTGAGGAGCTCGGCGTTCATCTTCCAGTCCGTTGAAGCCTGGCCCGCACGTCCAACCGGACCGGCCGCTGCCGACGCATCCGCGCCGATCTTGAACTTGCTCTTCAGCAGATCCTGAAAGCCCTTGTCATTGACGGCAACCAGGACCAGGTCCGTCGACTGCCCGCCGATCTGGAAGCCGAATGAGCCGCCCGCCATGCGGATGAACACCGGCGCACTCCAGCCGTGGCCCGTGCGGCAGGTCACCACACCCTGTCCGTACTGGCCGCCAAAGATGAACGCTCCTTTCAACATGCCCGGCACAACGCCCACGCAGGTGGCTTGTTGCAGGATGTCCGAGGGAATGCTGTGATCTGGAGCGCCCATTATCTGCTCCAGAACGGTCTTCGCGGAATCAATGCGATCCTGCAGGTCCTGCTTGGACGATGCCGCAAACGAGGTACATGTGACCAGGAAACAGAAGCAAATTGCGGAAATTACCTTCTTCATGGGTGAGTCCTTTCGTCGAACGCCAATCGATGGCGTTAGTCTGGGGTGTATTCGCAATAGACGGTGCTTTGGCTGTGGGGTAAGCCCGCCTGCAAAGAGGCAAAAACTCTGACATCCACCGATCCGATCGTCCGGCAAAGCCCTCCGCATTTTTTAGGATGTTCGCCAGCCGGGAAGATACCGGATCGCACCCGTGCGAGGAACCAGAAGCTTACATGGACCGCAAACGCAAAAAAGGCCTTTGCGTGTTCATAGGCTTGGATGCTGGATGCTCGGTTCGGGTGGGCTGATCGCACAAAAATAGGGGCTTCGTGCTTCCGAGGGAAGGTCTACCCCGAAATTCAGAAAAAAGAGGAGTTCCCAGGCTTCATGCGGACATGCCGCCTGGGAACTCCTTTCCCCAGATCTGCGTTGTTTCTGTAATCGAGTTTCAGGTAATCGGCCATTGGGTACAAGAGTACGAAAGGATTAGATTTTAGGTAATCGCAAATCGAATTACTGAAGTACTTGACCCCGTGCGGGGAGCTACTCCGGTCGCGCCATCTCCGGTCCCCGCAGAGCCATCATCGAGAGTTCAATGCGGTTTTCCGCGCCCGTCTTCCGCATCAGCTTGCCAACGTGGGATTTCACGGTCCGTTCTTCGATCCCAAGCTCCACCGCGATTTCCCGGTTTGAGCGCGCCAGGAGAATCAGGTCCAGAACCTGTCTTTCGCGTGCTGTCAGATCTGGCAGCGGGCTGGCAGGGCGCGCTTCTTTATCGGCAAGCAACCGGTCGATCAGCTGCGCCAGAGAGCGCCTCGGAGCCCAGATGGAACCGGAAAGGGCCACCTCGATCGCATCGCGGATCGTTCGGGGACCGGCCGACATGTCCAGATAGGCGCGAGCACCCGCTACGATGGCCTCCATCACGAGTTCATCGTCGCTGTCAGAACCAATCACAATAAGCCGAATGGAGGGTTTAAGGCGACTGATCTGGCGCAACGTTTCCAGGCACCAGCATGAGGAGTTCAGATCCACGATCAGGTATCCGACCGCCGGATTCGCCAGCAAATCTTCCAGGGTGCCCACTACAGGAACCAACCGGGTCTGCCCCGGCTGAGTGGAATGCTCAAAGACACCCCGCAAGCCTTCCATGCGGATCGGCTCGCCCGCAATGAGTCCTACGGGGACAGTGTGCCGGCTGGTTCCTTGGTCCATACGAACTCTCACCGCGGTTGCCTCGCCCTTCGGTGCCGTCCGGATTCAGATTCCTGACAGTGCTATCGGGCGTCGGCCATTCGATCGACAGGCCATCCTCACGCCGGGCCATGCTGTGCGATTTACAGCTTGGGAAGCACAATTCCCTGCTGTTTCTGGTACTTGCCTTTGCGATCCGCATAACTTACTTCGCAGACCTCATCGGACCGGAAAAACAGGATCTGGCAGAGCCCCTCGTTCGCGTACACCTTTGCCGGCAGCGGTGTAGTGTTTGAGATTTCAAGAGTCACAAACCCTTCCCACTCCGGCTCAAACGGTGTCACATTCACAATAATGCCGCAACGGGCGTACGTGGACTTCCCAACACAGATGGTTAGCACGTTCCTGGGAATACGAAAGTACTCAACCGAACGAGCCAGGGCAAAAGAATTCGGCGGAATAATCACCGACTCCGCCTGCACGGAGACAAAGGACCGCTCGTCAAAAGCCTTGGGGTCGATGATCGCGGAGTTTACGTTGGTAAATATCTTGAACTCATCGGTGACCCGAAGGTCGTAGCCGTAGGAGGACAGGCCGTAGGATATGACGCCCTCGCGAACCTGCTTTTCGCTGAAGGGCTCAATTATCTTGTGCTGCAGGGCCTGTTCCCTGATCCAACGGTCGCTCTGAATGGACATGCTTCTCCTGTCGCGGCTCACACACGAAGCCGGTCATTGGTTAAGTGGCGCACTAGGCCGCTCGAAAACTTCATCTTACGGAACGCGCACCCCAATGACAACCTGTGCGAATCTCCGCGTATCCGCTGACTGCCGGAACCCTCTACCGCCTTCGCGCCAATCCATGCTGGAGAGAATCGCCCTTGAACCGGCATGGGCCGGGTGTTCCATCTTTGGCGCAAAATCTGTACCATCAACTGCGTAGGGCGTGGTACAGTCGATTTCAGTCGCGCATGCGAGGTGACCGCATTGATCAAGCAGGACATCGTACACCATGTAATCGAACGCACGGGCCTGCCGCGCACCAAGGCTGAGGCAGCCGTGGACACCGTGTTCGAAGGCCTGAAGCAGGCACTTGCCGCCGGAGAACGCATTGAACTGCGCGGGTTTGGCGTCTTCAGCGTCCGAGCGCGCAAAACCGGCATCGGCCGCAACCCCCGCACCGGCACTGAGGTCAGCATCACGCCGGGCAAGGCCGTGCGTTTCAAGCCCGGCAAAGAACTGCATACCCTGGACACCGGCGGCGCACCCGGCAAATGACGGCGCAGCCGGCCAGCCAGACTCGCAGTCTGGCGCAGGGAGCAGTACGGGCCGCTCGCAGAAGGATTTGCGCCAGTGGGCTGTTATTGCTGCTTGCCTGCTGTGGCTTGCTCCAGGCCCAGACCTTCAATCTCGCAACGGACCGCGAGCCTGTGGCTTCACTCAATGGCCTTTGGCGGTTCCATCCCGGCGACAACCCAGCCTGGGCCAGCCCCAACTTCGATGACTCCGCATGGCCCCTGCTGCGCTCAGATGAAGACTGGGCCAAGCAGGGATACCAGGGCTACAGCGGCTTTGCGTGGTATCGCTTTCGCGTCGTCATCCCGCCGGGATTGGACCACGTATCCCTTCTGCTTCCGCCGATCTTCACCAGCTATCAGGTCTATGCAGACGGCAAACTCATGGGATCCTTCAGCCAGATGCCTCCCCATGAACTCGTGCGCCTGCCAGGGCCGGCCGTATATGCGCTGAATTTCGGGCAGGAGTCTGCACCAACAGAAGCGACGATCGCTGTGCGCGTATGGCACTGGTTGGGTTGGTCAGCGTACGACGGCGGAGGACCTCTGAGTGGCGGAGGGCTCGTTGGAAAGTCGAGCCTGATCGATGCGCAGCTCCAGCTCCGGAACGATTCACGGCTGCTCAGAAATGGCGCAAGTTATTCGCTCGCAATCCTGACCGCTACCTCCGGCATGATGGCGCTTCTTCTATTTCTGGTCCGGCGCAAGGAAACCGAGTATCTCTGGTTTGCACTCAATCAACTGGCAAATGCGATTCTCTTTAGTCTGTTCGTCTATGAGGATACTCATGCCGTCCCGCTTTTTAGCAGAGATTTTGCAAACGCCTCGTTGGAGCTCATCGCCGGTTTGAGTCTTGTCTTTTTCCTGCAGATACTATTGCGTGGCCGCAGGACTGTACTTTTCTATCTGGCGATTATAGCCGTGTTGCAAAGCCCAGTCTTGCTTCTCAGCTTGTTCCTGCATCTTGGGATCACTGTGGGTTACGTCAATTTGACGGATGCTGTGGGTACGCTTGTGGTGTTCGCGTGGGCCTGTGGCCTTCTGGTTCGACGAGCGAAAGAGGGTTTGCCGGATGCCCGTCTACTGATGGCGCCCGTGCTCATCGCCCTGGGATTGCGGTCCGCCGATTCCGTGCTGTGGGGAGCTTTTCAGCTTGGATGGACGAAGACTTTTGATGGATCGTTGATCCTGTTCAACGACCCGTTTCCCTTTCCCGCCGATAACCTGGTCGAGGTCCTGTTCCTGATCGCCATGCTGGCAATTCTCTCCAACCGCTTTATACGTTCGCGCAGCCAGGAAGAGCGATTTGCAAGCGAGGTGATGGCGGCGCGGAGCGTGCAGCAGTACCTCATCCCGGTGCACCTGCCGAATACACCCGGCCTCGCCATCGAAAGCGAATACCGCCCTGCCCGGGAAGTGGGCGGCGATTTCTTTCAGGTGCTGCCTCAGGCCGCGGATGGAAGCGTAATGATTGTAGTGGGTGACGTTGCAGGCCATGGACTCGAAGCGGGAATGCTTGCCACGCTCATCGTAGGCGCCATCCGCACTGCGGCGTCGTTCACCACGGATACGGCCCGCATCCTTGCGCTGCTCAATGAGCGGATGCAGGGTCGTGGCCTCGCCACTTGCCTCGCGTTGCGCGTCGAGAAGGATGGCAACGCAACCTTGGCCAACGCCGGCCACCTGCCGCCGTACCGGAACGGAAACGAGTTGTCCATCGAGGGCGCACTCCCGCTCGGCGCAGTTCCCGGCATCGACTTCCCTGTTCTGCATTTCAAGCTCGTGGAAGGCGACTCACTGATGCTGATGACCGATGGCGTCGCCGAAGCGCAAAACGCCGAGGGCCATCTCTTCGGCTTCGAGCGTATCGCAGAGTTGCTCCAGAAAGGCACCGCCGGCGCTGCTCTTGCCAACGCCGCGCAGGCCTTCGGCCAGCAAGACGACATCACTGTCCTCACCATTGCTCGCATGGCAGCAGCGGTCAGCGCCTGAAACCTGTTGTAAGCGGGAATAGGGCTTCGAGTTCGGTGCGCTGATCGGATAGACATTCAGTCCTAACCCATTCCTTTCGTGCCACTGCAAAAAATGGCAGGAAACGACCCACTCCGCCCGGTCGCTCTCTGGCTCCATTGCGAACGCCCACCCGTTGCCCCGCCGCTATCCCCCCGCCGCGCGACCTTTTCTCTACCCCATTCCATTCACAAAACGCCGCAGCACTTCAGCGATCTCCGCAGCCCGTACCAAGCTCCCTCTCCCCTCTTTGAATCTCGCAATTTTGCTGATCTTGCGGATTTTTCCGCTACGCCCTATGCCATCCCCCGCAAATACATTCCCGTCGGCGCATCGTCTCCTTCAATGGCTCTGCGGCCGGGTCTTCGGCACTGCTTCGTGCCCACTTGCACCGTATGCGGGTACCGAAAAGCCTTCACTGTTCGCTTCTGCATTTGGGAATGGTGTCAGCGTGCAAATTCTCATTGACACTCTGTTATGGACGTGATGTAACTAAGAGCTATTCGTCCCCCACTCGCTCCACTTGCGAGTAACTGCGCTGAAGTAACTTGAGTTTCCCCTGGTTAGTTACCACAACGAAGCATTCGCTTGCGCCGGATTCCATAGGTGGCAGGCCGTCATTCGAGCGACGAGGAGGTCGTCTACGCGATGAAAATTCACTTTCGTGCAAGTATGCTGCTGCTGCTCTGTACCTGGAGCGCTTTCAGCCTTGGAGCCGAGGCCCAGACCCCAACCCAACCCCCAATTCAGCTCTTCGGCCCTGTGAATGTGCGGCTGTCGCAAACCGGAGCGAGCTACAGCAGTCCTGTCGTCTTCAACACAAATACGTTGACGCTGACCTGTTCCAACGCACCGACGGCAACGCTCTCCGGAACTGCAGACGGCTTGGGCTATATCCTGGTGGACAATAACATTTTCGTAACCTCGTCGACCAAAGCGACTACAAACGTCTGCACAGGCGAAAAGGGCGGGCAGATTGACGACGGCGGAGCGTTCCCTGACTGTTTCACCGCCGCATATCAGACGCCCGCAGCTAAGGGACACCTTGACGGCGCCGATGTCGATTCCGCTTTCTACCCCACCACAACCATCACGATTGTATCGACCGGTGGAGTTCCGCCCATTGATATCAGCGACTTTTTGACGAGCGGCACGCAGCAGTTGACGATTGCGCTTGAGGATGAAGGTGGCTATGTCGCGAGCTCAAGCGTGTACCTCAACACGAACTGCAGCCTCAGCGGCGTGCAGAACGGAGGTACGATCAGCGGCAACACAATCACCCCATCCAGCCAGACGAACCAGGACTTCAATTTCAATCCGCTCACCAACCAGCAGATCGGTTTTGAATACGACTTGGCCGGCTCGTACGCAAACCAGACTGTGACCTCCAATGCGAGTGGCGCAATTCCTCAGGTGAGCGACTCCGGCTTGGCTCCAAGCCAATTTTCCAGTTACGTCAGTGGGACTTCCTTTGCGACGTCAAGGTGCCTGGTACATAGCGGCGAACTTGTAGGCGGCCAACCCGCCTGCAAACTGTACACATTGACATGCACAACGGGTACAGGCAGCTCTGCGGCGGGCGCAAATTGCCCGGTATCCAGTCAGCCCAACGAGGTCCTTCAAGACGTGTTTGACGGACCGTCCTTTACGTTGGCCGATATCACGACTTCGCAAGGGACGTTCCACGAAGGCATGGGCTTCCTGATGGCGAAGGAAGGGTGGACAGGGGGGCCCTGCACGTTCGACCCAACTGAGACCGATCTCGCCAGTGAACTTTGCCCGCAGAATCTGCTGACCACCTTCAGCGGGCCGGGATCGTTCACAAGCGGTGGCCAAACGACGCATCCGAACTCGACCTTCATCTCTATTTATGGCGTGCCGGAGGATCTAACAACCGTCACGATGACGGATGGAAATGGCAGCCCCGTGACGCTGGGACCGGGCAATTGGACAAATCGTCCCAATCCGAACTTCATGCTCTCCAGCCAGCCGCCCAATCTAACCGGAATATCACTTCCGGGAGCGACAAATTTTGTAGCTGCCCCGATCCAAAGCATCAGTTATGGCCTTTCATCGGCCAACCAGGTGCCTGCGCCGGGCAGTACCAGCGGCACTGACACCAAGCTCCTCAATCCTGTAGGTTGTCCAACGCCGGGCAGTTCCAGCAACTCGGTCGCGCCTGTATTCGCCCCGGAAGGTGTGCAACCGCTCGCCCTCAAGAACGACGGATACTATGCATTGCATTACTACGCGCAAGACTGCGCCGGAACGCAGGAGCTGAAGTTTGTGCAGGACAATTCAGGAAGCTGGACGACAAACTTCTATACTTACCCAATCAACTTGGATACAGGCGCGCCAGATGCAACCCTGGCTCTTTTACCCTCAGGGCTGAGCTACTACCAGGGCGAGATCGTAACCGCCACGTATAGCTGCTCCGATCCCCCGCTCACTCCATCAGGTGCCCCCGGTTCGGGTGTCATCACCTGCGGCAGCCAATCCTTCGGTACGGGGGTCGCTTCGGCAGGCCCATTCACCTCACCGGTGAATACATCCATGGGAGGAGCGCAGAGCTTCACCCTGAATGTTGCGGATGCTGCAGGCAATCAGGCGCCCCAGTCCGTTCCTTACAGCGTGAACATCGACAGCCAGATCCGGTTCACTCTGGCATCCAACAGCATTATCTATCCGCTCGGCACTGAGGCGGATATCCAGGTCCTGAATACGAATGGAAGCGTACCGACCGGCAACGTAATCATCATCGACAACGGCAACCCGGTCGCCACACTCACCCTGAAGAGGGGCAGCGTGTACGACTACCTGAGCAATCTCCCAGCGGGTAAGCACTCGTTGAATGCGGAGTACAGGGGCGACAGCTCGAATCCCGGCGGCTACTCGGCGGCCGTGCAGCTCACCGTTCTGCCGGTTCCTGTAAAGCTGACCGCTTCATGCTGGAACACACCGTATCCCTATGGCTCTAACTTCCAGTGCGGTGTGTATGCAAGCTCGAACGCAGGTGCTCCGCAGGGCGTGATCAATTACTCCTACGACGGCGGCGCGCCGATCAGCCTTCCGCTGGCTGCCGGTACGGCCAACATTGTGATCGCCAAGCCTCCGGTGGGAACCCACTCACTGGTGATCAGCTACCCGGCCCAGACAAACTATGCTGCCGCCGGCCCGCTGAGCGAGAGCTTTATGGTCACGCCGGCTCCCGTCAACGTGCAGTTCACACCGTCGGCCTGGTACTTGACAGGAGGCAATTTGACGCTGACTGCTGCCGTTGCATCATGGAGTGCAGGTCCGCCGAATGCTACAGGTATGGTGACGTTTTCCTTCGGGAGCACCGTGCTCGGTGGTGCCGCTGTTCCGGTGAATGCTGCCGGGACCGCAAGCATCACGATTCCCGCGATGACTCTGCCCAACGGCACGGATCTTGTAACAGCCACCTACAGCAACGGAGCAAACTACGCCTCCGGGAGCACTGCCATCACCCTGCAGGTTGCAGTACCGACCGCGCCCTGAGCGGTGACGTGACGTACCGCAGCCGCACTGGAAAGAGAGGGTCCGCAACATCTCGGCGGGCCCTCTCCTTTTTTTGATCGGTAACGGTGACCAACTGCTCGCAACAACCGCCCGATGCGCACCGGCCTGCGGCCCGCCCAAAGCGCAATGGAAGGGCTGATTCCAGCTACAGGGAGAAATTCTGTCAGCCATGGAACGTGCAAGGTGGGCGGATACACAGACATTGAGCCTGACCGGGCTGAGCGGATCAACTGCGTCCTTGCTTCACCTCTTAGAACGTTCTGGCGAGTCCCGGCGCCACAAGTTCCGTAGTCGATTCCTCGCCGGCTGCCAGTCGTGTCAGCGTAAGTACGGTAATATCGTCTTCCTGACCAAACGCCACCGCTGCCTCACTCGCCTCCTGAGCCGAAGGCCTTGCCGAGAAAAGTGTATTCATGCGTTCAAAGCCGTAGAGCTCACCGTTCTTACTGCGCGCCTCCAGCAGCCCGTCCGTATAGAGGCTGAGCTGATCGCCGGGATTCAGTCGAACAGCCACCTCCGAGAATTCCGCCTGGCTTAGCAGACCAAGCGGGAGCGATGGTTCCAGGGTTAGTTCCTTGCCGTTCAAATAAGGCGGAAGGTGCCCTGCGTTGGCAAATGTTACTGTGCCATCCATATCGAGGCGACAAACGATTGTTGTGGCAAACCCGCCCTGCATGCGGCCTACGAGGCATTGATTCAGTGCAGACATAATCTTTTCAGGGCTAACGGAGCTTGCAGCCTCTGCGCGCATGACACCAACGATCATCGACACATTCATGGCGGCCTTCAGTCCTTTGCCGCTCACGTCGCCCAGAGCGACAATCGTTGAGCCGTCGGGATTGGACAGTATCTGGAAGAAGTCACCGCCGACCTCCTGCGCGGGCGTGTAGGCACTGGTGACTGCATAGCCCTCCAGCGACGGCAGAGTTTCCGGGATGAGCATCTGCTGGATTTCCTTTGCGCTCTGTATTTCCTGCTCCAGGGCAGTGCGGCGCGCCTGCGTCTCCAGCACATACCGGTAGACCGCGTAGAGGATCGCCGCAAACAGAGCCAGAGAAGTGAGCTTCTCTGGCCCGAAGACCACACCCTGAATCTGGAAACTGCGATTGTCGATGAGGTTGGAGTAAAGAGTCCAATGGGTGAACCGCTGCCCCAGGGCGCTGGAATCGGCAATCGTGCGCATGAGTTGCAGCAAGAAGGCCGTGAGCGCAACAGCCCAGCGGGATGCATCGAGACGCCGGCGTAATGCCAAGGCAATTAAAGCAAACGGAAACAATTCAGACAGCAGAATGCAAGTGCATAAAATCGCGTCTGTCCACTGCATCCAGAGCGTTGCCTCACCCCAGAACAGGGCCGCCAATCCGTCGAGAATGCCAATGATTACGGTCGTGCGGGCAAGAACTTCCGTCCACTGCAGAACCCGCGGATCCTCGTTCAGCCTGAGAAGCCAGACAAGCAGGAACCACAGCGAAACATTGGAGAGGACGTAAAGCGGCTGATTGATACATCGCGCCAGCTCATAGGAAATGGGGATGAAGAAAAGATTCTGCAGAATTCCAAGTCCGACTGGCGTGACGGTAAAAACTCCTACCCAGAGAAAGAGCTGCTCCTTGCGGCTACGCGTCCAAAGAACAACACAGAGTAGCGCCACAAATGTCCGAAGCAGGACAAGGGAATAATCGAATAAATCCTGCTGGACCTCGTCCCACGTAATCGCCTTTTGGTTGAGTTCAATCGAATCAGGATCGCCGAGAGAGGGGACGACATAAATCCCGCCCGACTCCGCGAGCGAGAAGATGTCCAGCGGCGCTTTCCAGACTCGAATGGCCAACACGCCCCCGGTGTCGCCATTGATCGGGAATGAGCGCGGGAAGACGCTGTAATACCAGTAGGCATGTGGTGGAAACTTGCCATAGCTGCCCACGAGCTTGCCGTTCCAGTAGACTTCGTAGGCGTCCTCCGCATCCGGAATCAGAACACGATACTGACCGGAGGCGCCGGGCTCGGGCATGATGCTGATATGACGCCGATACCACGCGATTCCCGCGTAGGACGGATGGCCTTGTGCGCCCCAGGGTGCATCCACCAGCAGCGACTCCCAACCAGAGTCGTCGAAATCCGGGCGGGCCCATTGGGGGTCATCGCCAATATGAAACTGCCAGAGGCCGCCGAGATCAGCGGTCCCTTTGCCCATGCCGTCCAGCACCAGCGTTCGAGAACCGGGAACATGGGTTGCACCCGGCTTCTGGGCGCGCACCACCACCGCGAGGGCCGCCACAACAACCAGGATCTTCACCATGTTCGACCACTCGCGCTGGGAAGACATGACGAAAGAATACTCCGTTCAAGACGATTTCAAAACGGTTGCGGGGAAGATGGGCAGAACCGGGCCTGAGACCCAACCCGGCTTTTGCGCATCGCTCGGTTTAACCTGCGATTGTGCCTGCCTGGAAGCCAGAACCGGCACGCGGCGGCCTGATCAAGACAACTGCTTTCTTCAATCATTTTCACTTGCTCTTCCAGTGCGCGCCGGGCCTGGCCACGGCATACATCTCCGCTCCGATCTGGTCGAACAACCCTTCGCGATCCTTGTCGACAAGATAGAGGTCGAAGTGGGTGCGATCCGCGATGTACGTAAAGTGCGGATCGGAGCCAAGGCGGTTGAGCACCGCCTCAAACTTGTGCGCGGCCCCGTCCAGATAGAACGTGTCGGCAGTCCCAACGATTAGATGAATGCGCCCCTTCAAGAGGGCCCGGCGCTCGGCCGACTCCTCTTCCACCCGATGAGCAAGGTCGTAGTGATCGTGCCAATACGCAACGACCTCCGGATGGACCGAGCCCGTCTGGTGGTCGAACATCTGCTCTGGCGCCCCGTCCTTGCCTTTGGGGGAAAAGACCCAGTCGAAGGAGGCAATCTGCCCGCCGAAGGGCCCCAAAACATCTTCCATGCGGGCAAACTCTTCAAAAGTGGCGATGACTTTTCCATGGTTGCGAAGGATGGGAACGTCGGAACCGTCGGCGCGGTGGTATACATTGGCATTCGCTGCGTAGAGGTCAGTCCCGGTAAAATCGTGAAAATCACTCGGATCGGGTGAGGTGGACCAGGTGCCGCCAAAAATGTCGGGGTACATGACCTCGAGTTGCAAGGTCGCCCAACCACCGCTTGAATGGCCGTTGAGCAAGCGCCCCGCGGGACGGGCGTCCATGTGGTACTTCTTTTCGAGATACGGAATAAACTCCTGTGTCAGCGCAGAGCCCCATGGCCCGTTGTTCACTGAGTCGGCGAACTCATGCGTGCCTTCCGGAATCGACTCATCGAGCATCACCCAGATCATCGGGGGCATCTTGCCGGCCTCCATGCGGGTACGGAGTTGGAGGCCCGCCACCAGCGCTCCATCGATTCCGCCGCCAAAGCCATGCGTCCAGTACGCAGTCGGATACCTGACCGAGCGGTGGTCATTGTATCCCGGCGGCAGAATGACCCAGGCCGTGATGTTCACGCGATGACCCCAGAAACGGCCCAGCTGTGGGCTCTCAAAAGTCTCTAGCTGAGCTACCCCTGGCTTGACCTGCGCCCGGGCTGCAGCCAGCCTGGATGCCAGCATTGGATTCTCTTCCGGATGGTGGTCCAGCTTTAGAACAGGCTCGGCACCCCCGCCCGGAGTCCAGGCCGGTAATGCGACAACCGGGCTGATCCAGTCCTGCGGGCTGCGACCGCTGTAGTTGAACGTGTGGCCCACGTCGAGCACCGCCTGGGCCTCGTATGTGGCGGCAGGTAGTGCCGAAAACGGCTGGGGATAGGCCAGCTCGTCCGCATCGAACTCGATGGTCGAACCCGGAGCCAGATCATGGACTTCGCGCGCCGCCACCCACGTATCATTGGGCCGGAATTCATTGATCTGGACCTCCTTGTCGCCCGATCCTTGCTTCACAAAGACGAGCAGCCGTCCGTTGATCGGCTCAGCGACTGAGGTCGTAACCTGTACGCGAAAGAAAACGTGGGCCGGCACAGCGGCCGTCTGGCCATGCAGGGGCAGGAGTGCGGCTGCAATCAACGCACCGCAGCTCCCCATTGCCGCAAAGCGGCGGGATATCCTCACACGCTCAAAACGCATCACTTACCCCCAGAATGAAGCACGCTGGCTGAACGATCATTTCGAGTCTATCTGGGCAATCCGCAACGCAGCCATAAAAAACGCGACGCCCGTCCTGCCTTCGCTGCACCATCACATCAGCCGCTGTGCGTCCACATCCACCACCAGGTTTCTGCGCGGAATCCCCGAGCCGTCTGCGTGCGCCAGAGCTTCACGAAGCGCCGCATTGAGCCCTTTGCGAGAAGTCGCCTTCAGGATAAGGTGAAAGCGATATACGCCTTTGATACGCGCGATCGGGGCCGTACATGGACCCAGCACGCGCACGCCCTCCGGCGCTGCCCGCTGGAACCACTTGCCCAGTGACGCAGACCACCCCGCAGCCTCTTCCAGTTTTTCCGATTGAACAAGAATGTTCGCGAGCACGCCGAACGGTGGATAGTGCATCCATCGGCGATATTTCAGCTCGCGCTCCACAAAGCTCGCATAGTCGTGCTTGCTCGCGGCGAGAACGGCATAGTGGTCGGGGTAGTAGGTTTGCACCACCACGCGGCCAATAAGCTCCCCTCGCCCCGCTCGCCCTGAGACCTGTGTCATCAGTTGAAAAACCCGCTCAGCCGCTCGAAAATCCGGCATCGAGAGCGCGTGATCGCAGCCCACCACGCCCACCAGCGTCACGCCGTGAATATCGTGCCCTTTGGCAATCATCTGGGTACCCACCAGCAGGTTGATCTCGCCGGAGTGCAGCCGGGCCAGCAGCCGCTCCAGATCGTGGCGCCCACGCACCGTGTCGCGGTCCATGCGCCCAATGCGCGCCGAGGGAAAGATCTCTGCCAGCCGCTCTTCCCCCTGCTGCGATCCAGCGCCCAGGTAGTAAAGATGCTCGCTGTCACACTCCGGACAGCGACCCGGCACCGAGCGCCGGTAGCCACAATAGTGACATTCCAGCCGCTGCCCCTCTCGTGCCAGGCCATCCTCCTCGGCAGGCGGCTTATGGTGAGTCAGTGCAATCGCGCAGTTCTGGCACTCCAGCTTCTTTCCGCAGGCGCGGCAGATCACTGCAAATGAGTAACCGCGGCGGTTGAGCAGAATCAGTGCCTGCTCGCCCCGGTCCAGCGCTGTCTGCGTCTCCTCCACAAGCCTGCGCGCAAAAAGCTGGTCCCGCCCTGTCTCTTGGAACTCGCGCCGCATGTCCACGAGCTCCACCTCCGGCAGCGGCCTGTCCTGTACGCGATCCCTCATCTCGATGCGCGCGTACTTGCCCTGCGCGGAGTTCTGCCACGTCTCCAGCGACGGCGTGGCCGAACCCAGCACCACCACGGCGCCCTCCAGCTTGGCGCGCATCACCGCCACGTCGCGCGCGTTGTAGCGTGGCGTCTCTTCCTGCTTGTAGCTCTGGTCATGTTCTTCATCCACCAGAATCAGTCCCAGTTTTGACGCCGGAGCAAAAATCGCCGAACGCGTGCCCACCACAATCTGCGCCTCGCCGCGCTGTATGCGACGCCACTGCTCGCTGCGCTCCTCCGGCGTCAGCGCGGAGTGCAGCAGCGCCACCCGCGCCCCAAATGCCGCGTCCAGCACGCCCACCATCTGCGGGGTCAGCCCAATCTCCGGCACCAGTAGAATCGACGCCAATCCGCGATCGAGCGCCCGCTGCATCGCCGCCAGATACACCGCGGTCTTGCCGGAACCGGTGACACCGTGCAGCAGGAAAGGCTTGAAGCCGCCCAGCGCGGCCGCAACAGTAGCCAGCGCCTCCATTTGCGGCTCATTAAGTCGCACCGGCTCCGTGCGGCACGCGATCCCGCCCAGCCGAAACTCCAACGCGCGCTCCTCTATGCGCACCAGCGCGCGCCGCACCAGCGTCTGCAGAGTCGATGAAGGCAGTTCTTTGCGCCGCAACTCCGCCAGAGGCAGTTCGCCTCCCGATGCCGCCAGCTCCACCAGAATCGCCTGCTGCTTCTCAGTAAGCGCAGGCAGCCGCGCATCCGGAACTAGCACTGCGAACCGTTCCGTCCTGCGTGCATCGCGCTCCACCGCGGAGGTCTCGCGGGCAATCCACTTTTTACGCAGCATGGACGCCAGCACCGGCAGCGTGGCAGACGTGGCCGTGCGCAGGGTGGAAACTCGCACCGGCTCTCCCGATGCCAGCCTCTCCAGCACACTCCGCGCAAGGCTATGCTCCTCCGGCGACGCGTTGCGCCCCTTGGCGCGGCGTGGGACCGGACTCACAGTTCCCTCTTGCCCATCCCCATCCAGCCAGTTTGCCAGCACGTCGCGCCCCTGGTCCGTGATGCGGTAGTAGACCGTGCGGCGCACCTCCGCCATCAGCGGCAACATGCCGCGCAGCACCTCGCCCAGCGGAGCCAGATAATACTGTGCAATCCACTCCGCCAGTTGCAGCAAATCTTCGCTCAATAGCGGCTCATCGTCGATCAGGGCCTCAATCGGGCGCGCTTCAAAGCCGGTCGGCGCCGTCAACGAAATCCCTGTGACCACGCCAATCAGCTTCTCCTGGCGAAACGGTGCAATCACCCGTGCCCCGCGCCGCGGCTCCATCCCGGCCGGCACCGCATAAGTAAATGTGCGATCCAGCGGCACCGGCAGCGCGACTTCACAGTAGGCAGGCATGAGTGGCAAGACTCAGTGTAGGGGATGCAGGCGCTGTGCTCCTCCGGGATTCGACCCTCGATTTGCACAACGGTGACCGCAGCCCCCGCGCAGTACAATTTCACTCTAATGACACACTCAGGCCGCTCTTCCGATGCCCCCGCGCAAGATGCACCAAAGGACTCCACGCGTCCCGTCACCCTTTCGATCGACATCGGCGGCTCTGGCCTGAAGGCTATGCTGCTTGACCCCGCCGGGCAGCCGGTCAGCGAGCGCCAGCGCATAGCCACGCCCACTGTGCCCACACCCAAGATGGTGCTTGACGCCCTCGACGGACTGCGCAAGCAGTTGGCCGCCTTTGATCGCGTCTCCGTCGGCTTTCCCGGCGTCATCAAGCGCGGCTCCACGCTCACCGCCGCCAATCTCCACCCGGAGTGGGGCGGCTACGCGCTCCAGAGCGAACTCGAAAAGCGATGGAAAAAGCCCGTCCGAGTGGCCAATGACGCGGCGGTCCAGGGATACGGAGCGATCAGGGGAACCGGCGTCGAGCTCGTCCTCACCCTCGGCACGGGTCTGGGATCTTCCCTGTTCACGAGCGGCCGCCTCTGTCCCGGCCTCGAACTCGGACACCATCCCTGGCACAAGCACACTTATGAGGACTACCTTGGTCGCCGGGGACTCGACAAATACGGGAAAAAGGAGTGGAACAAACTCCTTCAGGAGGCCATCGACCAGACCGCAAAGCTGTTCAACTGGGATAGCCTCTACCTGGGTGGCGGCAACGCAAAGAAGATCGAGTTCAAGCTGCTGGAAAACGTCTCCATCATCTCCAACGAGACGGGCATCCTGGGCGGAGTCAAGTTATGGCAGGATCAGGCCTGACGAAATCGCGCGCGGAAAGACGGTAAAGACGCGCCGACGCTGAGCAGGCAGCATCGTGCGGCCGCAGGCTCGCTCCAGTACAGCCTTAGTCGCGCGCCGGCGCCTTCAGTCCCAGTTCCCGCATGGCGATCTGCAGATCCGCCCATGCCTCTTTCTTTTGCCGTGGATCGCGCAGAAGATACGCGGGATGATACGTCACAATCAGTTGGCTGCCGCGAAAAGCATGAACGCGCCCGCGAAGCCCTGCCAACGGCTGGCGTTGGCCCAGCAAGTACGTAGCTGCCGTGGCGCCCAGCGCCACCAGCACCTGCGGCCGCACGACGTCAATCTGTCGAAACAAAAACGGCGTACAGGTATTTGCCTCGTCCGGCTCCGGCGTCCGATTCCCCGGCGGTCTGCACTTCACCACGTTCGCGATGTAGACTTCTTCGCGCTTCAGACCCATCGCCGCGATCATGTTGTTCAAAAGCTGTCCCGCACGTCCCACAAACGGCAGCCCCTGCGCGTCCTCGTCCGCACCCGGGCCTTCGCCCACAAACATCAGCCGCGCGTTAGGATCGCCATCGGCAAACACCAGCTTGTTGCGCCCCGTGTGCAGAGCGCAGCGCGTGCAGTCGCCGATCTCTTCGCGCAGGATGCGCAGTGCTTTCTCGCGCTCTGCGGGTGCAACGGCAGCGCCCACACCTGGAGGCTCTGGGAATGTCGTGCGTGGTGGAATGGGCTGGTCCTCCAAAGTGTCTGGGATGGGCATGTTTATCGGCTGTGCCTGACGAGCGGGCACCACGGACGGCTCCGCCTGGCTCGGCATGGAAGGAGCGTCTGCCAGCAGTGCCGGGTCCACCGGGCGGCGATAGAACTCATGCAGGCCGAGGTCGCGGTAGAAGCGCAGGCGTGCCGCGAGCGCCTCTTGCGTAGCCGAATCGAGCGATTGCCTCACGCTTAGCTCTCCACAATCAACTGCCGGCGCGGGGCAGGCGCCGCTTCAGACTGGCTAAGCACGCGATCCTGCGACGTTGTCTGATCAAGCTCCACCACCAGCGAGCGCGGTCGACGCAGCGTCACGATCTCGTCCAGAATACGGTCGGCAAGTTTGCGCTTCGGCATCTCCGGCAAATCGATCGCTGTCGTGAGCGTCAGGAAAGTCGCGGCGTTGTTGTCGGCGTCAATGCCCAGGGTGTCGCCCGATACATCGTTCGCCACGATGGCGTCGGCGCCTTTGCGCAGCAACTTGGCGCGCCCATTCTCCTTGCTATTCTCTGTCTCTGCGGCAAAACCCACAATCAGTTGCCCTGGCCGTCGCTGCCGAACCACCTCGGCAAGAATATCCTCCGTTGGCGCCAATTCAAGCGTCAGCGGCCCTGTGCGCTTCAGCTTCTGGTCTGAGACATGCACCGGGCGATAATCGGCCACTGCAGCCGCCTTGATGATCATTGTGGCATCGCCCATACGGTCCAGCACCGCGCTTCGCATCTGGTCGGCCGTAGTTACTTTGATCAGCTCGCAATGCATCGGCGGGTGCAGCGCAGACGGCCCGCTGACCAGAATCACGCGCGCCCCGCGGCTCTGCGCAGCATCGGCCAGCGCGTAGCCCATCTTGCCACTCGATCGGTTGCCGAGAAAACGCACCGGATCCAACGCCTCGCGCGTGCCGCCCGCCGTCACCAGCACGACCTCGCCGGCCATGTCATGGCGGCGCCCCAGTGCATTCAGCACGGCATCTGCAATCGCCTCGGGCTCTGCCATCCGTCCCGGACCAACCATCCCGCACGCCAGCGCTCCCGTGCCGGGCTCGATCACCCGCACGCCCCGCTGGCGCAGTAGTTCAAGATTCGCCTGCGTGGCCGGGTGCTCCCACATATTCACATTCATGGCAGGCGCAACCAGCACCGGCGCCTGAGTTGCCAGATACATGGTTGTCAGAAAGTCGTCTGCGATGCCATGCGCGAACCGGGCCAGGATATTCGCTGTCGCCGGAGCCACAACGAGCGCTTCCGCCCACTGGGCTTCGCCAATGTGATCGATGCCGCTCTGCTCTGCGGCGGCGTCAGAGGAGCCGGCGTCATCCCACAGGCTGGTGATTACTTTGTGGCTCGTGAGCGCGGCAAAGGTCAGCGGCTGGATAAAGCGAGTGGCCGCTTCCGTCATCACGACATGGACTTCCAGAGCCTGGCGCTGCAAGGCGCGCACCAGTTCCGCCGCTTTATAGGCGGCTATGCCGCCCGAGACACCAACCGTGACCCTCATAGCCTGATTGTAGACTGAATCATCTCTACCGCGTATCCGCGGCGACGTCTATGATCATCAAGACTCGGGCAACCACTTCAATGCGCCATGATCGGCAGACCGCGATCCTCAATCAGCGGCTTCGTCACAGGTACATCTCCCTTCACATAGGCAATCTTGCCCGCGTTGACTTCATCCTGCGCAATGCGGCACACCTTGTTCGAAGGGCTATGGACGAGCGCGGCAGAACCGCTCTGCAGTTGGCGGGCGCGTCGCGCCGCCACAAGAACCTTGCGATAGTTCGAATCAAACTGGGTCTCAATCTTCATCGAGATCATCTCCAAAGGGAAGTTGCTGTTGACCGTTCGAGCCGCCTATTCCGAAGGCTTCGAGGACCGGCTTGAGTCGGTCCTGTGAATTGGTCTGCCTGCAGGCTGCGGCCACCTCCAACACCCTGCTCGAACGGAAGGCGATCGGCTCACCATTGCGGTAGTAGCGCTCCGCCAGCACTATAGCCTCCAGTTGCGCCACCGTTCGGTCAAGAATGTCGTTGACCAAAATATAGCCGTAGTCGCGATAATTCTCAATCTCCTTGCTGGCTTCACTCAGCCGCCGATACAGCTCCGACTCGTTGACCACGCCCTCGGCCCGGCTCCGGTTTCGCAGCCGCGTGCGAAGCACCTTGGGCGTCGGCGGCATCACAAAGATGCTCACCGCCTCCGGCATGCTCCGGCGCACCTGCGCCGCTCCCTGCACGTCAATATCCAGCAGCAGATCGTGCCCCTGGCGACGCGCGTCTTCCAGCGACAGACGCGACGTGCCGTAATAGTTCCCGAAGACCTCCGCGTACTCCAGAAACAAGCCCGCATCGCGCATCCGCTCAAATTCCTCGCGCGAAGTGAAGTGGTATTCGCGCCCATTCTCCTCTGAGCCGCGCGGCGGCCGCGTCGTCCATGAAATGGAGAAATCTACGTTGGTCACTTGCTTGCGCAGTTCGCCAACCAGGGTGCTCTTGCCGGACCCAGACGGAGCCGAAATGATGAATAAGATTCCCGCCACTGTGCAGTCGTTCCCTTCGCCGTTGAGTGAATGATCTTACAAAGCTTACTCCACGTTCTGAATCTGTTCGCGCGCCTTTTCTATCTCCGCCTTCATTGCCAGGCCCAGCTCGGTGATGCGCGTGCCTTGGCCGCCCACGCCGCCTGTCTTCGACAACAGCGTATTCGCCTCGCGATTCATCTCCTGGAGCAGAAAATCCAGCTTCTTGCCAACTTCACCTCCCGCTCGCAGCAGCTCGCGGAAGTGCCCGATGTGCGTCGTCATCCTCTCCAGTTCCTCGGCAATGTCGCTGCGGTCCACCAGCACGGCCACCTCCTCCAGAAGGCGCTGCCGGTTGAACTCCAATCCGGTAGCGGCTGTCAGCCGCTGCGTCAGCCGCTCCTGGTAGCGCTGCTCCACCTCGGGACGCAGCAGCGCCACGCCTGCCACCGCCTCCGCAAGCCGGTCCAGAGAAGCATACAGAATCCCCGCCAGCGCCTCTCCTTCACGCGCGCGCATGACCTTCAGGCTGTCCAGCAAGGGGCCGATTTGCTCCCTCACACTCGCCGCCAGAGCACTCAGTTCCTCATCTCCAGTGCCGCGGCTCTCGCCTTGCAGCGCGCCCGGCAGCCGCAGCGCGGTATTCAGGTCTGGCCCACCCGCAAGGCCGAACTCTTCCTGCGCCGCCCGGAAGGCTCCCAGGTAGTTCGCCACCAACTCGCGGTTGTAGCCCGTCTTCAGCTGCGCTGACCGGTCCACAGAGAGCGTCAGCTCCACATGGCCCCGCACCAGGCTCTCCTTCAAAACACGCCGCAACTCCATCTCCAGCGCGTCCAGGCCGCTCGGCAGCCGCAACTGCACATCCAGAAAGCGATGGTTCACGCTCTTTAAACTCAGCGTGTAAACAAGCTGATCCTGCACCTGCACCTGTGCGCGCGCAAATCCGGTCATCGAATAAATCGCCATATGTTCTACTTCCCTGCATCGGTGGAGATCAATGGCTCCGCCTGCACCGCTTCGGGCGCATCCATGAACTGCAGTTGATAAAGCCGCTGGTACGTGGGCGACGACGTCAGCAGTTCCTCATGCGGACCAACCGCCGTGATCCGCCCATCCTCCAGGACAGCGATGCGGTTGGCGCGGCGAATCGTACCGAGCCTGTGAGCAATCACCACCACCGTCCGCCCGTGCATCAGGTTTGCCAGTGCCACCTGCACCAGCGACTCGCTCTCCGCATCCAGCGCGGAGGTCGCTTCGTCCAGAATCAGAATCGGCGCGTCCTTCAGGATGGCCCGCGCAATCGCGATGCGCTGCCGCTCGCCGCCTGAAAGGCGAAAGCCCTTCTCGCCGATGACCGTGTCATACCCCTGCGGCATGCGCAGAATGAAGTCGTGCGCCAGCGCATTGCGCGCGGCCTTCTCCACCAGAGCGTGCTTCATATCCGGCTGGCCGTAGGCGATGTTGTGGCGCACCGTGTCATTAAAGAGAATCGTCTCCTGCGTCACCTGCGCAATCTGGCGACGCAGCGAGCCGAGCGTCAGATCGCGAACATCCTGGCCGTCAATCAAAATGCGCCCCGACGTCACGTCAAAGAAGCGCGGAATAAGGTTGACCAGCGTGCTCTTGCCCGCGCCGCTGGGCCCCACCAGAGCCAGAACCTCGCCTGCATGAACGTCCAGATCCACGTTGTGCAGAATCTGGTGTTCGCCCTCCTCGGTCGAATACGAGAACCCCACATCCTGGAATGCAATCGAACGCTTGAAGTCCTTTAATGTGGCAGCTCGGGCCCGCTCCTTCACGTCATCCTTCGCATCAAAAAAGCTGAAGATGGAAACCGAAGCGCCCATTGCCTGCTGAAAGCTGTTGTAGAAATAAGCAAACTTCCGCACTGGGTCGTAGAGCTTGAAGAGCAGAATGATGAATGCGCCGAACAATCCCATGGTCATGTGGCCATGGAGAATCTCATTGCGCCCAATAAAAAGAAACATGGCAATGGCTATGGCGCCTATCGTGTCCATCAAAGGCGAACTGATCGACTGAATGCGCACGCTGCGCAGATTAGCGCGGAAGAGGCGCTTGGCCGCCTTCTGGAAGCGAAGAATCTCCCACAGCTCGGTATTGAACGCCTTCACAATCCGATTGCCGGTCACCGTCTCATGCAAAATGTTCTGAATTTCGGCCAGCTTGTCCTGGCCGCTGCGGGTGCGGGTGCGAACTTCCCTGCCGATCTTGCGCGAGGAGGTGACCACCACCGGAATGAACAACACCAGAGCCCAGCTTAGATACCCGCCAAGCTTAATCACCAGCGCCATTCCGACGACAAAGGTGAAGAACTGTTGCAGAAACTCGCCGATGACGGAGCTGAGCGCGGTCTGCACCTTGTCCACGTCGTTGATGAGCGTGGAGAGAATCGTGCCTGTGGGATGCTTCTGGAAGAAGCTCGAAGAGCGGCGCAATGTGGCTTCGTAGAGGTGGTTGCGTAAGTCAGTGATCGTGCCAAAGCCGGCGTAGTTGACCAGGTACGTGCCCAGGTAATCGCAAAGACCCTTCAAAAACGTGGAAGCCACAAGCGCAAAGGCCACTACATCCCAGGCATTGTGAATGTGCATGAAGTGAGGAATGAGCGCCCTGAGGTCAAAGTGCCACTGGCTCTTGGGAAGACCAAGAAGGATTGGGCCTTCAGGCGTATCAGGCCGTAGAACCTGGTCGAAGATGGGCTGCAAAAGCAGGACGCGAAAGGTATCAAGCACGCCGACGGCAGCCAGCAACAGCACGCCGGGCAGCCACTGCAGAGTGTACGGCAGCCCGTAACGCACAACACGAAGTGAACCCTTCATGCGGGCAGGCCTGCCTTGCAGTTGAAAGACGCCGGGAAATGCCAACGGTGCGTGCGCAACTCCATCCACGTATTGTATCTGGATCAATCCCTCCAGGCCCCTTCGCATCAGAGCTGTGAAGCCAACCCGTGCTGCTCGACCTTTCCGCGAGCCAATCGCTGCGATACATTTGAGATTGCAACCCGGTGCCCCGCTTCGTTGCTATCCTAGCCCTATGCAGCCATCTGTGGTACACCCCGGAGCGCAAAATCTGCGCACCTGCTTCCTCGATCGGGACGGTGTTCTGAACCGCAAAATGCCCGAAGGCCGCTACGTCACTTCGTGGAGCGAATTCGAGATTCTCCCGGGCGTCGTCCAGTCGATTGCCCGGTTAAACCGTGCCGGAATCCGTGTGATCGTCGTGTCCAACCAGCGCGGAATCGCCAAGGGGCTCTACACATCTGCCGATGTAGATGCGATCCACGCAAGCTTTCAGGAGCAACTCAAGGCGCAGGGCGCGCACGTCGACCATTTCTACTTTTGCCCCCATGACAAGCAATCCTGTGACTGTCGCAAGCCACTGCCGGGCATGTTCGACCAGGCCCGTCGCGACTTTCCCGAAATTGATCCGGCGCACAGCGCCATGATCGGCGATTCACTCTCAGACATTGAATTCGGGCGGAGGCTGGGCATGAGGACAGTTTTCGTTGAAGGCGACCCGGAACACCGGAAGGCCGGTGCGCCGGATGCCGCCCGGCTTGCTGACTTCCGCGTACTTTCACTTCCCGCAGCCGTCGATGCCCTTCTCGATTCCCGTCAGTAAGCGTGCAGTTCCTGGATCGCCTTCAGGATCGTCGCCGGCTGCGGAAGAATCACATCTTCAAGCACCGGCTGATACGCCACAAAGGTATCCATCGAACCCACTCTCTTCACCGGCGCATCCAGTTGGTCAAACAGCTCATCGGCAACACGGGCGGCAATCTCGGCTCCATAGCCCCAGCTCAGCATGTCCTCATGGGCCACAATCACCCGGCTAGTCTTGCGCACCGATTGGGCAATTGCCTCCCAGTCGTAGGGGTTCAGCGTGCGCAGATCAAGAATCTCCACATCAATTCCGCTCTCGCGTTGTGCTCTCTCCGCTGCCTGCAGAGCACGCGGAACCACGGCGCCATAGGTCACAAGCGTGATGTGCTGCCCTGGTCGCACAATCCTCGCCTTCCCAAACGGAATCGCAAATTCCGGGCCGGGATACGCCGCGCGGCCATACGTCTCGCGGTAGAGGCGCTTGTGCTCCAGGAACAGCACGGGATCATCGCAGCGAATCGCCGTCCGCAGCAGTCCGTTGGCATCCAGCGCATTGGAAGGAAACACGACCCTCAAGCCGGGGATATGTGTAAACATGCTCTCGCCCGATTGCGAGTGATAGATCGCTCCGCCCGTCAAATAACCGCCGATCGGCACCCGTATCACCGCCGGCGCAGCCCACGCTCCATTTGACCGCCAGCGCATCAAGGCAAGCTCATTGCGAATCTGGTGCACGGCAGGCCAGATGTAGTCGAAAAACTGAATCTCCACGACGGGCTTCATGCCGCGCACGGCATACCCCACGGCCCGGCCCACAATGTTCGCCTCCGCAAGCTGCGAATTGAAGACGCGCTCAGAACCGAACTTGGTCTGCAGGCCGGCGGTGAGTTTGAACACGCCGCCCTTCCCTTTCACCTCGGACAGCGCCGCTTCCCGGCTCGCATCCGCCACGTCCTCGCCGTACACCACAATGCGCGGATCGTGTCGCATTTCGTCCTGCAGGCATGCATTGATCAGGTCCGCCATCGTCCGCTGCGCGGCGCTCTTTCCGTTGGCTGCCTGCGGCTGCTCGGCGGCAAAGGCCGCTCGCGTCGGGTCCAGATCCTCTGAATACACGTGCCGCATGATACTGGCGGCCTCCGGCAGGGGTGCCTGCAGGGCCTGCTCGGCAGCCTCCGCGGCCTCGTGATCCACCGCCTGCTCCAGAGCGGTAATCTCTTCGGCAGTCAGGATGCCTTCCCGCAGAAGCCGCATCTGCATCTTCGTCAGCGGATCCCTCATGGCATCCGACTCGCGCTCTGTCGCAGAGCGATAAAGCTTGTCGTCATCTGATAGCGAGTGCGAGTACGGACGGATGCAGTGCCCATGCACAAACGCGGGGCCCAAGCCCGCCCGGCAATGGGCTGCCGCCGCCTGAAACGCGCGCAGACATGCCTCAGGATCCGTCCCGTCTACCTCGGCAAAAAAGAAGTTCGGAAAGTTTGCAACGAGCCGTGAAATATTCCCGCCCGGCGTATTCACTTCGACCGGAACACTGATTGCATAGCCGTTGTCTTCCACGCAGAAGATCACGGGCAGCTTATTGTTCGAGGCCGCGCTCAGCGCCTCCCAGAACTCGCCCTGCGACGTCGATCCCTCGCCGATCGTGGTCAGCACCACCTCATCGCTGTGGAACTGTACGTCATGAAATGCCCGATAATCCCCATCCACCTTTGCCGCCGCTTCAGGATGCCGGCTGAAGTACCGGCCGGCCTCTGCGCAACCCACAGCATGAAGAACCTGCGTCGCCGTTGAAGACGAAGTGCTGACGATGTGCAGCTCCGGGCTGCTCCAGTGCGTCGGCATCTGCCTTCCACCGCTCGCCGGGTCCGTAGCCGCGCCAACGGCCTGCAGAAACATCTGTGCCGGAGTCACGCCCAGCGTCAGGCAAAGGGCGCGATCCCGATAGTAAGGGAAAAACCAGTCGTAGCCCGGCTTGAGCGCCAGCGCCGCTGCCACCTGCAGTGCCTCATGGCCGGCGCCGGAGATCTGAAAGAAGATCTTCTGCTGCCGCTTGAGCATGATCTCGCGATCATCCACACGGCGCGAAAGATACATCAGTCTGTAGACTTCCACCAGTTGTTCAGGAGCCAGTCCGGCAGCCGTCAACTGCCCGCGCGCACTGGAAACCGCAGATCCCATCGATGTCTCTCCCAAGTGCCGGTTGCCCGGCTGAAACATCCCTGATTGTAGCAACCCCTCCGGCAAAACCGCCCGCATCCTGACGCATCGCCGCTAACGCACCCGCGGCGCCACCGGTATCTGTATCTCGGGCCCGCTGCTAATCGCGTAGCTCATCTTATCCTTCACGCTGCGCGCCAGCTTCTCGATCTCGGCCACCTTGCGCAATTGAGCCGCTGTGAGCGAATCAGGGGGATCCCCACCAACCTCTCCGTTCAGCTCTTTGGCAAGCGCCAGAAGCCGCGCCGTATCTGAGACCAGCGCCCGCTGGCGTTCCTCGTTGAGCGCGCGCAATTGCTTTGCCGTGAGTTCTGCGGTCGGCATCGAAGTATTGGCAATTGGATTTCGCTGCGGCGCAGTCCATACACCCGGCGCACCAGCCTGCCCGGCGGGAGCCGATATGCCTGCGGCCGAAAAGGCGGCCAACACCGCAAAACTCCACCGCAGCCTCCTTCCACGCCGGATTCCGGGCGTCCAAATCAGAGAATGCCCGCTGGTCGGTGACCCATGTCCCCGTTCCCGTACGTGCCTGGATCCTGCAGTGTCACGGCCCATCCCTCTGACCCTAGCCTCCACCCACGGTGAGCTTCATCTTTTCCTGCACATCGTGCGCCAGAATCTCAATCGTCTCCGCCTCGCGCATCATTTCCTTGGGTACTGGGCTCTTGCCGATCTTGTCCATCCTGGCCTTCAAGTCCTGGGTCAAGAGGAGAAGCTTTAAGCTTTCGTCGTCAATCCGCCGCTTGCGCTCCGCATTAGCCGCGTCAAAACTCTGCTTCTTCTTTTGATTCGCCTGCATGATCATCTGGTCGTTCGCATCGGGGAGACGATTGGCCTCAGGCAACAGAATTGAATGGGGCCTGGGCGGAGCACTGATGGCCTGCGCGCCAAGCAGCATCGCGGACGAAATCCCCAAAATCGCAACCCGCCAGGACGCACGCCACCATCCGCCAATCCGATGTCGCGCGTCGAATGAAAACCTTCCACCACCTCTCTCGTTTTCCCTTCTGCATTCGCTTTGCATCATTCCCTCCATGCGCCGCGCCAGGTAATTCTCTCAGCTGACGCGGCGATCACCTCCCTGACGTGCGAAGGTGCCTAGCTTGCGCCCGCTGTCTGCTTGATTGTTTCCCTCACCGTGTGGGCCAGCTTCTCAATTTCATCCGCCTTGCGAATCACTGTCAGCGATAGGGTGTCTTTGCTGGTTTTGTCCACCTCCGCCTTCAGAGCAATCGCCAAGGCAAGCAATCTGGCACTGTCGTCTGCCAGTTGCTGCTTTCGAGCGGCCTCCGCCGCCTCGGCCTTTTCCTTGCGAGAGGCCTTCTGGGGCGTCGCTCCCTGGCTTCCAGCATTCGCGGATAGATGGCTGGCAGCTTCCTGCGATGGTGGGCCGTTGCCGGCTTGCGCCTGCTTCTGGCCCTCTTGCGCCGTCCCGGTCCACACGGCGGCGGCAACCAGTAGAGTGAGTCCGAGCGTCCACTTGCCCCCGCGCTGTTTCAACCGCGACTCAGCGCATGCGGCTCTTGCAGACCAGTTCCTCCTGGGATTCGCCTGCATATCCACCTCCCGGCGCTTTGCAGTTCCCTTGCTTCGGCCAGGCTCACCGTGGCGGCTGCGCCTCTGGCAAACTTGGTGCCACGGCATGCCTGCGCACAGTCTAGTCTAGAAACAGGAGTTTGGGATGCATCCTTTTTTGCTGGAAATCCGGACCGGCTGGTTCGCCCAGGGCCACTTCATGGGCAAAGTCCTCGACGAGTGGATCGACGATACGCAGGAGTTCCTCCACGTCAAGTTGCCCCACCTCATCGTGGTGGCGATTATCGCCTTTATACTCAATCGCCTGCTGCGTCTCGCCACAGCCCGCATGGTCTACATCGCCGAGCAGCACGCCGCCGGTCCCGGCCGAGTGGGCCAGGTCAAGACCCTCGCCGGCGTCATCCGCACCACCGGCCTGGCCATCATCGCCGCCATCGCCGGCATGCAGTTTCTTGCCGCTGTTGGCGTGGACATGGCGCCCCTGCTCGCCTCAGCCGGGGTGGCCGGCGTAGCCATCGGCCTGGCCGCACAGAACATCGTTCGCGACATGCTCAACGGCATCCTGATCCTCATTGAGGATCAATTCAACGTGGGAGATACGGTCCGCATCGCCGGAGTCGCAGGCGTCGTCGAAGCCATGACCCTGCGCAAAACCACCGTACGCGACGCCGACGGCACCCTCTATGTCATTCCCAACTCCCAGATCACCACTGTTGCGAACCAGAGCATCGACTACTCCGTTGCCACCGTCAACGTCAGCGTCGATTACTCCGCCGACCCCGACACCGTCCTCGCGCTCCTCCAGCAGATCGCTACGGACATTCGCTCCAGCGAGACCTTCAGCGATGACTTTGTCGCGGACCCCCAAATCCTCGGCGTAGACGCCATCAAGGGCTCAGAGATGATCTTCCCAGTCGTCTTCAAGACGCGCGCTACCCGCCAATACGCCCCTGTGCGCGAATTCCGCCGCCGTGTCCGTCTCGCCCTGGAAGAGAAACATTTACTCCCCGGCAATCCGTACCGCGTATTCAACCGCGCCATAGATGCCGCCACCGGCACATCGCAGAAGCCGTCAGTCGAAGCCCCCGCCGCGCATGATCCCACGGCAATGAAGGCTCCGGAAGGCAACCCCTTCGCCGGAGAATAAACGTATAGCGATCTACGCGCTCTCCGCGTCCGCTTTTTCCAGTGCCCGCAACAGCGCATCTGCATCGGTAATGGGCGGCAGGCAGGTGCGGCCCTTGCACACCAGCGCCCATGCCTTTGCACCAGCCGGGACAGGCACATGCAGCACCGTCTCTGCCAGTGCTTCCGGCAGGCCGCCTGGGACCATGTGCGCAGCCTCAACCCGCACCACCGTCTTGTGTACGCCAAAGCCCGCCAATGCCAGCGCCGCTAACTGGTCGGCATCCGGGCCCTGACCCACCACAACCACCTGCAGCGGGTCCAGCAGCAGCCGCTCAAGAGCCAATCCGTAACTGCCGGCATAGAGTCCAAAATGCTCCACGATGCCGCCAAACGAGCCCAGCGTGTCCTCAGCGATCTCGCGATACGCGCTGCGCCCGCTCAGCGCCTCAAGCCGCAGCAGAGCGGCTGCCGCCGTCGGGTTTCCCGCCGGCGTCGGCGAGTCCTGCAGAGGCTTCCGCCGCGCCGCCAGAGCGCCAAGCGGTGCAGTGCCGTTCATCATCACGGCTGTGTCGTAGAACGCGCCCGCCGTGCGGTCATAAAAACGTTCCAGCATCGCGTCCGCCAACTGCACCGCTGCCCTGTAGAACCGCATCTCGCCCGCAGCCAGCCATCCGTCGATGCAGGCATGAATCGTAAACGCATAATCGTCCAGATTTGCCGGAACTCTTTCCGCCGGCATCGCTGTGTCGTGATATGCAATGACGTGTTGCAGCGCAGCTTCGCCGTCCCACGCCTCGGCCAGCAGGCGCGTCAAGGTCCTCACTGCAAACTCCCGCGCCGCGTCCAGGCGCAGAACGCGCGCTGCTTCAAAGTACGCTGCAACCGCCATCGCGTTCCAGCCGGTATAGAGCGTGCGATCAATAAACGGCGCGGGCCTCGCATCGCGTGCAGCCAGCAGCTTGCGCCGCGCCCCTGCAATAATCCGTTCCAGTTCCGCAATCGTCCTGCCCGTATCCTCGGTCAGGTCTTCCAGCACATGTTTGCAATGCAGCACGTTCCGGGTCGGGTCGTGGTGCATGTCGCCCAACTCGCCAATGTCGTAGTAAACCGTAGCCACTTCCAACTCGGCCGGAGCAAGCACGGCACGCGCCTCATCCAGCGTCCACGTAAAGTAGTCTCCGTCGTCGTCCAGATTGATATCCGCATCCTGCGAAGCGAAAAAGCCGCCCCGGACGCGGTCGGTCAGCGTCGTGTCCAGCCACGCAATGATCTCCATGGCAGTCCGCCGAAAATCCTCGCGCACATAGCTCTGGAAGCCATGCACGTAGTTGCGCAGCAGCTCCGTGTTGTCATAGAGCATCTTCTCGAAATGCGGCACTACCCATCGCTCATCCACGCTGTAGCGATGAAAGCCGCCTGCCAGCTGGTCATAGACGCCGCCGCGCGCCATCTTTTCCAGAGTCACCGTAAAGGCTTCGCCGGCCTGCTTGTTGCCCCTGTTCACGGCCAGATGCAGCAGCAGATCCAGCGCCGCGGGATGGGGAAACTTGGGCTGCGAGCCGAAGCCGCCGTTGTGCGGGTCAAACTGCGCCAGCGCCGAGGCAGCCAGCTTTTCCGTCAACGCGGGCGTCAGTTCGCCGCCGCGCGCGGAAAAGCTCTCATTGTGTTCAATCGCCGCCATCACGCTCGATGCCGACTCCAGAGCTTCCTCGCGGCGCTCGCGCCACACCTGGGCCATCGTCAGCAGCACGCGGCCAAATCCGGGGCGACCGTGGCGGTCGTCACGCGGAAAATACGTTCCCCCGAAATACGGTCTGCCATCGGGCGTGAGAAACGCCGTCAGCGGCCACCCGCCCTGCCCGCTGATCGCAGACACTGCCGCCTGGTAGCGCGCGTCCACATCCGGACGCTCGTCGCGATCTACCTTCACCGCCACATAGTGGTCGTTGATGATGCGCGCCATCTCCGGATCTTCGTAGGACTCGCGATCCATCACGTGGCACCAGTGGCACCACACCGCTCCAATATCCAGCAAAATCGGCTTGTCCTCAGCCTGCGCGCGCGCAAATGCCGCAGGACCCCACGCGTGCCAGTGCACGGGCTGATGCCGCGCCGAGCGCAGATAGGAGGAGGGCGCGTGCTCTAGCTGATTCAAGTCGCCGGAAGAGGGGGAAGATTCCTGTTGCATGGGCTGAGAATACCGCAGTCTCGTCCCTGCTGCACGCGTGCCAGCCGGCACGCGCTCTCCACGCAGCCATGACAGAAAGGATTGAAGTCTACGGCGCCCCGATGCGGCGCATTGTGGCGCGTTCAGTTCTTCGCAAGCTCAGCTTCAATAGCCGCCACCAACTCCGGCGCATCGGGCGCCGTGTCGGGCGAAAATCGATGCACGATGCTGCCGCTGCGGCTCACAACAAACTTTTCGAAGTTCCAGGTCAGCTCAGGTTCGGCATTGGCTTCAATTCCGAAACCTTTCAGCTTCTCGCGAAATGGAATCTCCGCCAGACTTGTAGCCTTCGGCTGCGCTTCAATCAAAGCTGAATACAGCGGATGCTTCCCTTCGCCCACCACGGTGATCTTGCTGAACATGGGAAATTTGACACCGAAATTGCCCGTGCAGAAGGACTGAATCTCCGCATCGGTGCCTGGCTCCTGGCTCTTGAAGTCGTTGGCTGGAAAGCCCGCAACCACCAGCCCCTGCCCGCGATATTGCTCGTATATCTTCTCCAGCCCCTCGTATTGCGGCGTCAGCCCGCACTTCGAGGCCACGTTGACCACCAGCAGTACCTTGCCCTTGAACTCGCCCAGGGACGTGTCTTCGCCAGTAATCTTGCGGACCGGGATGTCGTAAATTGATGTGCTCATGATTTCTCCTTTGAGGTAAGCGCGCCTGCGCACCGCAACCTGTGATCCGTTCGATCACTCACGCAAGCAGGTGCTTCGCAACCTTGATGTATAACTCCACCGCTTCCAGCAGTTCCTTCTTGGCTAGCTTCTCATGCGGCGTATGCGCCACGTGAATCGATCCCGGCCCCAGCAGAAGCGGCTCGCCCCAGTTACTCAACTGCGGAATGTCCGTGGTGAACTTGGCGATCATGGTGGGCAGCCCCTCCACGGCACGCAGCCGGACAAATGGAATATCCAGCGTGAATTCCACCTCCGCCAGCCCTGCTGCGGCATCCACAATTGCCTTCCGCACCGGCGTCGAATCGCCCACCAGCCGCACCAGCACCTGCGCTTCCGCCTTGTCGGCAATCACGTTCGGCGCATATCCTCCCTGCACCTGGCCTATGTTCAGCGTGCTCGATCCCACATCCTCGGTAACCGGCAACTCCAACGCCAGCAGCCTTCCCAGCGCCTTCACCAGGTTGTGCACCGCGCTTTCGCCCAGCTCAGGGTAGGCCGAATGCGCCATCTTGCCGCTTGAGCGCAGCACCGTACGCAACGCCCCCTTGGATGCCAGAGCCAGACGGTTGTCCGTTGGCTCGCCGTTGATCAGAAACCGGCTGCCCTTCGGCGAAAGATTGGCTACTTTCGCTCCGGCCGAGTCCCGTTCTTCGCCGGAGACAAACAGCATCCCCACCCGCAGGCCCGCTGCGCGCAGTGCCTCCGCCGCCGCCACTTGTGCGGCAAGGATGCCCTTGGCGTCGGAAACTCCGCGCCCGTACATGAACTCCGCATCCTCGCGGAACGGGATGTACGGCGGCACCGTGTCCAGGTGCGTCGAGAAAACAAGATCCGGCGTCTGCCCAAAGATGCCTGCATAGATGTTCCAACGCTTATCCGTCGACCCGCTCTCTGGAGGTTGCGGAACCGGTGTCTTTTCCACCACCCATCCGCGCTCCAGCAGGAATCGATTCAGAAATTCGCCAACCGCGCCTTCGTGATAGGTCGTGGACTCGATTGCGACCAGTTCACGGGTTAGCTGAATGGGATCGATGGATGCAGAATCTGACATGATGCTGCCAGAATACCTCATCAAGCGATCCGCCCCCGGAGGACTGCCCCTGGAAGACCCCGGCGTTCAGCATTTCAGGCTAGTTCAACGATTTAGTCTTCTGCGCGCTTCCGCCCCGCAACCCGGCCGGTGCGCGTAAAATATGGTATGAATGATCCACTCAAGTCCACCCGTTCATGCCGGTGCGCGGCTCCGCACGGTCGATCTCGTCGGCCCCGCGGGACGACTTGAAGCGCTGCTCAATGAAGGCTCGACCGAAGCCCGCTTTGCCGCGCTCGTCTGCCACCCCCACCCCGCGGGCGGCGGATCCATGCACAACAAAGTTGTTTATCACGTCATGAAGGCGCTCAATGCCCCCGAGCGGGGACTCTCGCTGCCTGTGCTCCGCTTCAACTTTCGCGGTACAGGCCTCAGCGAGGGCATCCACGACGGCCGCGCCGAAACAGGCGATGTACTGGCCGCTCTCGACTGGCTTGAACGGGAGTTCGACTTGCCGATCGTCCTTGCCGGATTCAGCTTCGGCGCAGCCATGGCAGCCTTCGCCTGTTGCGACACGCAGCAGCCGCGCGCAAACCTGCGCGCACTCGCTCTCCTGGGCCTGCCCACTCAGGCTGCGGGCCGCCACTACCGCTACGCCTTCCTCCATCACTGTTCTCTGCCCAAGCTCTTCCTCAGCGGCGGCTGT
>JAKBHH010000154.1 GCA_021836865.1 Acidobacteriota bacterium
CAAAGGACCAGACTGGCACCCCCCAGACATTTGACACGCTGAAAGGGAAGCACGGTCTGCTGCTGCTGTTCTCGCGCTCCGCGGATTGGTGTCCGTTCTGCAAGCAGCAGCTTATGCAATTGCAGCAAGCCAAGCAGGAGTTTGCAGCGAAAGGCATCCATGTAGCCTCCATCACCTACGATTCACCGGCGATCCTGAAGAGCTTTGCCGACCGTAAAGGGATCACCTATCCCATGCTCTCGGATCCGCAATCGAAGATCATCCGCGCCTTTGGCATACTCAATCCGGAAGGCAAAGGGTTTGCCGCAGGTATCCCGTATCCGGGCATATATTACATCGCGCCGGATGGCATCATCCAGAAACGATTCTTTGAAGCGGAATATTACAACCGGTTCACTCCCAATGACGCTTATGCGGCGATCTTCGGCGGCCCGGTCTCCACTGTTCATCCGTTTATTGTCCGGCACGGGCGGCATGTGACCGTTCAGCTTGCCCAGTCCGACAAGATTGTCGGCCCAGGGAGCCGGCTTGAACTCATGGTGACCGTCTTTCCTGCCGCGAAGGTGCACGTCTACGCTCCCGGCGCAGAAGCGTATGGTTACAAAGTCGTGAAGCTGACGCTGAACGCAAGTCCGGATTTTCAAGCACTTCCGGCGAATTATCCGCAGGGAACCATCTTGAAGTTCCCGATTCTCAAGGAGTCTGTGCCGGTCTACAACAAGCCCACCGTGATCAGGAACGACATAATCATGTGCGCCACGCGTGAGTTTGTCCATTCTGTCGGCCAGGGCAAGCAGGTAGCAGTCACAGGAACGCTCGACTATCAGGCTTGCAACGATAATGAGTGCTTCAACCCGGTGACTCAGCCAGTCAAGTGGACGTTGCAGGTGATACCGCTCGACACGGTGCGCGCCCCGGAAGCAATACGGCATCGATGACGCATTTTGTTTTCGCGGTTTCGTGGCACCACTCGTCTCGCCGTGGAGCGAGACGCGGTGAGTTGCAGAATCATCAATCTCTCAAAATCTGAAAAGGAGCTTCGACGATCATGTCCACCGCACAACTCAGAATTCCAGGACAAACCATTGACGGCACGGAAGGAGCAGCAAAAACACTGCTCGAAAAAGCGAAAGCTCAGATGGGATTCGTCCCCAATATGTATGCGGGAATGGCGAATTCCCCTGGCCTGCTGGAAACTTACTTGCTCGGCTATCAACGCTTCCGTGAAGCAAGCGGCTTTACCGCCGTTGAGCAGGAAGTGGTGCTGCTGACGATTAGTCGTTTTCATGGTTGCACGTACTGCATGGCAGCCCACAGCATGATCGCCGACAAGATGTCCAAAGTGCCCGCAGAAGTGTTAGAGGCATTGCGGACCGGCGGTCTCATTCCCGATGCGAGGCTGGCCGCTTTGTCGGAGTTCACAGCGATCATGGTGGAGCAACGCGGCAACCCGACGACTGAACAATTCGAGGCTTTCCTTGCTGCCGGATACGGCGACCGTGATGTGCTGGATATCGTGCTTGCCATCGCGGTCAAAACGATCAGCAATTACAGCAATCATCTCCTGCATACGGAGGTCGATGCCGCATTTCGGGCATATGCATGGGAGCCTCGGCCTGTGACGACCGTATAGCATCCGGAGGTTGCCGGGGTGGGAATTCGATGACTCTAATACTTGTGCTCGCGCTTGGTTTCGCTCTGGCCTATGCGAACGGCTCGAATGACGTATCGAAAGGAATTGCCACCTTGGTCGGCAGCGGTGTTACGAGTTATTGTCGTGCCATTCTGTGGGGCACGCTCTGGACGGGTGCCGGCGGTCTTGCGGGAGCATTCGTGGCGCGAGCCATGATCCAGACGTTTGGCAAGGGTCTTCTGGCTCCTGGGATCGACGCAAGCATGTCTGCCGCTTTCGCTGGAATCGCTGGAGCCGCGATGTGGGTCTTCATTGCTACGCGCAAAGCTCTTCCTGTCTCCACCACACATGCCATTGTCGGTTCCGTGATTGGCGTTTCTTCTTTGGCCTACGGGTTTGGAGGTGTCAACTGGTTGTCGCTGGGCGACAAAATCGCACTCCCATTGCTGCTGAGCCCCATAGCATCGCTGGTTCTTACTGCTGGTCTTCTTCGCACCTGGAAGATGCTCGCCCCTGGCTTAAGGGACGACTGCATTTGCGCGGAGATGGTTCAGCCGCTTGAGGCCGGCACCGGCAGTGAGGTCCTGACATATTCGACCTATGTCATGCCTCAACTCGAACTCACGATGTGCCGCACGGGTGAGGGCAGGGCTCCCTGGATCACCCTCAACCGTCTGCACTGGCTTACCAGCGGGGCCACCAGCGTTGCCCGCGGACTGAACGATGTACCGAAGATGGTGGCGATCGTTTTGAGCGCAGCCGTCCTCTCAGGAACGGCGCCGATTTTCCCTCTTGCCTATTTTGTCGCCATTACACTGGGTGTCGTTGCCGGAAGCTGGGTAGCGGGGCAGCGAGTCACCGAAGTATTGGCTTGCGAGGTGACGCCAATGGATCACCGCGAAGGTTTTGCAGCCAATTTGATAACGGCGACACTGGTGGGATTCGGCGCTGTGTTGGGATGGCCGATGTCCACCACGCAGGTCGCCTCGGGCGCAATCATTGGAATCGGCTCGACCAAAAACGAACGAGTGAACATGAAAACTGTTCGTGACATGTTGATTGCTTGGGTCGTGACGTTGCCCGGAGCTGCGTTGCTGGGAATCGCCGCATTCTTGCTCCTTCGCATGGCGGGAGTACATTGAGCAGCAACGGGCAAGCTCGACAGCACCCGTCGCTTTCTATTCTCTGGAAATCAAACGGGCGGCGAGTTCATTCAAGTTTGTCGCAGAAAGTTCCGGCTTTGGCGATGAATAAAACCAGGAAGCACCTGGCCGCTCCACGAACGCTACTCCACATCCAGCGGCTTTCGCGCCCATCAAATCCCACGGATGCGCAGCAATCATTACCATCTCACTTGTCTTTACATTGAGTTGCTTCGCCACGTAATGATAGGTGTCCGGATGAGGCTTGTATTTTTTAACGGCATCGATGGAGAACATCCGCTCGAACAGAGGTGCGAGTCCCGCGGAGTGCATCTGCGCCTCGACTGTGGATTGGGTTGAGTTGGTCAGAGTGACCAGGCGAAAGCCGTTCTGGCGCAGGCGTTGCAATGCGTCGGATACGTCGGGATGGGCGGGCAGGATCTTTATCGCGTTCAGGATGGACGTCTCATCCGCTTCACTTAATTGGACAGCATGGATGTTTGCCGCCAACTCCATCGCACAACGTGCAAGAGTGGTGAAATCGACAAAAGTGCCGGTCAATGTCACGGATTGCGCGTAGAGCAGCATCTGTGTGAACCATTCTTTGAGCACGCTGCCATTGCCGAAGATGCGCTGAAAGTGGGGACGCAGAGCGTTCACGTCGAGAAGCGTTTCGTTCACATCCAGCGCAAGTATGCGCGACTGTGGCAATTCCGTTTTTGAAAGCATTCTCATTTCTCCCTGGCAGATTGGATGACGATTGAAGGACGAAATAAAATGCGGCGCATTACGCGGGAACGCTCAACGCCACATTGCAAACAGACCGCGAATGATCTTACCTGACGTTCCAGAGAAAGCGCTCTCCACGGCCATCTTGGTCGCCAACAGCTGTACCCCGGTCGAATAAGTCGGATAGGGATGGATCGTCGCGGCCAGGTCGCTCAGCTTCAGTTTGTTGCGCATGGCGATGGCGATTTCTGTAATCGCCTCACCGGCGCGCTCGCCGACGATGCTTGCGCCGACGATGATGCCGTTTCCGCGGGCGATGATCTTCAGCAGTCCCAGCCGGTCGTCTTCGTTCACGGCGCGATCGACTTTACCAATGTCGAAGGACATGATCTCGAGCTCGCCGGGTTTGAATTTCTCTCGCGCTGCCCGTTCCGTCAGGCCGATCTGAGCGACTTCAGGGGCCGTGAAGACGATACGCGGCAGTGCATCGCTCGTTCCGGCATTATTGCCGGGAAGCAGGGCGTTTCTGACTGCCTGAAACCCCTGCCAGCCGGCCAGATGGGAATATTGCGGCCCGCCAATTACATCGCCTGCGGCGTAAATGTGGCTTGCTGTCGTTTGCAGATGATCATTGACCTGAATGCCCCGTTCCGAATAGCTCACTTTGGCCGCTTCCAGTCCCAGGTTTCGAACCAGCGGTGCGCGTCCCGTCGCAATCAACAAAAGATCGGCGGTCGCATTCCCCACCCTGGTCTCGACGGTGATCATGCCGTCTTTCTTGTGCACGGACTCGGCGCGCGCAACCACGCGCTCGACGCCTTCCTGTTCAAAAATCCGGCTTATCAGTTCCGAGACCTCCGGCTCCTCCGACGACAGCAGGCGCTCGGCGATAACCGTCACTTCAGCGCCGAGCCTTCGATAAGCCTGAGCGATTTCGCAACCAATCGGGCCGCCACCGATGACGAGCATTCGCTGCGGCAGCCGGTCGTTGTCGAAGATTTGCTTGTAGGTGGAGAAGGGGACCTCTGTCAATCCAGGGAGTGCGGGAATACGTGGCTCGGCGCCGGTGTTGATCAGAAGTTTCTTCGCTCGGATTCGCTTTGTTCCTACTTCCAGCGTGTGAGGATCGAGAAACCGCGTGTCTCCGAGGAGAACGTCCATACCTTTGTTGCTGAGCGCCTCTGGAGTGGTTGGCTCATAGATTTGCTGAATGGTTGCGCGCAGGTACTCGCGCACCTCCGGCATATTGACCGTTGGGGCGCTGGCATGGACCCCGTATCGCGACGCCACACGTGCATGATGAGCCACGGTGGCCACCTTGATCAATGATTTGCTGGGGACGCATCCCGTCCACGTGCAGTCTCCGCCGATCAAGCCTTTTTCGAGCAAGACAGTTTTTGCGCCAAGTTGAACGGCAAAGTCAGCCGCAATCAAGCCGGAGGCGCCAGCGCCGATGACAGCGAAATCGTATTCAGGCAGCTTCATGATTTCCCTCTTCATATTGCATTGTGGCTGCAGTGACCCAATGGAGGAGCAGCAGGCCGCAGACACCCATTGCGCCTGTAGCCAGCAGGAGTCCGTCCACCTGGAGCGCTTTTCCGAGTTCGCCGGCTAGCAGCGATCCGCCAATCGCGCCCACGCTGAGCAAGACCGAGTAGATGCCCATGGCAGCGCCTTTGCCGGTGCCCGTGCCCAGCGACTGCGCCAGCCATGCCAGGGCAGCGGGAGTAAAGCCGCTCTCCACCATGATGAGCAGAGCGGTGACCACGGTGAAAGCCCAGCGCATCGTCGCCGTCATCTCACCGGAATGATTGATGGCGAAGAGTCCCAGGCAGACTGGCAACATGGCCAGAAGCGATACCTGCATGGCAGAACGAACTCGCATTTGAGGGAGTACAAAACTCCAACCCGTCACGCCGATGCCAAAGACGATGGAGTAGCCCAGCAGGAGCCAGCCGACCTGCGCCGGATTGGCAGAGAACATTCCGTCCAGATACTGTCCTCCTTGGGCCTTCCGAGTGAGCAAAAATGGGAGCGTGGGGCCAAGCCATAGGCCCACAATTGCGTTCACGCACAGCCAGACCGGAGCGAGAGAACGGACGAAGGGGTTCTTCAGCGCACGCAACAGTCCCTGCAATGCGGCATGGTGGCCATGACGGGTAGCGCCTTTTGCACTCCAGACCAGCAATGCAGAAGCGACAAGATAAGCAATGGCGACAAGGCTGAATGATCTGACGTGAAAGTGTTGCCAGAATTCGCTCCCCATCAGGCCACCGAGCGCCAGTCCGGCCAGCAGGGAAAGTTCGAAGAAGCTCATCACACGAGCGCGCAGACCGGCGTCATGCGTGGATGCGTCGGCAAGATAGGCGAGCAGAGGCGGTGTGACGGCAGCCACTCCCATTCCCTCCAGCGTCCGGCTCAGAAAAAATATGCCGACATGGGAGCTCCAGGCAAAAAGTTGGACGGCCAGCGCACCGGTCACGGCGCCAGTCGCCATGAGCCAGCGCGGTGAGATGGCGTCCGAGGCCATCCCGAAAGGAATGGAAAAGGCAAGTTCGGCAGCGAAGGAGACCGCGCCCAGCGTTCCAAGAAGCCGGGTATCGATTGGAAATCCGTGCCCACTCAGGTTTGCCAGGTAGATTCCGATCAGCACGCCGCTCGCGCTGCTCGCGATCCGCAGAACGGCGTGTGCAAGAATTGTGATTGCCAGTCGGTCTGATCGTTGGTGCATGCGTCGATTTAGCCCCTGCCTGTCAGTAGGATGTTTGAGCATGTGAAATGTTACGAAGCCCGGTGCTTGTAACCTTATCTCACCTCAGGAATCCTTTAAGTTGTGGCAGTGAACACAACAGGAAGGCGGCCCTTTTGGACTCCTCGAACGTAGACGCCTTGAACGGCCAGCTACACGCGAACGATGGATCTCGTGTCCCAATGAAACGAGACGCGGACTACATATTTTTTGAGCTGACCCGAAGCATCTGTCCGCAATGCAGAAAAGTGATCGATGCAAAGATACTCTTGCGCGACAACAAGGTGTACATGGCAAAGCGCTGTCCCGAGTGCGGCCCGTTCGAGGCGCTTGTCTATGGGGATGCCGATGCCTACGTTCGCCTGAGCAAATACAACAAGCCCGGAACGATTCCGCTGGCGTTTGGGACGGAAATCCAGGACGGTTGTCCACACGACTGCGGCCTCTGCCCGGACCATCAACAGCACGCCTGCCTGGGCATTAT
>JAKBHH010000155.1 GCA_021836865.1 Acidobacteriota bacterium
CGGCGTTTGGCTCTTTCTACGTTGGAGTCAGACTGCCTGCCGACAAACTTGAAGATTGGCTGACGGGGAAATTTACAGAGCAAGGCTAAGACCTTGATCGTTCCATACACACCATTATGTTCTGGTACCGGGAGGGGGGCGAACCCCCATGACCCGAAGGTCGGCGGATTTTGAGTCCGCTGCGTCTGCCAGTAAATCACTCTTTATAAATGGGATAACTCCGACGCTCTAGAAACTGTGTAAGAAAATGTGTAAATTTCGACTTTTTACAAGAATCAGCCTTGACCCCGACTGATCACCCTGGGGAATCTTTTGCATTGATTTTTAGGGAAGACGCTAGATGGTGGCGGGTATCGGAATCGAACCGATATGAGATTGCTCTCGGAGGTTTTTGAGACCTCTGCGTCTGCCAGTTCCGCCAACCCGCCAATATCAAGATTGTACCGTAGCGGATCAGAAACTCCACGGCAGGGTGGTAGTGCAGTCCGGTTTGGCGGTAATACAGGCTTAATGCGCCGGGATGCTTATGGCTCGTCACTTTGATGTCGGTACCACATTGCACAGGCTCAGTTCATGAGATGGGCGATTTGGTGTCGAGGTGTTTGGGGAGCCGGGAGCCAAAGGTTAAGCAGTGCGGCTCGTGGCGCTGGTTAAGTTGCCGCTCCTCGATTCTTCGGACATGAGTCGGACGCGAAGGCGCTCCTATTTACGCTTGGCGACCCCGCAGCGGAGGTTATTTTTCCGGCCAGCGGTGAGTAATGCTCCCTGCGGCATCGAGGAACTCCATCGATGGCGCGCCGTCAGGCGCGACACGAAGGACGATACGGTCATGGCCTGAGGTGTCTTTCAGTCGCAGCGCGACGGATTTGTCGCGATCCCGACCGAGATCGGCACGCAGATACCCGCTCAGGCCGTTCTTTGCAATCACTGCAGCCCGAGCCTGTTGCCGGACAATGCGTTCCTGAGGCGTATTGGCCGGGAGCCTGCGGGCGTTTTCGAAGGCATCCATCGCCTCGGGCGTAAGCAAGCCGGTTCCGTTGTCGCTGATCCGATAATTGGCCTCGCGGTCGGCACCATCCTGCTGTGTATCCAAGGCGAGCGTCTGATCCTGCTCGTACTCGTCGAAGCTGAGATGGCCCCACGAGCGGGCCGTCCCGTCCTTTGTCTTGTAGCCACCAATGAGCGGGCCGCCGTTCTCAGTACCCTCGTCGTTGATGAAGAGCATTCCGGCGGAGTCGATGCGGTCTGGACGAGTAATCTCTTTGCCGTGATAGAGGGAACCGGGGAATTCGGCCTTGTCGGAGACAATGAGGCGCGGCGTGCCGTTGGGTTCAATGATGTTGATGCGATGCACGGTAATCTGGTCAAAGTCGGCGTCACGCAAGCTGCCTTGCCCGGCAGCCGAGACCGCACGCTCGGAGAACGCTCCGCGCTCGATGCCGAAGACCACGGTGAGGACACCGGAGTAGATGGCCAGAAAGTTGGGGTTCGAGATAAGGCTTTTCATAAGAACCAAGATACTGCCGGGCGGTGAGCGATGTCCTAGCTTCTTCCTGGGGTCAATGAGGAATCGGCGGTGAGGCTAGCCGACGCAAACTCGCGGGCAAGCAGGTGGGGCAATGCGGCGGCGGTCATAGCGGCGTTGTCGGTCGATAGCGCGAGTGTGGGGAGGGCGATGCGCAGGCCGCGGCATCTGGAGGCAAAGGCCGCGGTAGAGATTGCGTCGAGGCTTGTCGCGCCTGAACTGCCGAGGCAATTAAACTAGCAAAAAATGAGGTTCTGGCCGGTTCGTCGCCAATCCGGAAACTACACGATTACCCACGGCAGCGTCTCGTTTATCCAACGCTCAGCCTCTGGGAAATTTCCATGCCCACCGATTGCGGTTCAATTTTCTGTGTTGCCGCTGGCTCCTGCTGGATCGCGGTCGGGTGCGAGAGGTCACGGCACAGTTCATATCCCAGCACCTTCGCGAGTTGCTTGAGAAGCTGGGCGGTCCCGTCTAATCCGGGTCGTTCAGTCTTTGTGGTTGGGCGAATTCAGTGAGTCCAAACAAGAACAGATCATCGCAGAGGAGCGGTTTTTGCATTGCACCACGATAGCATAATCCTGCCCGGTTCCATGCCTGCTCCCGCAGCAATTCACCGCGAAACTGTAGTCGCTGTCTTTGCATTCGCGGACATCCGGTCAAGCGCCATATTCAGCTCCAGCACATTCACGCGAGGCTCGCCGAGCACGCCAAACTGCCGAGGCATTGTGTGGGCCCGCACCAGATTTTGCACGGAGGTTTCCGGAAGGCCCCGCGCCCGCGCAACCGAAGGAACTTGATACTCTGCTGCGGCGATGGTGATGTCTGGATCTAATCCGGAAGCTGAAGTGGTAACTAAATCCACGGGAACATCCGCGCGCGCATCGACACTTTTGCCGCGACTTGCTTGCCAGCTTTGCACGCTTTGCTGTACGCGGGCGATGAGCGTCGCGTTGGTCGGCCCTAAATTTGAGCCGGAAGAGTTCGCAGCGTCATAGCCGGTCCCTGCCGAAGAGGGGCGCCCCTGAAAATAGCCCGCGCCTGTAAAGGTCTGGCCGATCAGCTTTGAACCGACGAGAACCCCATCTTTTGTGATCAGTTCTCCGTTAGCTTGCTGCGGCATCAGAAAATGCGCAAGGACGGTGATCCCCAGTGGATAAGCAATCCCAAGAAGCAGCGTGGTAACTGCGGTATAAAGTACGGCGGTAAAAATTTGTTTCCGCATAATAGACCCTCAAACCAGGTGAATGGCGGTGATTGCCATGTCGATGAGTTTAATTCCGATAAAAGGAACGATGATTCCACCTACTCCATAGATAAGCAGATTGCCGCGTAGCAGCAGTTCAGCGTTCATGGGCTTGTATTTGACACCGCGCAGGGCCAGCGGGATGAGCGCGACGATGATGAGCGCGTTGAAGATGACCGCGGACAATATAGCGGACTCCGGCGTGCGCAGATGCATGATGTTCAGCGCGTTCAATACGGGGAAGGTCGCGGCAAACATCGCGGGAATGATCGCGAAATATTTCGCCACATCGTTGGCAATCGAGAAAGTGGTTAAGGCACCGCGTGTCATTAGGAGTTGCTTGCCGATCTCGACGATCTCTATCAATTTGGTGGGATTGGAATCAAGGTCCACCATGTTGCCGGCTTCCTTGGCAGCCTGCGTGCCAGTGTTCATCGCGACGCCGACATCAGCCTGCGCCAATGCCGGGGCGTCGTTGGTACCGTCCCCCGTCATTGCCACCAGCTTGCCCTCCGCTTGTTCGCGGCGGATCAGGTCCATTTTGTCCTTGGGTTTCGCCTCGGCCAGAAAATCATCCAGCCCGGCCTCGCGTGCAATGGCGGCGGCAGTCAGGGGATTGTCGCCCGTAATCATAATGGTGCGGATGCCCATAGCGCGAAGCTGAGCAAACCGCTCGCGAATGCCTCCCTTGACAATGTCTTTCAAGTGAATCACGCCGAGCGCGCGATTGTTTTCCGCTACTACCAGCGGCGTTCCGCCGGTGCGCGCAATTCCTTCCACGTCGGCGCGCACCTCATCGACCATCATCCCACCAGACTCTTTCAGATATTTCGCAATCGACTCCGCTGCTCCTTTGCGGATGATCCGGCCATCGACATTCACGCCGGACATGCGGGTGGTAGCGCTGAATGGTACAAATTCGGCGTGCATTGTTGTCAGATCGCGTCCACGCAGCCCATATTTTTCTTTCGCAAGGACGACAATCGATCGGCCTTCCGGAGTTTCATCCGCAAGGGAAGAGAGCTGGGCCGCATCGGCAAGTTGGTCTTTGCTCACTCCCGGGGCCGGAAGAAATTCTGTGGCCTGCCGATTGCCTAAAGTGATGGTCCCGGTCTTATCGAGTAAAAGAGTGTCCACGTCCCCTGCGGCTTCCACCGCGCGGCCCGACATCGCCAGTACATTGTGTTGCACAAGGCGATCCATCCCGGCAATGCCGATGGCGGAAAGAAGCCCACCGATCGTAGTGGGAATCAGGCAAACCAGCAACGAGACAAGAACGAAAACTGTCTGTGGCGAATGCGAGTAGATGGCCAGCGGCTGAAGAGTGACGACCGCGAGCAGGAAAATGATGGTAAGCCCGGCGAGCAAAATGTTTAACGCAATTTCGTTCGGCGTTTTCTGCCGTTCGGCGCCTTCGACCAAGGCGATCATCCTGTCAAGGAAGGTTTCTCCAGGGTTTGACGTAATGCGAACTTTGATCTTGTCGGAAAGGACGCGCGTGCCGCCCGTGACTGCTGAGCGGTCGCCTCCGGCTTCGCGAATGACGGGAGCCGATTCCCCGGTTATCGCCGATTCGTCGACGGATGCGACACCGTCGATGATCTCTCCATCGCCAGGAATCATTTCGCCTGCGGACACCAGGACAATGTTTCCAGAACGCAGTTTCGAACTCGGGACCTGATCGATCGTTCCATCCCTTTCGTTGAGGAGGTTCGCCATGGTTTCCGATTTAGCTCGACGCAGCGCGTCCGCCTGTGCCTTGCCGCGTCCTTCCGCCATTGCTTCGGCGAAATTTGCGAACAGGACCGTGAACCACAACCAGAGCGTGATCTGCAAATCGAAACTGAAGGAGGCTCCGTGCCGATGCAAATCCTCCAGCAGCAGCAAAGAGGTGAGGATGCTGCCGATTTCGACGACAAACATGACAGGATTTCGCATCATGTATGCGGGGTTGAGTTTGCGCAGGGAATCGATGAATGCGCGCTGCGCAATTTTCACATCCCAGATAGACCGTGTATTCGATGTTTTTGCCATATCGATTTTCCGAAAGAGCCTCAGTTAGAAAGTCTTTCCTGCGTACAGCAGAAAGTGTTCAAGGACCGGACCCAGTGTGAGCGCTGGAAAGAAAGTAAGCGCGCCGACAATCAGGATGACCCCGATCAGAAGCACGGTGAACAGCGGTGTGGTTACGGGGAAGGTGCCCGCCGAAGGAGGGACGATCTTTTTACGCGCAAGATTGCCCGCAACAGCCAGCATCGGAACGATCATCAGAAACCGCCCGCCCAGCATGGCGATGGCCAGAGTCAGATTGTAATAATTCGTATTGGCGTTCAGTCCTGCAAACGCCGAGCCGTTGTTCGCCGTAGTGGACGAGAAGGCGTAAAGGATCTCTGAAAGTCCGTGCGGGCCGGCGTTGGCCAGGCTGCTAAGTCCAAGGTGTGGCAACAGCACTGTGACTCCACTGAAACACAGAATGAACATAGGAAAGATCAGGACGTAGAGCATCGCCATCTTCACATCGAAGGCCTCAATCTTCTTTCCGAGATACTCCGGCGTTCGCCCGACCATCAATCCGGCAATGAAGACCGAGAGGATGACGAAGATCAACATGCCATAGAGTCCCGCGCCTACGCCGCCAAAAATGACTTCTCCCAGCATCATGTTGGCGAGCGGCACCAAGCCTCCCAGCGGAGTAAAGGAATCGTGCATGGAGTTCACGGCCCCGCAGCTTGCGTCCGTCGTGACAGTAGCGAAGAGCGCGGAGTTGGCAATCCCGAAGCGAACCTCTTTACCTTCCATGTTGCCGCCGGCCTGCGTCGCCGATACATGCTGGTTGACGCCATGCATCAGCGGATTTCCTTGCGCTTCCGCCCAATACGCGGTGGTTACGCCCGCGGCAAACAGAATTCCCATGGCTGCGAAGACTGCCCACCCGTGGCGAGGTGAGCCGGTCATGCGACCTAGAGTGACCGTGAGTCCGGCTGGAATCGCAAAGATGGCCAGCATCTCAAGCAGATTGGAAAACGGTGTGGGATTTTCAAATGGATGCGCGCTATTGGCGTTGAAGAAGCCACCACCATTGGTGCCCAGCATTTTGATGGCTTCCTGCGAAGCAACTGGACCTTGTGCGATGGTTTGCGTAGTGATCGTTTGCGTGACGGACTTACCGCTGCTGTCCGGTGCAGTGATCTGTTGCGCCTGTATCAGGTGCGCTGTGTCATAGGGGCGAAGGTTCTGCACCACGCCCTGCGAAACAAGGACCAACGCGAACACAATGCAGATGGGCAGCAGCACCCATAAGATGGCGCGTGTTACATCGACCCAGAAATTTCCCAGCGTGTTCTTTTCTTTACGGCAGATGCCACGAACAAATGCAATTGCAAGCGCGATGCCGACGGCGGAGGAAGTAAAGTTATGGTATGCGAGCCCGGCCATCTGCGTCAGATAGCTCATCGTCGTTTCCGGCACGTAGGACTGCCAGTTGGTATTTGAAGTGAACGATGCGGCCGTATTCAGCGCCAGAGCAGCGGGCACCCCCGGGAGATGTTGCGGATTCCAGGGCAGCCAGGACTGGACTCGCTCGATCAGATATAGCACCAGCATGGAGACGGCGCTGAACAGGAGCATCGCAATCGCGTAGGCGGTCCATTGCATCTCCTTGTCCGCTTCAACGCCGGTGAGCTTGTAAATCGTCCGTTCGATCGGCCCAAGGACTGGGTCGAGAAACGTTTTGCGGCGCTCGAACACGTTCGCCATATAAACACCCAGCGGGTGCGCGATCAGGAGAATCAGCGCAAAGAAAAGACCGATCTGAAACCATCCATTCGATGTCATGGTTAAAATTTCTCCGGCTGTAAAAGTGCATAGACCAGATAACCCAGTAAAAATACCGAGATGATAAGTATGATTGCTGTCTCAGTATGCATCGTCATCTCCTTAAACGCTCGCATCCGAGC
>JAKBHH010000057.1 GCA_021836865.1 Acidobacteriota bacterium
CAGCCTTGGCCGCAGCGCGCCGTTCACGTTCTTCGCCATAATGACCGCGGTGCAGTTCCTGGTGGTGTTGTTCGTCTACCCGGAGACCAAAGGCCAGACCCTCGAAGAGTTGCAGCGCAGGCTGGTGAAGGCGCAAGGGACGATGATTGGCAGATAAGTGAAACAAGTTGAGGTTTTGAGCAAATGACGGAAAGTGCCGAGGTCAATCTGAGCCGAAGATTCTTGCTGATGGGGACTGCTGGACTGCTGGTTCCAAGTTGGATACGAGCACAGAGCGGCAGTGCTCAGATGCTGTGTTGGAAACTCGAAGAACAGGGTGATGACGCTCGAGAGAGCGTTAGTGGAACCGATGACCCTATTGTATCTCGCACCGGGCACGCGATCTGGGTAGGGAAGGGCCGTGATCGCGCGCTCAGGTTGGACGGTTATTCTGTATGGATTGATCATGCCACGAAGCAACTCTCACTCAGCACAGGAGCCGTAACCATCTCAGCTTGGCTAGCGCTTGAGTCCTATCCCGTGAATGAAGCTGCTATTGTGCAGATCGGGAATGTCCCCGGTGCAGATCTCTCCTTCTCGATTGACCGATGGGGTTTCATTCAATTCGGAGTGGGTCGCGGCGCTCAAGCGGCTGTCTGCAGATCAGCACAAGCGATTCGCAGGTCAAGGTGGCTACATCTTGCCGCAAGCAAGGGAAGTTCTGGTATGAGTCTCTACGTGAATGGTTCGCAGGCAGGCCATCTCCTGATTTCGGGCGGCGAGCAGAGATTTGATGAGATCACAAACGTCACATTGGGCAGGTCTCCGGATTGCCCCGTGATTGCGGAAGTTTTCCCATCAGGTGTGCTCAACGGCTTGCTTCGAGACGTGTGTGTGTTCGACGCGCAACTTTCTGCTGAGTCTATTTCCGACATTATGAAACGATCAAAGCCGGATAGCTCACCGGATCTGCAGATCAACGGACAGTGGTGCTCCGACGATCCCCAACGGCCGATCTATCATGCATTGCCGCCGCGGGCCTGGACGAACGAGCCGCACGGTCTTATCCATTGGGGGGGGCAATACCACCTCTTCTACCAGAAGAATCCGAATGGGCCTTACTGGGGACATATCAGCTGGGGCCACATGACGAGTCCCGATCTCTATCGATGGACCGAAATGCCTGTTGCTCTGACTCCCGAGCCGGGTCCGGACTCTGAAGGCTGCTGGTCAGGCAGCGTGATCGATCATAACGGGAAACTGACCCTCATCTACACGGGCGGCAATGGGTCACGCGCGGGTATCTGTCTCGCGCAGAGTGGCGACGGAATTCACTTCGCAAAACATCCTGCCAACCCCATCATCCCGCAGCCTCCACAAGGCATGGGCTGTGCGGAGTTTCGCGACCCGTTTGCGTGGCGCGAAGGCGACACGTACTACCTCATAGTCGGATCAGCAATCAAGGATGTAGGAGGCACCGCACTGCTGTATCGGTCCAAAGACCTCGTTTCCTGGGAGTACCGTAAACCACTGCTGATTGGGGACCGCGACACTTCCGGAGTGTTCTGGGAGATGCCAAACTTCGTTAAGCTCGGAGATCTGCACGCGCTCTTTGTGTGCGAAGTGCCCGGCAGAGAGTCATATTGGGTAGGGACTTGGAAAGACGAGACCTTTACCCCGCGCACCATGTGTCCGCAGCGCCTGGAATTGTTCAACCATCTGCTGAGCCCGACGCCGCACGCCCTAGAGGACGGACGCACGATCACGATGGGAATCATTCCTGACGAAAGAAGCCCCAAGGAATGCTGGCGGGCCGGGTGGGCCCATCTCTATTCGCTTCCGAGAATTGTTACGGTTGACGCGCACGGCCGCGTGCACCAAACCGCTTTTGAAGGCGTAGAGCAATGGAGCAAGCCGCAGGCCTCATTGTCCAACATAGCTCTCACTGATGGAGCGATGAAGTGGATTGCAGATGGCACAGGGCGGTGCCTCAACATCCGCACCGTCTTCAAGCGTGGAGACTCACGCTCTGTCACCCTGCGCGTGCGATCCTCATCGGATGGCCGGGAGCAAACCGATATCCACTATGAATGGGAGATTGGCAAATTGGTGCTGGACAGAAGCCGTTCGAGCCTCGATCCGATGGTGAAACGAGACATCCAGGAGTCAACCTATTTCCCAGATCAGGATGGCATTCTCGAACTTAACGTCTTCCTCGACGTCTCGGTCTTGGAGGTTTTCTTAGATAGGCGGGCAGCGTTTGCTACCAGAATCTATCCGACTCTCGGGAACAGCGATGGTGTAGCTGTCGGAAGTAGAGGAGACGGCGCCATCATGGAGATCATGACAATTGCCCGCATGGAAAGAACGGGGGAGGGAGTAACTCGGTGAAGATTGGTGTCAGCGTATTTGCTTGGACAACAAGGCTAGGGCGGGCTCAACTCGATATGCTGCCGAAGATCAAAGAAATGGGGCTGGACGGCTTCGAAATCTCTATGTTTGAGCCTGTAATTCTGCCTGTCGTGGAGGTCCGCCGCGCGTTCGAATCGAGCGGATTGGAGTGCACGATCTGCGCCATTCTGCCCGCAGGCTAAACCCCGTCAGTCCGGACGCCGCAGTGAGGCAAAGATCCCGGCAGCACCTCGTCCGCTGCGTTGAAACAGCAACCGCCTGTGGAGCAACACTCATCGGCGGACCCCTCTATGCGCCCATTGGCTATCTCCCTCCGCACCGGCCTACTCGCGACCAATCGGCCTGGGCCGTGGAAGCATTGCTGTCGCTAGGCGAGGTGCTCGACACAGAACAGATAACGCTCTCGATCGAACCTGTGAGTCGGTCGGAGATGCTCTTCCTAAGGACCGCAGCCAAGGCGCGACAATTTTGCGAAGATGTCGGCCATTCGCGCATTGGCGTTTCCATCGATACCTACCATGCCAACATCGAAAAGCGAAATATTGTCGACGCAATCTTCTCGCTGGGACCCTACTTGAAGCACGTCCACGCGAGTGAGAACGACCGTGGTCTTTTGGCTGAGGGACATGTCGACTTTGCCACTCTTCTTGCGGCACTCAAATCGATCGGCTACGGCGGATATGGGATGATCGAAGGTCTTGGATACGCACCCGAAGACGAAACTTCCCCGGGATACCTCTTGGCCGATGTCAAGATGTCGCCAGAACAACTCGTGCGCAAGGGTGTTGCGTATTTGAGCCCACTGATAAAGGGTTGCCTCCCGCGCCATTGTCTACATTTTACGATTCATTTTCCCCCTCCTGGATAGGCGACGAGCCCCCTGTTAGATGCTAGGATCGCAGGTCGTCAATTTGATTCCTGAGAAGAGAAACTCCGGCAACTCTGCCTGTTCTTACGCGCCGACCACTCAAACGCAGAAAGCCCGTCGCAAATGTCAGGGCAGGAATGGATGCTACGACCTCGGGAAAGTGGGGGCAACTGTGGGGGCAACTTCAGAGCATATATATTGCAATTTCAGCGTATTTTCGGCAATTGACACGACTTTTCAGTAGCGTCCCTGGCCACCACTCCAATTACACAGACACTCCCGGGGAGAAGTTCCCACTCTCCCGGACGTGATGGGCCCAGAGCCCATCGCCCTGTTGGAGTGTCAGGACAGGCTACTTCCCGGCACGGGCAAACATCGTCTTTGCTTACTCACCGGCAGCCCGCTGTGACAGATCCTGCAAACGTCTCAACCCAGCCCCGGATTAAGGAACTCCTGTGGCGCCAGACCGAAGGTGCGCCGCACTTGCTGATCGGATGCACGCCGGGCTGCTAGCATTTCTCAGAGCACGGGGCGAACATTCGCGCGCACCACAACGCATAGTGGTTTGCCCGAGTGGCGCAGTATCGATTCAACCGCAAAGATGTGGAGTTCTCGTACTGAGTGGAGGCACTATGAACATAGACTTTTCCGGTAAGGTTGTGCTGGTGGCGGGCGGCACGGGCGGCCTGGGCAAAGCGGTGAGCCTCGCATTTCTGGGCGAAGGCGCTCTCGTAGCGGTTACCTATCGCAAGGAGGAAGAGTATGCCGCGTTGAGAAGTGCCGCGACCCATCATGCATCAGCGCTCGAAGGCCACCGCGTCGATGTCACCGACGAATCAGCTGCGGCTGCCGTCGTCTCCAGCGTGCTAGCCCGGCACGGCAGGCTGGACGCCGTTGTCAATACAATAGGCGGCTACGCAGGCGGGATTAAACTGTGGGACCTGGAGACAAAAGTTCTCGACACAATGCTGTCGCTCAACCTGCGCTCGGGATTCACCTTGGCGCGTGCCGTCCTGCCGGCAATGTTGAAGCAGGGCCGGGGATCCTTTGTCAACGTCGCGGCAAAGGCAGCGTTTGATCACGGTGCAGGCGCGGCCGCATATGCGGCTTCCAAGGCCGCGGCAGTGGCGCTCATTGATTCGCTTGCTGCGGATACGAAGGGGACCGGGGTCAGAGTCAACTCCATTTTGCCAAGCATCATCGATACGCAGGCAAACCGAAATGCAATGCCGAGCGCAGACTTTGCTGCCTGGCCCAAGCCTGACGAGATCGCGCAGGTCATCCTGTTCCTGTGCAGCGCGATGGCCAGCACAATTCACGGAGCCGCAATACCGGTCTATGGCAATAGCTGACTGGTCTGCCGGATGGATGCCGCACTTAGAGACGCGATGACCAGGGCGACTGCGAGGGTAAGGAAAAGGATAATCAGCGGCGCGTGCAGCGACAGAATGATCCCCGCCAGCATAGGGCCCATCACCGCGCCGGCGCGGCCCAGGCCCATCGCCCATCCAAGGCCGGAACTGCGCACCTTGACCGGATAAACACAGGTCGCAAGCGGGTAGATACCGTTGAACCCGCCCTGCAGGGTTACGCCGATCGCGAATGAAGTCGCCAGCACGGCATCCACCGGCATGGTCACTCCGCCGAAGATGATCAGCAGCCCGGCCGCGGCCAGCAGGAAGATCGCAATAAGCAGCTTCAACCGGGCGGAGTCTGACATGCGAGCCAGAACGATTGTTCCGGCGAATGCCCCCGCATTGTAAACAGCGCCGGCATAAATCCCCGACTTTGGATCCAGCCCTGCATCGATGGCCAGCTTCGGTATCCAGCTCACGATGGAGTAAAGAACCATGTAGCCGAAGAAGATGGCAGACCACAACAGCAAAGTATCGTGACGCAGACTCTTGCCAAGAAGCTCGGACAGAGCATGTTTCTCGCGTGCCGGAGACCTTCTGGAAGGCGAGGCCTCCAGAGAGGGCTCGTCCAGTGGGTGATTCGTATAGTCCAGCGGCTCGAGCGATCCGCCGTCGCGCAGGTGCTCCAGAAAAGCAACCGACTCCGGTAGCAGAAGAAGACCTATGGGGAACAACACCAGCGAGCCGAAACCGGAGAACAGCAGGATGCTGCGCCATGAGTGATGGACGAGCGCCCACGCAGTGACAAAGCCCGTGGCAGTGGCGCCGATGGGGTACCCACCCTGCAGCAGCCCGACGGAAAAATTACGCCTGTGCGGGGGCGCAAACTCCGCCACCAATGCCGTCATGCACGCCAGAACCGTTCCGATCCCCATGCCGACGAGCACACGCGCCAGAAGCAGGACAACAACGCCGGGGGAAAATCCGCTCAAAACCATCCCGGCCGACATCATCAGCAGCGATGCCAGGATCAGGGGCCGTCTGCCGTAGCGGTCGCCGAGGGGCGCAATGATCAATCCGCCGATGGCCATGCCGACCAGCGCGGCGCCGAAGATTTCTCCGAGAGTCGTTGGCGACAGGGCCCAGTCACTGGTAATGGACGGGGCCAGGTAGGACATGAGAAAGACGTTCATGCCGTCCACGGCGTTGATGACGAAACACAACCCCACCACCTGCAGGGAAACACGCGTCCATCGTCGGCCATCGTTGCCGCGGGTCTCAGCTGGGTCTGCGCCGGCCGTTGAGACGCGACGAGTCTTGTGTCCGGTCGCTGTCATCGTGCGCAGGAATTCGTTGCCGACATGGTTCTCTAAGGTTAAATGAACTGCTCGCCGCACTCGATGACAGGTTCGCCGGGCCCTGAGGAGAGGCATTTCTCACGTCCGCAGTTGGGCCAGGAAGTGCCGCCGCATGCGCGTGGGGTCCGCGTCCAATCCGGTGAAGAGACGGAAGGCTTCAATCGCCTGGTGAATCGCCATTCCGCTGCCGTCGAGCCGGCGGCAACCTGCGGCACGTGCCGCGCGCAGCAACTCAGTCTCCAGCGGAAAATAGACGATCTCCGCAACCCAGAGGCTGCCGCGCAGCAGAGCGCCGGGGAGTGGGAGGCCCGGATGGCTCTTCATGCCGCTGGGCGTCGCGTGAACCAGGCCATCCGCCGCGGCCAGGCTGGCCTCGATGTCCGTGGCCGCGCTGATCCGGCCGGGGCCGAAGATCGCGCTGTAGCGATCGACCAGCGTCTGGCAGCGGCGATGATCGAGATCGACGAGGTCGAGATGCTCCGCGCCCATCTTCATCAGCGCGTAGGCTGTCGCCGCACCCCCGCCACCCGCTCCCAGTTGCACCACGCGCTCAAGAGATACGCCCCCCATGCCATGGAGAAAGCTTTCGCGAAAACCAAGCCAGTCCGTATTGTGGCCCAGTCGCCTTCCATCGCAGAACACCACCGTATTCACAGCACCGATCATGCGTGCATCCGCTGAAAGGTCGGTCAAGAGCGGAAGAATCGACTGCTTGCAGGGATGCGTGATGTTCAAGCCGGCCAGACCCGCGCTCTCGGCTTCGTCAAGAATCTCCGGCAGCGCGTCGGCCTCTAATCCAAGAGCGTCAAGGTCGATCAGTTGGTACCTGCACGTCAGGCCGTGTTCCGCAGCCTCCCGCTCGTGCATTGCTGGAGTGAGCGACGCCTGAATTCCGGCGCCAACGAGGCCGAGCTTGAGTTCACTGTGATTCCCGTGAAGATAAGATAGCTTGGTCACTCTTCAACCCTACCGCAACGATCATTCCGGGGTCATGTCGATCTGATTGGTTGGTCCAGCTCAGGAAACGCACCTCTGATGCCGTTCCGGTTCTTGGCCATTGCTGTCTTCTGCCCGCCTGCTGCGAAACACGAAATCGGTCAGTGTTTAAAACATCATGCCGTGTTGCGGCACGGCATAAAGCACTCTCCGACCTCAGCGCAGTGGAGTTCCACTTATGCCGTGCACCTGAGATGCCGCGGAATGGACGATGGCCTTCGCTGGTCCACGGGCGGCCAGGCTCCTCGCCGGCCATGGTGCGTCTTGATGCATACCAGGACATGGGTTGCCCGCTCGCCCTAACACCGATTGCAAAATGCTGGCCGCCCCTGCACTGCTTATGTTGGAGAGTACGCATCCTTTGTGGCGTGACTCTCGCCGCGCTTCCTTGGCGCTCCGTGCCCGGAAACACACATGCATGTGACTGCTGTCACGGAGCGGAAAATGGCCTCACCATAGACTTGACCTAGTTGCAGAATTACGCAACTACGCAGATAAGACCGCGGGAAGGAAGCCGGATGAAACACGCCATGAGCGATGCGTCGTGCGAATTGATGGGCGACTTCTTTGCCACCTTTGCGCACACCAAGCGGATGCGGATCTTTTGCGCACTGCAGAAGGAACCCAAGACCGTCACAGAGATTGCTGCCGAAGCCGGCATCTCCATCACCAATGCATCGCAGCATCTGCGCCTCATGCGAGATCGCGGCGCCGTGATCGCTGAGAAACACGCGCAGAGCGTGTACTACCATCTCGCCGATCCGAGATTTGTTGAGGCCGCAATATTGATTCGCCAGGCACTGCTGGAGCAATTGCGAGAGAATGCGGCGCGCGCATCGGAACGCACATCGCATCGCAGATCCCACACCGTTTTTCAGCCCACGTGAGAGCGATCACTCGCCGACGCGCATTGCATATCGGAGTTCATGAATGAGCGAAGCCGTAGCAACTATCACTGCCGACAAAGTCATTGACGCGCGGGGAACCGCCTGCCCCGGCCCGCTGCTTGAAGCCAAGAAAGGCATTGGCGCGGTCAAGGTTGGCCAGATCATCGAGATCAAATCCAACGACAAAGGCTCGCGGAAAGATATCGCCGCATGGTCCGGCAAAGTGGGCCATGAGTTTCTTGGCGTCATTGAAGCTGAGGGCCACGATCGTCTGATGGTGCGTCGCAAAAAGTAAGACTCCTCGCCAATCTGCATGAGGATGATGCGGCTGGAAAAAGCCGGCGGGAGATCCATGCCCCGCGGTGGAAGCAATGGATGCATGAGGTGCTGTATGAGCAACCCCTTCGTTCCAAAGATTCTTGTCCTGGCAACGGAGAAGTGCGCCTATCCGGGGGCTGATGCGGTTGGCAAGGCCCATCAGGAATATCCCTCCAACGTTTACATTCTCCGCGTGATGTCGCCGGTGCTCTTTCCGGAAGACTTCTTTCTGCGCAGTTACAGCCGGGGTATCGACGGCATCCTCATCGCCGCCTGCGGCTCCGACTGTCCCTACCACGGCGCCTATGACCGGCTGGCTGCGCGTATTGATCAACTCACCTCGCGGATGAACGCGGGTGGGTTGGAGATTGAGCGTATCCGCCTCACCGCTATTTGCACCGTGTGCATCAAGGCGTTCCTCAAGGAGGTCGCCATGATGAGCGACAACCTCCACCGCCTTGGCCCGGTAGACCGGCAACTGGCCGAGCAGTTACGGCGCGCGTCGGTTGAGCGTCTTCAGGCTTCCGCCCGCTCCCGTGAGCTCGTCCCCGCCCTGCAGGGAGGCTTGCGATGAACACGCAAATCGATTCCAACTACACGCCGGATGCGCTGATTGTCGGAGGCGGCATCGCGGGCCTGCAATCCGCGCTCGACCTCGCCGATCAGGGCTTGCAGGTGCTCGTCGTCGAGCGCCAGTCCAGCATCGGCGGCCACATGATCGCGCTCAGCAAGGTTTATCCCACTCTGGATTGCGCAAGCTGCATCACCACGCCCAAGATGTCCGCGGCTGCGCACCATCCGAATATACAGATCCTTACCAACACTGAGGTCGAGGCAATCGAGTCCAGGGACGGCGCGCATCAAGTGCGCCTGTTGCAGAAACCCACCTACGTGAACTTTGACAAGTGCATCGGTTGTCGGCTGTGCGAGTACGCCTGCGACACTGAATACCCTGATCCGTTTGAAGAAGGCCTCGGCGCGGTGCGGGCCATCGCCGTGCCCTTCACCAATGCCATCCCGCAGAAGGCCGTGCTCGATGCCGCGCATTGCGGCACCTGTGGCACGTGTGCCCGCGTCTGCCCCACCGGCGCGATTGAGTTCGATCAGCAGCCGCGTCATCTCACCATTCGCACCGATGCCGTGATCGTGGCATCCGGCTTTCAGCTAAACGCAGTGACCGTAAAGCCGCAATTCAACGCACACCGCAGCCGCAATATCATTGCGCCGATCACGCTGGAGCGCCTCCTCGCTCCTCACGGCCCATACGGCCGCGTGCTCCGTCCCTCCGACGGGAAGATGCCCTCCTCCATCGCCTTTGTGCAGTGCGCCGGTTCGCGCGACGAATCCATCGGCGTCCCCTACTGCTCGCGCGTCTGCTGCATGTACTCCATCAAGCAGGCCATGCTGCTCTCCGGCGCCCTGCCACTGGCCGACATCACCATCTACTACATGGACATTCGCGCCTTCGGCAAGGGTTATGAGCAGTTCTACCAAAATGCCAAGGCCATGGGCATCAACTTCGTGCGCGGCAAGGTAGCCCGCATCCACCCTGTGGACGGCGGCGATCTCGCGGTGCAGGTCGAGAGCACTGAGAATGCCGAGACGCCAATGGAGCCACGCCGCCACGATCTCGTCGTCCTTGCGCAAGGCATGATTCCCGGATGGATGCCCGCGGATTCCACTCCGGTGGCTTGCGCGAGCGATGGCTTTGTTGCCACGCCCGCGCTCACCGCACCCACGGCAACCACGGCGCCGGGCATCTTTGTAGCAGGCACTGCGGCAGGCCCCAAGGATATTGTCGACACCATTGCCGAGGCGGGTTCGGCGGCCATGCAGGCCAGCCAGTACCTGTACCAGAAACGATCCGCGCTCGTTGCCGTTTAGCGGCACAGGCACAAGACGACTTTCACGAGGGAAGTCATGAGCTATCAAAACGATCATCAGGGGCAGCACGAAGACGAGCCGGTTGAGCTGGAGTGCGGTGAGCCCGGACGCGACGAAGAAGCGTACGTGCGGAAGCAGATCGAACTAGCCCGGCGTCAGGCGGACGCGTCGCCGAGCGCAGCCATTGCCGCGCAGCAGCATCAGGAAGATTCCCCGTCGCTCAGGATCGGTGTCTATATCTGCCGCTGCGGAGGCAATATTTCCGATGTAGTCGATGTAGAGCGCGTGGCGGAGACTGTGCGCCTGATTCCTGGAGTAGCCACCGCGAAGGTGCACACCTTTGTCTGCTCCGACCCCGGCCAGCACACCATCAGCGACGACATCCTGTATGAGAATCTGGACCGCGTGGTGGTCGCCTCCTGCACACCGTTTCTGCACGAGCAGACCTTTCGCGGCGCGGTTGCGCGCGGCGGCATGAATCCCTATCTCTACGAGCATGTGAACATCCGCGAACAGGTCTCCTGGGCACACCGGCACGATCCCGCGGGAGCAACTTCCAAAGCAATTCGCATGATCTCCGCTGCGATCGGCAAGCTGCGCCATGTTGCTCCGCTTGATCAGATCAAGCTGCCCAATCATCGCCGTGCACTCGTCATCGGTGGCGGTATCGCCGGTTTGAAGGCCGCGTCGGACCTTGCCGGTCGCGGGATCAAAGTGCTCCTCGTCGAAATCGCGGACAAGCTCGGCGGGCACCTCAATCAATGGGGTCGCGTGTATCCGAGCGAGCGCGCCGCCGAAGAACTCGTCGCCGACCTGGTGAATGCAGTGGGGCGCAATCCCAACATCGAAGTCCTGCTCTCCAGCAAAGTCAAGACAGTCAGCGGCTTTATCGGCAACTTCAAAGTAGCGGTTGAATCGCAGTCCGGTGCCAATGGCGCGACGCAAAAGCTCAACGCGGTTGTGGGCGCCATCATCATGGCAACAGGCTTTCGCCCTTACATCCCGCAGGATGGCGAATTTCTCTATCGCACCGAGCCAACCGTCCTCACCCTGCCGGAGTTTGTCCAACTGATGCGCAGCATCAGCCACGACGCAAAGCGCCTGGTCTACAAAGAAAAGAATGTACGCAACATCGCATTCCTGCACTGCGTCGGCAGCCGCCAGCTTGATGGAGTCCACGAGCCTTCCACCGATGGCAGGCTCAACAGCTACTGCTCGCGTACCTGTTGCACCACCATCCTTCAACAGGCCCTTGCTGTGCGCACGCGCTTTCCGCAGATTGGCGTCTTTGACTTCAACCAGGACATCCGCACCTATGGCCGTGGGGAAGAGGACTACTACGCGCAGGCCAGTCGCGCGGGCGTGGTCTTCTTTCGCTATAACGGCGAAGAACCGCCGCGTGTAGAAATTACCCCTGCCGGCCGCGCCAAGGATGGCGCTCTCTCCATCACCGTGAAGGACGCGCTGACCTGGGGCCAGGAACTAACGGTCGGCGTCGACATGCTCGTGCTCGGTACCGGCATGATCCCCGGCCAGATCCAGGACCTCATTGAGCAAATGAAGCTCGCCATCGGCGAGGATGGCTTCCTCCAGGAAGTTCACCCCAAACTACGACCCGTTGAAGTGGCAGTGAACGGCGTGCTGCTGGCAGGCACAGCACAGGGTCCCATGAACATTCAGGAGACGCTCGCCGCCGCCGGCGCCGCTGCTGTCAAAGCCGCGTCCATGTTTGCGACCGAGAGCGTTGAACTCAATCCGTACGTCGCTGCGGTCGATCTCACGCGCTGCACTGGAGAAGCGCAGTGCGTGACGCAGTGCGACTACGAGGGTGCGCTGCAGATAGTGCAGATGGAAGTCGACGGCGAATGGGTGGAGCGTGCGCAGGTCAATGCCGGTCTCTGCGCCGGTTGCGGCGCCTGTGTGGCCGTCTGCCCGCACCGCGCCATCGACCTGAACGGTTGGCGAATCGACCAGTTCGACGCCATGGTCGATGGAATCGCGGCTGACATTCCAGGCCGGGAATGCGGTTCCGAGTTAGTCAGCATTCACTAGCAAGGCCCGCTGCGGCAGAAAGGAAATAGCCCATGGCGATGAAGACACTTACACCCGAGCAGAAGCAGGCGCTGGCTGCGCTGCGCGCGAGTCTCGGCGGCATCAGCGAGCAGAAGCGGCAGGCGCAGAAGCATTTGATCGCCGCGCGCAAGGCGATACACAGGCATCTTGAAGCGCAGCCCGCCACCATTCCGCAGATTGCTGCTGCGCTCGACATGCCTTCCGACGAGGCGCTCTGGCACGTTACGGGCATGCGCAAATACGGCAAGGTCGTTGAATCGGGCGAGGACGGCGACTACCCGCTCTATGCTCTCGCCGCCTATGAGGAAAAGGCTAAAGCCGGTCACTAGCACCAGGAGAGGTTCTGTTATGGCACGCGTTGTGGATGTAAACCTGTTGCGCAAAATCAAGCAGCACGGTGCGGGCGGCACACTGGACGTAAGCGCCTGCTTCAACTGCGGCAACTGCACCGCCGTCTGTCCCCTTGCGGCGGACTCAGCCGGGTTCCCGCGGCGCATGATCCGCATGGCCCAGGTCGGCATGGAGCAGGAGTTACTGGCCAGCGAAGATCTCTGGCGCTGCTATGCGTGTGGTGAGTGTACGCAGACCTGCCCGCGCAAGGCCGACCCCGCGGAATTCATGGCCGCCGCGCGCAGCTATGCCATTGGCCGCTACGACTTCACGGGACTCGCCGCACTTGCCAATCGCTCCGCGATCGGCAACTTGCTCATCTTCGCCGCGTTCTCAGCCGTTTTTTCCGCACTGCTCCTCAGCAAAATGAATCCGGCCGGCCCTCAACTGCCTCTGTTCAGCTTTCTGCCCGGCCAGTGGATTCATGACATGGGCATCATCCTCTTTGCGGTCGTCGGGCTGAGCGCATTTTGTGGAGTCGCATCCATGGGCGTGCGCTTCTGGACCCAGCGCCGCGGTGAAGGGGTCGCGCTTCCCTTCACAGCATTGCCCGGTGCAGTCTTCACCGCACTCTCAGATGCGTTGACGCATCGCCGCTTCCGCGAGTGCGACCGCGAACAGCAGTCTCCGCCTGCCCTGCAAGAGCCCTGGCATCAGCGTCCCTGGGTCGTGCATGCCACCGTGATGGGCGGCTTCCTGGCTATGCTGCTGGCCACCACGCTCGACTTCATGCTCAAGCCCATCGGCTCTCCCGCCCCGCCGTGGTATCCCATGCGCATCCTCGGCCTGGTCGGCGGAATTGTTTGCCTCTATGGCCTCAGCATCGTTCTGCTGCGCCGCGCTCAGGGCAAGCAGACACCCTATACAAAGAGCAGCTTTGCCGACTGGTTCTTCCCCATCCTGCTCACGGTCACAGTCGTCACCGGCATTCTTTGTGAAGTGGTGGTCTATCTTCCTTCGCCGTCCACTTTCGGCCATGCCATCTTCTTTACGCATGTGGTGCTGGCCATGGACCTGGTCGCGATGTTGCCTCTTACCAAGTTTGCCCATGTGCTCTACCGGACATTCGCGCTTGTGCTGTTTGCGTGGCGTCGCGCCCCTGCCAGGCTCACCGCCTCTGTCGGAGCGGAGATATGACAGGGCAACTTCGTTCTCGAAAGGATATCCAGCTATGACGACCTCAACTGAGGAACTCCAACTCCACGAAACCATCAGGCAGTTGACCGAGCGTGTCGATGCGCTTGAGAAGTCCGCGGGCAATGACAGGCTCTCCATCGGTGTGATGAGCGGCAACCTCGACACCACGATCGCCGCCTTCATCATCGCGCTCGGCGCCGTCGCCTATGACATCCAGGTGGATATGTTCTTTACCTTCTGGGCCACTGCCGCGCTCCGAGATCCAAAGAAATCCGCGCGCAAGGGATTTCTCGACAAGATGTTCGGCTGGATGCTCCCGCGCAGCTCCCAAGCGCTGCCTCTCTCAAAGATGCAGATGGCCGGCATCGGACCAAAGATGATTCGCTCCGTAATGAAAGCCCACGGGGTAAAGTCGCTGGAGCAATTGATGAAGGAAGCTGCGGAGTTTGGCGTGCGCATCCACGTCTGCGAGATGTCCATGGGCGTCATGGGATTCAAGGAAGAAGAGATGATCGACTATCCCGGCATTGACTACGTCGGCGTAGGATCGTTCATCCAGATGATTAGCGAGTCCAAGCAGGTCGTCTTCCTGTAAAGCGATCTGCCGCACTCGCGGCTCGCACACTCTAGCGCCGAGTGGCCCGATAATTGGGGTATGTTGACTATCGCGCCCCTCGGCTCTTCGCAGATGGACTACCTGATTGTTGACGTCTTCACCGACAAGGATCTCGCGGGCAATCCGCTGGCCGTCGTCATTGGCGCGGCTCAATGTGAACCAGCACGACCTTATACCATGGCTTCGCGCGCGCGGGGCCCGTTGGCTTTATGTGCTGGGCCCAGCCGGCAGCCAGACGCGCGCCTACCGTGCTCGAATGCAGTTCTACGGCGGCGAGAATCCAGCCACTGGATCGGCGGCGGGATGCGCCATCAGCTATCTTGTTGCCCACGGCGCCGTGGCTTCGGGCAGGGTTGCGAATGTGCGTGTGGCCGGCAGCACCGTTCTTGTTGCAAAGGGACAGCTTTTCCTGCCGTAATACACACGCTTTCAACAGAGTTTTAACAGTGCAAATCCCGTTCCACGTTGGGCCTATCTGTTTTCCACTGCATGGCTGCTCGTTTACAGACTTTTCTTCGCCTGTCTTTCCCTCTTCCCAACCACCCTTGCAACTCTTACTCTTTGCAAGAACTGAAACAAATCAATCGGTGGTTCCACCGGATTTACTGGTTGGCAGCGCGATTTTCACTGCCTTCCGGCAACGCATTCTTGCCCTGGTAGCAGTATCGCCATGCTGGGTGCCTTTGTGCGCGTTCTGCCAGGACCGCGCAAGGGCAACACGCACGCGAGAGCGGGTTCAGCCGGGTCAAGACTGTCTCACCGCTGATTTTTAGGCGCAACGTTCTGTCGATCCCAGACCGCCGGAGAGCGGACGCGGGGCATTGCGCGCCAATCGAGTGAAGAACACAGAAAGATCAGGAGCACCTAATTCAGTCATGAGGCCCAAAAAAATCATTCTTTGCGTCAACGACAATGAGCAGGAACTTTCCGTCATGAGCTTTATGCTCTCGACCAATGGGTATCGTGTGCTCTCGGCAAGCAACTCCAGAGACGCCGTCGACATGTTTGCCAGTCATCTTGTCGACCTGGTGTTGGCAGATGGAACCGTGGCACAGGCAAGCGGGGACCAGCTTTTGCGCCAGCTCAAGAGCATGTCATCTCACGTACCGATGATCTTGCTCTGCGATCCTCAGAAGATCAACGGGCAGCCCCACGCTGCCGATGCGCTGCTGGCCAGGAAGAATTGTACCTCTCAGGATCTTCTGGAACGGGTGAAGATCATGAGTGCGCGCAAACGCGGCCCGCGCAAGGGAGTCCACCGCATTCTGCAGAGTCCGGAACTGGCCGTCGCATCATAGCCCCATGCAGGCTGCCTGGCCCGCAGACTGCGCTGGGTGCGCTTGTTCGTTACGGCTCCCCAGACAGTCTTGCTCAGCGCAGCCTGCTCACGGGCACAAGTCCGTACGCCCGGACATTTATTCGTCGGACAGAAACAATGGTCGGCTCACGTGCGGTCTCCCTCTTGACGACCTTGCGGGCGGGTAGGCATACTCGCCAACTGTAGCCACCGGTGTGCAACTTCCAGCATCGGCGGGGGCAGTCTTTTATGGATATTGTTCTGATCCGGCTTCTTTTTGTAGTCGTGCTTTCGGGGGTTTGCTATTTCCTTCACCCCTTTGGGATGAGCGGGCTGGCAGGGGCCATCACGGGCGCGTTAGCCGCTGCTGCCGTCATTGTGTTCGAGTTGCGGGTGCGGGCGCTCACGCTGCGCCGCCTCATTGGAGCGGTGGCAGGCAGCGTACTCGGCATCTTCGGGGCGGCACTCTTCTGCCTGGTGCTGCGCTCCGCTCCGCTGGAAGGGAGCACATCCGCTGTTCTGCAGATCTTCGTTCTTCTGCTGATGACCTATGTGGGCCTGTTGGTCGGCGCCAGCAAGGGCGACCTGCTCAACCCCACAGCGCTCGGCATGATCTTCAGCGGGGAGCGGCCTGCGCGCCGCACCGTCAAGGTGCTGGACACAAGCGTGATCATCGACGGCCGGATCGCCGACATTGCCGAGGCCGGCTTCATTGACGGCACTATGGTGGTGCCGGAGTTTGTGTTGCGCGAGCTGCAGACGGTGGCTGACTCCACAGACGGCTCAAAGCGTCAGCGCGGCCGCCGCGGCCTGGACATGCTCCAGCGCATGCAATCCAATGCAAAGATCCAGGTGCAGATCGTGCCCGACGACTTTCCCTCCATCCGCGAGGTGGACCTGAAACTCCTGGAACTGGCTAAAAAGTGGGAGGCCAAAGTCGTGACCAACGACTTCAACCTGAATAAGGTTGCGCACCTCCACCACGTGGAGGTTCTGAATATCAATGACCTCGCCAACGCGCTCAAGCCCGTTGTGCTGCCCGGCGAGCGCATGTCGGTTCTCATCCTCAAAGAAGGCAAGGAACTCAACCAGGGCGTCGGGTATCTGGATGATGGGACCATGGTTGTGGTGGACCACGCGCGCAAAATGATGGGCCGCACCGTGGACATTTCCGTTACCAGTGTGCTGCAGACCGCCAGCGGCAAGATGATCTTCGGCAAGCTGGATGAAAACGGGAAACCTCCCGACAGCCCGCGGCCCTCCGCGGCTGAGGTGGCCCACTGATCGTCTGAGGTTCCCGCTGAAAGCATTGGCGGCCCACCATGAACGCCGGCACGGATGCTGAGCAGTGCGGCAAGATCAGCAGGTTAGCGCAACCGTTGAACACCCTGGTTTGATCGCCCTCCACTGCGCCAGAAACTTCGTCACATCACTGGACTGTATTCTGGTCATGGCTTCAAACTGGCCATTCTTCTGACTGTAGAGCAGCTTGCCTTTTTCAGTCAGGACGGCCAGGGCGGGCACGCCCCGCTCCAGCGGTATCTCGTACCGCCGGGTCAGGTCGAGATTCTCGTCCATGCGGCCAATGTTGATATGAACCACTACAAAATTGGCTTCGAGTATTGGCAGGTTGGTGGTGTCGTGCAGGTATATGTCGAGCACGTGGCAGTCGCCGCACCAGTTGCCGCCGAAGTCCAGCAGGATGCGCTTGTGGGTGGCCGCCGCCGTTTTGAGCGCGGCGGCAAGGTCGGCCTTGGCCTGCCCGGGTGCGGGATAAATCTCCTGCGTAGCGGCCCGGGCGATGGTCGATCCAAGAGCAAGTACGGCCAAAAATCCCAGAAGTCGTATCGATCGCATGGGTGGGGAAGCCTCCTGACCTTGTACTTAGTCTGCCATAGAACCGGGTAGCCTTTGGTGGGATGGGCCGCAGCGCTGCGGAAGATGTACTCTGGAGAGCGATGGGTGATATCCGCAAACGGCTCGAGTCGCACACTTACCCGGACCTGGGAGCCATGATGGAGGGCTACGCAGAGGCGGCCGTGGAGCTTGCCTTTGCTGGATTCCGCCAGAGACTGGACTATTCGTCGGAGTCGATCGACGCCCTGGATGAAATCCTGGTGCAGGTCGGCGAAAGCCCCGAGATGGACCTTGATTTTGAGGTGCGGCTCTGGGGAAGCTACCTGGGTGAAGTGCTGCGGCGGCGCTATGCCGGCGTTTGGGAATTGACCCCGTATCCGGGCGGAGTCGCAGCCGTTCCTGCAGTAGAAGTGCGGGGCGCGCGCATGTTCCCCCTGATGAAGGTCTACAGGCGCCTGACCGCGGGTGAAGAGGAAGACCTCCCCAGCTTTTTCGCCAAGGTCACTGAGAGGTTGGGTAGACCGGCGCAGGTCAACTAGGGCCATGTTCACACGACCCTGGCGCCCCTTGTGCCGCCCGCGCAGGCCCGCGCAGCAAGCCGGCCCGTCTTTGTGCGACAATAACCAGTGATACGGTGCGCCGGTTACCCGTGGCGCGCGGAGGATAGGAAAATGGGCGATCTATTACAGCCATGGCATCTGATTGTTCTGGCCGTTGTTGCCTTCCTGCTGTTCGGAGCTAAAAGGCTTCCCGAACTGGGCAAAGGGTTGGGCGAGGGATTGAAGGGCTTCAAGGAAGGCCTGAAGGGCATCAATGAGCCATCGGCTCCCGCGCCGAACGTGCAGCAAAATGCCGCCCCTGCGCCCCCGCCGAGCACGACCCCGACCCCCACCGAGCAGAAGTAAACGCCGGCGTAACGCCCGGTGTCTTCCGAGCGCCACGGTCCGGTGTATGCACACAAGACTTCAAATGGAAATGCCTGCGCTGGTCTGCGCAGGCATTTCCATTTCAGCGGCAGTCGCTGCTTATTGTACTTCCTCAGCCGAAGGATAGTAGCCATGCTTGGCGTAGACCTCCAGGCCAGGCCGCTCAACGCGCACGTCGATGCTGCGGAACTTGCCGTCGTAGATCGATTCGTGGCTTGCATAGACCAGGGTGTACTGGCTGCGCGCCTGTTCGGCGATATCCTGGTAGCTCTTTTCAACCCCGTTCAGACCACGCTCAGCGTCCAGCCCTCCGCCAGTAGCAACGGTGTACTTGACCAGCACGTTGTCAAACATCTGGAAAGGCAAGTGGAAGCGGCTGATATACCCTTCACCCCACCGCGCCGAGTCGCCCACCAGCGTGCCCCATACGGCAATGTTGTTTGTCTCAAGGTAGCGGAGCACATCGCGATAAGTCGCCTTGCTGCCGTACTCCTTGCCGTCCGAGATCACATAGATCACCCGCCGCCGGCCCTTGGGCCGCGTAGATAACTCCTTGGCGGCCGCAAGTATAGCGTCATTCAGGGTGTGAATTTCCTTGGGGATGGTGATGAACGGACCGGAGCCTGTGGAACGGCCGGGTTGCAGATTCGGGTCCGCACAGTTGCCGTTGACGTGCACGTTGCAGCCGGCCATCGGACCGCTGTTGTACGGAATCATTTCTTCCCGTCCGGTCTCCTTGGTCAGCGCCAGCACTGCGGGCACGCGGCTGCTCTGCGCGCCGGTAAAGCCGGTTCGCTCCTGCGCGCCGTTGTTGTAAGAGAAGATTGCGATCTCGTCGTACGGCGTCAGTGCTCCCTGGATTGCGCCCAGGGAGTCATTCACGCGCTCCATGACATCCGCGGTCAGGCTCTGGTCAATCACAAAAGCGACCGACAGTGGGAACGGATCCACAAAAAACTGCTTCAGCGGCTCGTAAACGCCATTCTCAAAAACTCGGAAGTCCCGCCAAGTGAGACCGGCCACGAGCTTGCCTTTTGAATCCTTGACCGTGACAGGGACTTCAACGTACGTCACGTTCACTTTCAAAATTGTGCCAAGTTCCTGCGGCGGCGGCATCTCAGGCGGAGTGGCCTGGATCTGGTCTTTGACCACCGGCGCGGGAGGCTGCGCGGGAGCCTGCATCTGGCTGGAGGAACTGGGCGCACCGTTTGCCGCAGGCGCCGAGTTCGCATTCGCGCCAAGGCCGGGAGTAATCGGACCGCTCACATCTGTAAGAGGCGTAGTACTTTGCGGCGCGGGTGCGTCGGGTACCGCGGGAGCCTGCTGGGCCGATGCCGCTCTGCTTGTTCCACTCAAAATTAGGAGCGCCGCGAGCGCCGATGCCGTTAGACCGAACTTCACAGGTATACGTTCCTCCCGATTACGAGTCCAGCCAGTTCGCGGCTTACCAAGCCGTCTTCAGCCGGAGAACAGCCACAAGGGCTGCACTCGACAGAGTATCAGACGCAAGGGCCGCCGGCTGGTTGCCTATCCAACGGCATTCTTGTAAGGTATGCTCTCTTCGAGCCCTTGGCTCCGTCTATTCAACCAGAATGCGTATGCGTCCCCTTGCCGCCGTCGTGCTGTCTGCTGCCCTGCTTGCTCCAGCAGCCTGGGCGCAGCTGGCGCCTTCCCCGGATGCGCCGCCGGTCAGCACTGCCCCCGCACCGGGGCCTGAAGATCAGTCCGTCGCCACCTTCAAGGTGCAGGTCAACCTCGTCGACCTGTTCTTTACCGTCAAGGACAAGAGCGGCAACCTCGTTCCCCACCTCAACAAGAATGACTGCAATGTCACCGAAGACAAGGTCCCGCAGACTTTCAAGAGCTTTGTGGCGGAAAACAACCTGCCCCTGACCCTGGGAATTCTGCTCGACACATCCGGAAGCCAGTATCGCGTGCTCCCCTTGGAGCAGCAGGCCGGAAGCGAGTTTCTGTCGCGCGTGCTCAAGCCCAAGGATCAGGCCTTTCTGTTGTCCTTTGACGTGAACGTGGACCTGCTGCAGGACTTTACCAACAGCCCGCACCTGCTGGCGCGGGCCATGAACAAGGCGCAGATCAACACCGCCGGAGGCAACGGAGCGGCGGGAATTCCAGGGTTGGGCGGCGGCACCGTGCCGGTCCAGGGCACGCCGAAGGGAACGCTCCTCTATGACGCCGTCAACCTGGCTTCCAACGACAAGCTCAACCAGGAGGCGGGCCGAAAGGCCATGATCATCCTGACCGACGGCGAAGACGAAGGCAGCAACGCCAAGATCGGCGACGCCATCGCGGCGGCACAGCGGTCCAATGCCATCATTTACGTCATTCTGATTGCCGATACCGGCTTCTACGGAAACTTCGGAATGGGCTACGGCGGCTACTCCGCCGCCAATAAAATGGCCCAGGAGACCGGCGGCAGGGTCATCAACGTGGGCAACAACGGCAAAAAGCTGCAGGAGGCCTTCGAGCAGATTGAAGACGAGCTTCGTACGCAGTATGTAGCCACCTACACGCCAACCAACACCAAACTGGACGGCACCTTCCGGCACATCGCTGTCTCCTGCGGAGAAGGCATGAAGGTGCAGGTGCGCAGGGGCTACTTTGCGCCCACGCCGGATAACTGAGCGGTGCAGAGTCACGCCGGCCTCAAGGTCGGTGCTCGTTCGCCAGGCAGCCCGGTCCTGCGGGCGGCTCGGGCGGACAGCCGCTATGGAGCTTTGAGCGGAGAGAACGACCATGAACGGCCAAGGAATACATTCCAAAACAAACTGGCAGGCAGCATTCGCCGGGTTGATCCTCGCGACGGCCCTCATCTCGGGCTGCAAGACGCAACAGGCGTCACAGCCGCCTGAGCGCACGGACCAACAGGTCGCCAACGACATACAAGCCAGGATTCAGGGCGAACAGGCACTGGCAAATCAGCCGATCCAGGTCAGCGTCGCAAGCGGCGTGGCCACCTTGAGCGGCACCGTTAGCGACGAGGCATCGCGGGCGCTGGCCGGCAACGACAGCGGCAGCGTGCCCGGAGTGAAGACGGTGGTGAACAATCTGACCGTGCAGCCCACGCAGCGCAGCGCGACCGAGCCGCCGCGCCAGGCCGCTCCGATGCCTGTTCCGCAGACCCGGCGCAGCCGCCAGGCGCAGAACGCGGCTCCACAGCCGATGGTGCCGCCGGCCCCTGCGCTGCCCGTGGCCTCTGCGCCCATGCAGCCGCGCGCGCCTCATCTCCCACCGCCTCCGGCGCAGCCCGTTGCTCGTCAGATCGTGATCCCCGCCGGAACGCAGGTGCAGGTGCGCATGGCTGAAACGCTCGACAGCAAAACCACCCAGACCAACGACGTATTCCATGCCACGCTGGCGCACGATCTTGTGGAGCAGGGGCTGGTGGCCATCCCCCACGGCGTTCCTGTGCTGGGCCGCGTGGTGAACGCCAAGCAGGCCGGACACTTCAAGGGCAATGCGGTGCTGGAAGTCGAACTGACCGAACTGACCGCGCACAACCAGAAAATCGCACTGACGACCAATACCTATAATTCACAAGGCGCGGGCCGCGGCAAAAACACGGCTGAAAAGGCCGGCGGCGGCGCTGCAGTCGGGGCGCTGATCGGGGCGCTGGCCGGAGGCGGTGAAGGCGCGGCCATCGGAGCCCTGGCCGGCGGCGGCACCGGCGCCGGCATCAATGCCGTTACACGCGGCCAACAGGTGCAGATCCCCGCCGAAACGCTGGTGAGCTTTGATCTTCAAGCCCCCATCGTGGTCACCGTCATGGTCAATCCCTCAGGCAGCGTGCAGAACGAGCCCGCGCAGGAGCCGCAGCTTCAACGCCGTTGACCGGCGTTGCGCGTGGAGGGCTCAAAACCGTCTGCCTCCACGCGCCGCTGCCCAATTTCGCGACACCTGATTACCTTGGTCCCGTCCTGCCGCCGCCGGATGCACATTTCCACGCATCGCTCTTATCGGCAGAGTGTTAGAAAACATGAGAGCGTTCTTAAGAAAAATTCCAGCTACGACATTCCGTGAGGTATCCGCCATGTTTTCCCGTACGGTTGCGCAGGAAAGTTTCGAAATCAGCCCTCGGTTTCGCCGCTCCCTTGAAGAACGCATCGCCCGTCTGGAGCGCGATGCGGAATCCGACGAAGCGCGCGTCGCGGAACTCAGTTGCGAAGACCACATCCACCGGCACATGCGCCTGGTTGCGGCACAGCGCACGGAAGCATTGCGCATGAGGTTGTTTCTCGATCGCGCGGGAACCCGCCTCCCCGGCCTTTGATCCCACTCTGAGGGGCCCATCCGTGCCGGCGCAGCGCGTGGGTCTTTTCGGGGCCGTTGCGCAGCGTCTGGCCTCGCCGTCGGGCCTTCATGCGCCATCAGGGACTTTTCCGGGTCAGACGAGTTTCTCTCGGACTTCGCCGCGCACAAGGTAGAGGAAGAACACAAGGTTCAAAAGGCCCTGGATGAGGGCCGCAGGGTTATGCTCCCCGGAAAAAATCCAGAGGTTGTAGCAGGTCAGCAGAAAGACCGCGGCCAGCGCCAGGGCCCACGCCCAGCGCAGCAGCATCAGCAGGCCTGCGCTGGCCGCCATAAAAGCCGCGGCCAGCACAAGGAACAAGGGAGGATAGTGCCTTCCCCCGGCCACGCCCAGGATGATCACTCCTGCCAGCACCAGCAGGTACAGACTGATGGCGGCCACTCCGGGCAGCAGCAGCAGGCCGTGCTGAGGCGGCTTTCCGTTCAATGGATCTGTGGAAGCGGGCTGGTTCATAGCGTGTGGAGGTAGGCAAGCAAGGCCTGCAGTTGTTCGTCGGCGAGCGGCGTGGCGGGCATCATGTTCCGTCCGTGCAGAATCACTGCGGTTAGCCGCTCATCGGTCGGCGGCGCGCCGGAGGGCATGGTGGGCAGCTTGGTGAGCGCCTGCAGTCCCGGCCCGTGCAGGGAACCGGTCGTGGTGGCATAGTGGCAGCGGGCGCAGCTCAGCTGGAAGACCGCGGCTCCGCGTTTCTCCTGCTCGGTCCACTGGGAGGATGGCTTGGAAGGCGGCAACGGCCGGCAACCCGCCAGGCCTGCGAGCGCCGCAATCGAAACGACAAAAATAAACGTGCGCATTTGCCTCCTCATGATAGCGGTGTGCCCGCAGGGCCGTCACTCGGCGGTGGCGATTCCTTCGCAAATGCGTTCGATTGCGCGCCTCTCCGCTTCGCTGCCCGGCCGATGACCGTTAACCAGGAT
>JAKBHH010000156.1 GCA_021836865.1 Acidobacteriota bacterium
CTTGTAGGCAGGCACCAGACGCTCAATTTCGTCCAGTGCGGCGAGCGGGTCAAAGGGACTGAGCCTGGGCTCCAGCCCGCGTGCGGCCAGCCACACCGCGTGGCGATCGGCTTCACCTGCTTGCGCTCCGCGCGACTGGCCGAGGTCGGCGGTCATGCCGGCCTTGCCGAAGGGCACAAGCGCTTTTACGTCCACGCCCATGGCTCCCGCAAGACGGACAAGGATCTCAAAGTCAGGCTTGGTTCCGGCGCGATCCGCGCCCTTTTTGACCAGTTGCACGTCGCCATAAGTATTGGTAATCGTGCCTGTCTTCTCATAAAGACTGGCGGCAGGGAAGACTACGTCGGCGAGAGCGGCGGTCTCGGTAAGAAAGATGTCCTGCACAATCACAAACGTGCCTTTGAGCTGCGCCGGGTCGCTGCGGAGGCTGCTCACAGGATTGGCGCCGACAATAAACAGTGCTCCGAGTTGGCCATTGGCCGCGGCTGCCAGCATCTCCGGATGCGTTTTGCCCGCCGCGGCCGGCATACCGGAGTACTCTGCTGCAAAAGCGCCGGGCGTCGTAACCGGAACATAGCCGGGGAGCAGGCTGGGCAGAAGGCCCATGTCTGCCGCGCCGCGGGAGTTGGCGAGGTCACCGAGACAGGCGAAGCGGACATTGGGACGATTCACACCCCACTGCACGAGTTCCTCAACCGGCGCTCCGCGGTACTCCTGGCCGAAGATGACGACCAGCGATTCCTCGGCGAGCAGAGCTTCGCGGAACGCGGAGTTTGCGATGGCTGCATCGCTGCCGCCAAGATAGGCCGGCAGAGCCGCATATCCATTGGCGGGCAGGCGAAGAACAGCCTTGGCCTGACGTTCGAGCTTGATCTCGTTCGTATTGGCAACGTAGAGCCGGGCGCGGTTGAGCCGCACGTTGGTGCGCAGCTCCCAGGCCAGCAATGGATGCTCTTCTGTTGGATTGCCGCCTATCAGCAGGATGGCTGGGGCCGCGGCGATTTCGCGCAGGCTCGCGGAGCGGCCGGTGTGTCCTGCGAGCGATTGGCAGAAAGCCGAGTAGTCGGCTGTCCGCTCGTGATCAATATTGTTGGTTTGAAGTACAGTACGCGCAAACTTCTGCAGCAGATAATTCTCTTCGTTGGTCGTGACGTTGGAGCCGATCACGCCTATGGCCGAGCCGCCGCGGCTGTCGCGAACTTCTTTGAGCCTGGCTGCGGCAACGCGCAATGCGTGCTCCCAGGTAGCGGGTTCGAGTTTGCCCGCCGCATTGCGGACCAGCGGCTTCGACAGCCGTTCTGGATTTTCGACAAAGTCGAATCCAAACCGACCCTTGGCGCAAAGAAAGTCGCCGTTGATGCCGCTCTTGTCGCGATTGTCGGCCCGGACAATCGCGGAGCCGTCATTCGACTGGCGCACGCCGAGGGTGACTTTGCAGCCGTCCGCGCAGTGGGTGCAAACCGTGGAGACGTGATTCATCTCCCAGGGCCGCGTCTTGTAGCGGTAACTGCCGCTCGTCAACGCACCGACAGGGCACACGTCGATGCACATGCCGCACTGTTCGCAGTCGAGGTGGTCGCCGCCGTTGGGAGCGATGACCGCACTGGCGCCACGATTCTGCACGCCCAGCGCCCACACGTCCATGCCTTCGCCGCACATGCGGATGCAGCGGTAGCAGAGAATGCAGCGCGGGCGGTCATAGAAGACGGCCGGGGACCATTGTTGTTCCTCGCGGTGCTGCTTGGCCTCCGCGTAGAGGCTCTCACCCGCGCCGTACTTGAAGGTCATGTCCTGCAACTCGCACTCGCCTCCTGCATCGCAGACCGGGCAGTCGAGCGGGTGATTGCCGAGCAGCAGTTCGATGGTGGCCTTGCGTGCCTGGATGATTTCCGGCGAATCGGTAATGAAGACCTGGCCCTCGGCGACCTGAGTGGTGCAGGCGGTCTGCAGTTTGGGCACCTTTTCCTGGCGCACAACGCACATGCGGCAGGCGGCCTGCAGGCTGAGGCCGGGATAGTAGCAGAAGGCCGGAATCTCAATGCCCGCCTTGCGGCACACGTCAATGAGCAAAGCACCGGCCGGTGCCGTGAGCCTTTTGCCGTCAACTGTAATCGTTACGTCTGCCATGCCTCTCCAGCGCCCCTAAACGACTGCCAATTCCGTGTGTTTGGCGAACGGACAAGGCTTGCCGTTCAGGTGATCTTCAAATTCCTTGCGGAACTTCTTGACGAAACCCAGCGTGGGCATCGCAGCCGCATCGCCCAGCGGGCAGAAGGTGCGGCCCATCATGTTTTCGGCCAGATACTGAATGTTGTCGATGTCCTTGGCCGTGCCGAAGCCTGCGTGAAAGCGCGTCAGCGATTTCTTGAGCCAGTCGGTACCCTCGCGGCACGGGATGCACCAGCCGCAGCTCTCATGCTGATAGAAGCTGATGGTCCGCAGGGCGAACTCAACGATGCAGGTCTGGTCGTCGATCACGACGACGCCGCCGGAGCCGAGCATGGAACCGGCCTTTCCCACCTGGTCGAAGTCCATGCCCAGGCTTTCAATCTCTTCGGGCAGCAGGACGGGGGTGGAGGAACCGCCGGGAACGACCGCCTTCAACTTGCGTCCGCCGCGGACGCCTCCGGCTACGTCATAGACGATCTTCTTGAGGTTGTAGCCCATGGGGAGTTCGTAGACCCCTGGCCGCTCGACGTGGCCGCTGACGCCGAAGAGGCGCGTGCCGCCATTGCGCGGGGAGCCTACGGCGGCATACGCTTCGCCGCCCATGGCGATAACGTGGGGGACCGTGGCGATGGTCTCGGCGTTATTGATCACTGTGGGTCCGCCGTAGAGGCCCACGACTGCCGGGAAGGGTGGCTTGATGCGCGGCACGCCGCGCTTGCCTTCGAGCGACTCCATCAGGGCCGACTCTTCGCCCACTTCATACGCGCCCGCGCCACTCTGCGTGATGATCTGAAACTCGGTCTCGGAGCCGAAGATGTTCTTGCCCAGAAAACCCTTGGCGTAGGCATCGGCCACGGCCTTCTCCATGATTTCGAGCAGATAGCGATATTCGCCGCGCAGATAGATGAAGCCGAGTTTGGAGCCGATGGCAAGGCCCGCAATGATGGTTCCTTCGATGACCGCGTGCGGGTCGTGGAGGAAGATCAGATGATCTTTGCAGGTGCCGGGCTCGCTCTCATCGCCGTTGACCAGAACGTACTTGGGCTTGGCGATCTGCTTGGGCACAAAGGACCACTTCATGCCGGTCGGGAAGCCCGCGCCGCCGCGTCCGCGCAGGTTCGAGGCCTTCATCTCATTGATAATCCAGTCCGGGCCCTGCGCAAGGCACTTCTTTGCGGAATCATATCCGCCTAACTCGATGTATTTATCGATCTTTGCCGCGCCCTGGCCGAAGCGTCGGGTGACGATCTTGACCTCATCGGGATGCGAAACCAGTTTAGGCATGCGCCGCTGTCCCTTCCGCCTTGGCTTTGCCGCGATATGTGTCGAGAATCGCCGGAACCTGATCGGGCGTCAGATTGTCGTGAAAGTCATAATTGACCTGGATTGCCGGGGCCCAGCAGCAGGCTCCGATGCATTCAACCTCTTCCAGTGAGAAGACGCCGTCCGGTGTAACACCCTTGTGACCGACACCTAACTCGTCCTGAAAGCGATCAAAGAGATCATACGCGCCACGCAACATGCAACTGATGTTGGTGCACACCTGCACGTTGAACTTGCCTGCCGGCTTGAAGCGCAGCATGGAGTAATAGGTTGCCACGTTGCGTACTTCCAACTCAGTAATACCGATGCGCAGCGCGACATCCGCGATCACCGCGTCGGAGAGATAGCCGACCTCGTCCTGTGCGTAAAGCAGCATGGGCACCAGCGCAGAACGCTTGACGGGATATTTCTGGACGAGTGCGTCAAAGCGCGCCGCCACTTTGGGCGAAAAGATGGTCATGGTTTCACTGCTCATTGCATCAACTCCCGCGCCCAGGCTTCAGCAGCCATGTCCATCTCTTCCTCGTCTGCGCCGGATTTCAATCTTCCGGCGTCGGTTAGCTCCAGCATGCCGAAGCTTCCATCTTCGCGTGTCCAGGCCACCTGTGCCCGGTTTCGTTTGAGGTCCAGCCACTTGTCGTCGTAGCGCACCGTGATCCGTTCTTCGCCCAATTCCACCGTTGCTTGCCGGTTGCCGTTTAGCCCGTGCGCCGCGGTGTAACTGCGAAGCAGGGAAGCCAGTGAGACCCATAATTCGACAAAAAGCTGGGTCTCTGTGGTCACTAGCGGTCAATCTCCCCCAGTACGATGTCGATGGAGCCGATGACGGCCACGACATCGGCCAGCATTCCGCCCTTGCACATGGTCTCCAACGCCTGCAACGTGGCAAACGACGGATAACGCATGTGTACGCGCCAGGGTTTGGCTGTGCCGTCGGAAACCACGTAATACCCTACCTGCCCGTGCCCGCACTCGATGCCCTGATAGACCTCGCCGGCCGGTACATTGAATCCCTCGGTGACAATCTTGAAGTGATGGATGAGGGCCTCCATCTGCGTCTTCATCTTTTCCCGGTCGGGCAGCACAATCTTGGGCGCGTCGGCCTTGATCGCTCCCTCCGGCATACCGTCGAGGGCTTGCTGAATGATCTTGATGCTCTCCCGCATCTCGTCCAGCCGGACCAGGTAGCGCGCCCAGGTATCTCCGTCGGTTGAAACCGGCACTTTGAATTGAAACTTTTCATAGCTGGAGTAGGGCATGTCGCGGCGCAAGTCGATATCTACACCGGAGGCGCGCAGCGGCGGCCCCGTCACGCCCAGCGCAATTGCATCTGCTGCAGACAGATAGCCGACACCCTTCAAGCGATTCCTGAAGATTGGATTGCCGGTCAGAAGATTGGAATACTCGTCGATCTTCTCCGGGAGCGTCTTGATAAACGCCTGGACGCGCGCAAGAAAATCGATGGGGGGCTCCATGGAGAGGCCGCCGATGCGAATATAACTGGTCATCATGCGCTGGCCGGCGACGGCCTCCAGCAAGCGGAGAATCTCTTCACGTTCGCGGAAGGTGTAGAGAAAAACGGTCAGCGCACCTATGTCCATGGCGTGCGTGCCGAGCCAGATGAGGTGCGAATTGAGGCGGCTCAACTCGGTCAGCAGGACACGCAGCCACTGTGCCTTTTCTGGAATCTCAAGATCGAGCAGCTTTTCGACCGCAAGGCAGTAGCAGAGGTTGTTCGAGAGCGGATCGAGGTAGTTGACGCGATCGGTGAGCGGCACCACCTGCTGGTAGAACTTGGCCTCGCAGGTCTTTTCGATGCCCGTATGCAGATAGCCGATCTCAGGATAGAGTCGAACGACGATCTCGCCGTCAATCTCCAGCACCAGGCGCAGAACGCCGTGGGTTGCAGGGTGTTGCGGTCCCATGTTCAGGACCATGTGCTGGTCTTTTGCGCCTTCGGCTACGGGGGCTTCAAGGATCGGCGTGCCGGCTACGTCAGTCATTTAGCGGTACCCCTCCACAGGGTAGTCCTTGCGCAATGGGTGGCCCTGCCACTCGTCCGGCATCATGATACGGCGTAGATTGGGGTGTCCTTCAAAACGAATTCCGAACAGGTCGAAGACCTCGCGCTCGTAATAGTCGGCTCCAGGCCAGACAGGCGTAATCGACTCGACGACGGGGCCGGCTTCATCCAGCAGAACACGCAGGCGGATACGTTCGAGAAGACGGTGGGAGAGGATGTGATAACTCAACTGGAAACGCGGCGCGGAAGGGAACCAGTCGACGGCTGTCATGTCTTCAAAGAAGTTGTAACCTGCGGCTTGCACGGTGGCAGCGGCGTCACGGATGAACTCCGGCGCAACGGTCAGCGTCAGCTCGCCGCGGTCGAAGCGGGCATCGAGGAGCGCATCTGGCTGCCAGGCCATAATTGCCAGGATGGCTGGATGGTCGGGCATACCTGCCAGTACCTCGGCCTTGCCTGAGAGCGTCGCTTGATTCGCCTCGCCCATGCTAGAGATCCGCCTTATCCTGGCTCCAGTTTAGGATGCCTTTGCGCACAATGTAGTAAAGCCCCACTGCAACAAAACCGAGGTAAACAATCATTTCCCAGAATCCAAACAGCCGGGATCCGGTGATCACCGGCAGCCTGCGATAGATCACTGCCCAGGGCATCATAAAAACTGCTTCCACATCGAAGAGGATGAACAACATCGCCACCATATAGAAGCGAACGCTGAATCGCCCGCGTGCGTCTCCTACGGCCTCGATGCCACACTCGTAGGCTTCCAGCTTGACCCGCGAGTTGCGGTGGCGGCCGACGAACCAGGAGGCCGCAACCATCCCCGCGCCCATGCCAAAGGCAACAAGGATCTGCAAGAACAACGGGAGGTATTGCCAATGGTAGGGAATCATGAAACCCCGGTTCAGATCGAGCTTCGCAAAGTTGTGACCGTCACACCGGCCCGGAAGCATCCGGTGCAACGGGCTGCTAGTTTGAGATTAGGTTTTTGACCTCATCCCGTCAAGGAGATGGCGCGACGGGCATCTGCCGGATTGTGTATTCCCGGGACCCACAGAAATATGAGGCAAGACGGCCTCCCGGTGCAACACGATAACGGCTCATTGGGCACGCCACCTGTGGGCTTTATAACCTGACAAAGCAGGTGCGGACTGTGAGCCCCATCACATTGATTCCAATTTGCAACTTG
>JAKBHH010000157.1 GCA_021836865.1 Acidobacteriota bacterium
AAAGCGGATGAAGGGAAGTACAGCTTTACCGCCCCTGTCCAGTCGTGGATGCCTATGTCCCGTGATCGGGCGGCGCTGCCGCAACCTCCCGGACCAGACATCTACTCGCGGGTTCTACAGCATTTGGCTGAGACTTTGTTTTCAAAGAACGCAACTGCTCAGGATCAACATGATGCCATTACGCTGCTTGAGTCTGAGCGGTCACCCGTTGTCGCCGAGTTGTTCAAAAATGCGCTCAATTGTCCTGTGGCGGCTCCCGGTTCGTACTTGCGACTTCAGCTTATTTCGGTCCTGATCGGCCGATTCAAAGACACGACCTACCTTCCCGAATTGACCAATGCATTTTTCGCGCCTCAGGATCCAAAGCACCCCACTTATCGTGGGGATCTCATCGGAGCTGTTCAAGAACTCCAGGCATCCAAGGCAAGACCACTCTTGATTCGTGCGCTCAAACTACCCGATGCCTGGGATCGCGCGTCTGCTGCGATGGCTCTTAAACGATTCCCTTCACCTGCCACGATCGACGCGCTTCTGGATGCCGTTGATGACCCGGATCATGTGGCTCAGTTTCAGATCATGGAAGCCCTCAGCCACCTGCTTGATCCATTCCAACTACGATGGATTCCACCGATGCAATCCAACGCGCAGGACTCCGCATGGAAAGCATGCCTTAACCATTGGGAACTGGTTGCTGCTGCCAGAAAAGTCACGCGCTCGACAGAGGCTCGACCGTCGAAGCGCCAGGGCGACGGTTAAGCGTGATGTTGGGCTGCTAGTGGCTGGGAGCCTTAGGCTGCCCACATAACCTTCAGATTCCGATCCATTCCTGCAGTTCCGGGTGTGTTGTCGACAATTGGGAAGTTTCGGACCCTGCATACAACAGTTCCGTGCCGGATTTTTGTGCTCATTTGTGCTTGCGATGTGCCTATCTCGCCTATCCTACCCATTCCGCCTATAGATAAATCAACAACTTATGTGTTTTCAATGCGAGCCTTTTTTGTGCACTTTCAAAGCAAAAATCATTCCATATCTTGAAATGCGATTGTTCTGACCTACTGGGGAGCGTTGGCCTGCTCCGCCGCATTGGTCGACTTGTGATCTTGCCCGAGCGCCTTGGCGTGGTACTTCTCGGCCTTGGCGTGGGCGTTCGCAGATTTCTCCTGCTGCTTCTGCCGCTTCCTCTGCGCCTTCATCTCCTTCTTGGTCATGGGGGCAGGAGCCACCGGCACCTCAGTCGAGGGGTTCGTGGTCGTCGTGGTCGTGGTCTGTGAGGTCACTGGTGGCCCATTGCTCGGCGCTGTCTGTTGTGCAAAGGCAATGCTGGAGAGCACCGTGAACCCGAGTATCGCGAATCGCTGAATCGAAGTCATGAGAATCCTTTGGGTATCGGTATCGGCAGCAACTGCCGCCTTAGGCTCTATCCTCTTCCTAATCCCGGAAATGGTCTGGTCCTTTTCGGACATAGCCGGGTGGCGGGCGGCTACCAACCGCCACGACGCCATCCCCATTTCCCTCACAACTCAATCCGGGCTTACACTATCTCTTCCATGACCGTCCGCATCGCTATCCCCGAGCCCACCAGCGCAGACACCGAGTACAACCAGCGTTCGCTCCCGCCCTACCTCGCCGCCCTTCAGTCCGCCGGAGCCACGCCCATTCTTGTCCCACTTCATGAACGCCAGGACCGCGTTGCAAGACTCCTCGCCGGTACTCACGGCGTCCTCCTGCCTGGAAGCCGCTATGATGTTGATCCACAAAGGTTTAGCGAACAGCGCATCCCCGCCTGCGGCCCTTCTGATCCCGCCCGCGCCGCAGTCGATGAGCTTCTCCTCCAGGATGCCTTCAGCCTCCATAAGCCCATCCTTGGCATCTGCCACGGCACGCAGACTCTCAACGTCTGGTGCAACGGCTCCCTTTATCAGGATCTGCCCACCCAGCTCGGGTCCGCCGTCAACCACACCCCCGGCCGCCTCGTCGCCGAAGCCCATCCGGTCCGCATCGCGCCCGCATCCCGCCTCGCTGGCCTGCTGCCCCGTGAAGAGGCAGCCGAGCCGCAGGTCAACTCCAGCCACCACCAGGCCATTCGCACCGTAGGCGACCACCTCCGCATCGCCGCTGTCTCCCCCGCCGACGGTGTCGTCGAGGCGGTGGAACTCGACTCGCCCGATCACTTCGTCCTCGCTGTCCAGTGGCACCCTGAGCGCACCTACACCACCAGCGCGTTTTCTCGCGCTCTCTTCGCCGCTTTTATCCACGCGGCCCAGTCCTGGCAGCCTCGCCGCATCGAAGAGTCGGTCGCCGGCGCATGACCGCCGCACCCGTGGACGCGGCTTCCGCAGGCCAGCGCCTCAACCGCCTTCTCGCCGCCGCCGGCCAGCCCGCGCTGCATCCCGGGCAGACGCAGCGCTTTGAAGCCTACCTCGCCCTGCTCACCCGCTGGAATGCGCGCATGAATCTTACTGCTGTTCGCGACGAGGACGGCATCCTTGCCCGCCATTTTGTCGAATCCATTGCCTGCGCCCGCGCCCTGCCCGCCGGGATTGCCACCCTGCTCGATTTCGGCTCCGGCGCAGGCTTCCCCGGCATCCCCATCGCCATCTGCCGCTCCGAGATCGCCGTGACGCTGGCCGAGTCTCAGGGCAAAAAAGCCGCCTTCCTCCAGGAAGCCGCTCGCGTCCTTGAAGTCGCTGTCAAAGTCCACGCCGGCCGAGCCGAAGCCCTGCAGGGCCAGTTTGACTGCGTGACGTTGCGCGCCGTCGACCGGATGGGTGCTGCGCTTAAGGCTGCTGTAGCGTTGGTTGGTCCCGGTGGCTGGTTGGCGCCCATGACCACTCGAGCAGAGTTGCCCGGCCTTCTCGCAGCCGCCGGGCCCGGCTTTAGCTGGTCGAGTCCAGTGCCGCTTCCCGGCGGCGATGACCGCATTCTGGCCCTTGCCACCCGGAACGCCTGATCGGCGGCAGGCAGAATGTTCCACGTGGAACATTTTCCACCCATCCCCGCCCGCTCACCGCTCCCTTTGTTCCACGTGGAACATCTCCATCCAAATGCCGTCGATCACGCCCGATCGTCGTCCGAAAATGCCGGAAGACGCTCCGAAAATGCGAAAGTTTTCCACCGTTAACCCAAAATTCGCCCTCCCGCGCAGCGCCCACTCCACGGCGCTGAAAAGCTTGCCTTTCAGCAAGTTGCCGACCGCCTCCCCACAACATGCGAAAAGCTTTCCACAGCCAGGCCGACTTCTCCACAGCCCTGATCCCTGCATGCCTGGCCTGCTCCCCGTTACCCTGATTCTCCATGAGCAAGATTCTCGGCGTTGTCAATCAGAAAGGCGGAGTGGGCAAAACAACCACCGCCATCAACCTCGCTGCCTGCCTGGCGCTTGAAGGCCTCAAAGTCCTACTGGCCGACTGCGATCCCCAGGCCAACGCCTCCTCGGGCCTTGGGCTGCTGCGCGACGATAACCGGCACTCCATCTATGACGTACTGGTGGGCAACGCCCCGGCAGAGCAGGTCATTTTGCCCACGGAGGTCGACCATCTCTGGATTCTGCCCGGATCAAAGAACCTGACCGGTGCCAATGTCGAACTGGCCGGTGTGGAGGACCGCGCAACCCGCCTGCGCGAGGCTTTGATGCCGGTTCGCGCCAAGTATGACCTGATCGTGCTGGACTGCCCTCCGGCGCTGGACCTGCTGACACTGAACGTCCTGGTCGCGGCCAGCTCGCTGATTGTGCCGATGCAGGCCGAGTATTTTGCACTGGAGGGAGTTTCAGAGCTGATTTCGACCCTGGAGCGGGTGCGCGCCGCGCTGAACCCCGAGATCCAGATCGAAGGCGTGCTGTTGACCATGTATGACGACCGCACAAACCTGGCGCAACAGGTGACCGAAACCCTGCGGGAGTATTTCAAGGAGCGGCTGTTCAAGACGGTGATTCCGCGGAACGTACGGCTGGCCGAAGCGCCGAGCCATGGCAAGCCGGTGGCGCTCTATGACGCGCGCTCGCGCGGGACAGAGGCCTATTTTGAGCTGGCCGGAGAGTTTCTAGCACGCAACAAGATGGAAAGCCCGCGCGGCGCCGAACGGAGGGCTGCGGCTGCGGCGCGACCCAAGGCCGAGGTCAGGTTCTGGCCTTACCATTGAAGACCGGCAGCAGCAGGCCGTCCGGACGTCTGATTTTGAAGCGCACCGCAGGTTTACAGATTTTTAGAGGCCCGGCCATGAGCCGGGAGCAAGGACTGAAGAGATGACCACGACCGCCACCGATCCCAAACGCCGCGCCTTGGGCAAGGGCCTGGATTCACTGTTGCCGCGTGTGCAGGCTGCCGCTGCTGTGCCGATACCCGCGGCGCTTGAGCCGGAGGGGGGCAAGCCGCGCGAGATTCCGGTGGAGCAGATTGACCGCAACCCCTTCCAGACGCGGATGCACGTGGATGAGGCGCAACTGGCAGAGCTGGCGGCGTCCATCACGGCGAATGGGGTGGTGCAGCCGATTCTGGTGCGGCCGCAGGCCAATGGGCGCTTCCAGCTGATTGCCGGGGAGCGGCGGTGGCGGGCCTCGCAACTGGCGGGGAAGGAGACCATCCCGGCAATTCTGCGGCAGGTCTCCGACGAGCAGGCGATGGAGATCACCATCGTGGAGAACCTGCAGCGGGCGGATCTGAACCCGATGGAACAGGCGCGCGCGTTTGAGCGTCTGGCGCGGGAGTTCAGCATGACGCAGGAGCAGATGGCGCAGAGGACGGGCAAGGATCGGGTATCTGTAGCTAACTTCATGCGTTTGTTGAGGTTACCGGAGAGTGTGCAGGAGCTTGTGGAGTCAGGGCAGTTGAGCTTTGGGCACGCCAAGGCGCTGCTGGGTCTGAACCACCATCCGGGGATTGAGAAGACGGCGCAGCGGGTGGCCAATCTTTCGCTTTCTGTTCGCCAGACGGAAACGCTGGTGCAGGGAATGCTCTACCCGGAGAAGTTCAAAAAGGAGCCGAAGCCGGAGCCGCCGGTGGACCCGAACGTGAAGGAAGTGGCGGAGCAGTTGCAGCGGGCGCTGGGGCTGAAGGTGCGGATCGAGGACCACAAGGGGCGCGGGAAGGTGATTATCGAGTATGCGCGGCTGGAAGACTTTGACGCGCTACTGGAGACGCTGGCGGGGAAGAGCGCGTGAGGCGGCAGGCGGAGTGTGTGGGTCTCCCACCGGTGCGCCCGCTTTGCGAATGTCCTAGATGGGGCAGCGTGCCAGCCCACCCTTCGCCAGAAAATAGCGGAGGATGGGGCACCCTCAGTTGTGTGCCGGTTGAAGTTGTAATAACTCAAGGTGCGCCACCCGCCAATCCCAGGTGCCCAAAGGCGAGGCACCTGGGGCAGCCATGGTCGTGGCAGAACGCTCGGTGTGGCACCCGGGCCACCCGCCCGGGCTTCCCACCGGGCTCAAATGTCCAAGCGGACCTGATGCAGTTGAATCCTGGAAAACTGATTCTGGAGTTGCCGGGAGCGCCACAGGACTTTGGAACCACTGCCGTAACGATTACGGCTCCCAGCGCCGTCGGCTGCCCGGCGGGGACAGTGCAGGTGCCGTAATGAAGACGACACTTAAAGTCTGTTCCCTTGCTCTTGTTCTGGGGTCTGCGGCGATTCTGTGCGCCCAGGCAAGCAAATGGCCGGCCATTCGACCGCTGGAAGAAAAGAAGGTTTTCATCAATCCCGGACAGAACAACGCGGATACTCCGTTCGCAGCCTTCATCAAAGACAGCGACGGCGTCCCGGTCTACAAGCTGGAATGCCACAACGGGAACTATGAAGACGAATCGGAGATGAACTTCTCGGGGGATTTCCAGTGTGGGTTGTTCGCTGTGAAAGGGACCACTCGCACGAGCGGCAATCTGCTGGCCGCAGACACCAAGAACGAGTTAAGTACGGACTGGTGGAATCGGGGCAGGATGCGCGCGGCCGAGCTTCGAGGGGAATGTCTCAAGTACCCGGAGTACAGCACCGACCGGCGCTTTAGGCTCAGGGGGATGCTCCTCACGCTGCGCTTTGCTGACGTGAAGTGGAGTTCACGTAAGGATCAGAAAGGCGAGCCGGTGTTAGCAGGATTTGCCTTCCTGGTCAAAGTGGTTCCGGATGAATCGGCGCAGAGTTCCAGAGCAGAGCTGCCTGACGGTCCCAAGCCGCCATCGGCTTGCTATCCATGAGTCGATGGTCATCCTGATCGGCATGCCGCCATCCGTGGCGGCCTGTGCTGTCTGCGGTAGGCGGGTGGCCCAGGTGCCGGGGGATTGCAGTGCGTTCCCCCCACTGAAATGGCTGCCCCAGGTGCCTAGCCTTCGGGCACCTGGGATCGCCAAACCTTGGCGCCCGGTTTCCGGTTCCCTTCGACATCGACTCCGGCTTGTTGTACCCTGTTCACCGATGCCGCGCGGACTGATCCGGTACGAGCACACGGGGAATTTCCACTTCCTCACCTTCAGTTGTCATCACCGCTTCCAGCATCTGGGCACGGCGGTAGCCCGCGATCTGTTTGAGGATGCGCTGGAGCGCACCCGCCGCCGCAACCAGTTCGTGGTCGGCGGTTACGTCGCCATGCCCGAGCATGTGCATTTGATGATCGGCGAGCCGGCGAAGAGCACAGTCTCCGGCGTGGTTCACGCGCTCAAGCTTTCTGTGGCCATGCGCCACGCAGA
>JAKBHH010000006.1 GCA_021836865.1 Acidobacteriota bacterium
GCATGGTTCGGTCAGTTCCGACGACTCTTGGTTCGGCATGAGCACCTCCTTGCCACCTACCGCGCATTCTTTTACCTCGCCTGTTTCTGGATCACCCTCAGGCGGTGTTTATGAAACAGCCTCTAGGGTTTGCTAAAGTAATGAAAGAATCCCTGATGCATTTTAACTGCGACGAGCGGTCCCAAGGCTTGTCCGTGCCACCCCACCGGATGAGTGTGTTGGACCTTTTTCCATGTTGGTCACCCTCAATCCTCCGGACGGTCACCTCACTCGCAACGGCCTCTCAAACAAGGTTCCCTACGAGCCTCTTATCATGCATTGCTGGGAACGCTATGGGACGCCTTGGATGAGAGGCACCGCAGGACTTCCGCAGAGACTCACCCGCAGGTCAAAATAATGAAGAAGTTATCGCATGTATCAGTGTGTATCTGCACCTTCAAGCGACCTGCTCTGCTTGAAAGGTTGCTGGCGGCGCTCAACAGACAAGAGACAGGGGGTCAATTCACAATTTCTATCGTCGTTGTGGATAATGATGCAGCTGAAAGTGGCCGGAGCGCAGTCAACAAGCACGCCGCCCAGCCAGCGGTGCCAATCAGCTATCATGTGGAGTCGAAGCAGAATATTGCGATGGCAAGGAATCGCGCGGTGTCTGAGGCAACTGGAGACCTGATTGCATTCATCGACGATGACGAATGTCCTCCTCCTTCCTGGCTTCTGGCCCTGTGGACAGCACTATCCAAGCATGGGGCCGATGGCGTACTTGCTCCGGTTGATCCAGAATTCGAGCAGGGTGCGCCGCAATGGGTCGTCAAGGGTGGATTCTATGATCGCCCCAGCCATCCGACGGGGATGAAACTCGAGTGGCGCCAATGTCGGACTGGCAATGTGCTTTTGCGCCGCACGGTTTTTGAAGAACTGGGACAGCCCTTCAACCCGGAATGCTTATCTGGGGAAGATCAGGACTTTTTCAGGCGCTGCATCGAAAGGGGCTATGAGTTTGTATGGTGTCATGAGGCCGGCGTGTACGAGTTTGTGCCACGCAGTCGGTGGAAGAAAAGTTTTCTACTGAGGCGAGCGCTCTTCCGCGGGATCTTCGCGCAGCGCAACCATGGTCTACAACCGCTGAGCCTTATCAAGGCGATCATTTCGGCTCCGGTCTACCTCATGTTCCTTCCTTTTGCGATTCTTGGGGGCCAGACTCAGTTTATGAAATGTCTCTTCAAGCTCTCCTATCATACCGGCAGGCTGCTTGGCCTGTTCCGGCTGAATCCGATAAGACAGCCCTACGTTTGTGACTAGCGAAACATAATAACTTTTCCAACAAGATTAAGGAGAGGTCGCCGCTGGTAAGGCAGCGACCAGTTTATTGGTCGTGATGGGCTTTGCTCATCCGGAGGTTCGAATCCTTCCCCTCTCCGCCAAATGTTAAGAAACGACGGGAACAAAATACAGTGGATATTTGCGGCGAGAAAATCAAGATCCGGGGACGTGTTTTGCGAATTGCAAGGCTCGATGCGGACATGTTTCAGTTTCTCGAACAGACGGCAGATCAGATTGAGGCGGGACTGAAGGATTTGGGGGCCAAGGCGGATATTTTTACCTTCAATCAGCGCCTGCCAAACACCACCCCAATCTACCCCTATTCGATGGAATGGGAAAACTTCGCTGCACTCCAGATAAGCACGTTTGAAGAGTGGTGGACGAAACAGATTGGCTTCAAGGCGCGGAATAAGGCAAAGCAGGCAGAAAAGAAGGGCGTAGTCCTTTGTGAGGTCCCCTTCTCGGATGAGCTTGTTGAGGGCATCTGGGCAATCTACAACGAGACGCCAGTACGACAAGGCCGGCGCTTTCCACACTTTGGGAAGAGCCTTGAGAGGGTTCATGTAGAGTCGGCAACATATCCCGAGAGCAGTGTCTTTGTTGGCGCATATCTTGAAGGAAAGTTAATCGGATTTACCAGGATCGTAAGCGACAAGACCGGAACGCAAGCAGGCTTGATGAACATAGTGTCTCTCGTCAGCCAGCGAGACAAAGCTCCGACAAATGCACTGGTGGCCGCTGCAGTGAAAGCATGCGCGGAGCGAAAAGTACAATTTTTGACTTATTCACGCTTTGCATATGGCAAGAAGCAGTCGGATAGCCTGAGCGATTTCAAAGAGCGCAACGCCTTCAAGCGGGTCGATGTTCCGCGCTACTACATTCCACTTTCTCCACTCGGCAAGTTTGCAATGCGTTATGGGCTGCATCACAGCCTCTCCGAGAGGATGCCTGAAGCCATTGCAAGCCGGCTCCGGGAGTTGCGTAAAGCCTGGTACAAACGCAAATACACAACGGCTTACGATGTGTCCTAAGGGAGCCTATGCCCGGATTAGCAGGATTAATTACAAAGCGGCCGCGGCAATGGGCGGTGGCTCAACTCAATTTGATGCTTTCAACCATGAATCACGAAGCATCGTACGTCTCGGGGACCTGGGATGACAGCGCAAGTGGGACATATATTGGCTGGACCGCCCGACGGCATTCATTTGCGTCGAGTATGCCGATCACCAACCAAGTCAGGAATCAGGTGCTGGTCTTTGCTGGCGAGGAGTTTACATCCCCTCGGTCAGTGCAGACCGCATGTACCATGGTAGATTCTCCCGGCGAAGGCCAGCCGTCATATCTCATCCATCTTGCGAACGAAGATCCGGCTTTCCCCCGTGTTCTCAATGGCCGGTTTCATGGCATTCTGGTCAATAGAGGGGAGGGAACATCTCACCTATTCAACGACCGATACGGTATGGACCGTCTTTACTATCATGAAAGCTCTGACGCCTTTTACTTTGCAGCGGAAGCCAAAGCGATCCTTGCTGTGGTTCCGGAGTTGCGTCAGCCCGATATGCGCGGCATGGGGGAATTTGTCGCCTGTGGATGTGTCCTGCAGGACAGGACACTCTTTCAAGGTTTGCACGTACTGCCGAATGCCTCAAGATGGACCTTCAGAAATGGCATGCTTGAGTCAAAGGGACGATACTTCCTCGCGTCGGAGTGGGAGAACCAGGAAACTCTGGACTCGGATACCTATTACGAGAAATTGAGGGGTGCCTTTACGAAGTGCCTCCCGAGATATTTTGAAGGGCCTGGTCGCGTCGCCATCTCTCTGACGGGTGGTCTGGACACGCGCATGATTATGGCCTGGTCGCGCCTTGCAGATCGGTCCGTACCGACATACACGTTCGGCGGGCCATTCCGCGAGTGCCACGATGTGCGCATTGCGCGCGAAGTGGCCGAGGTTGCGAGACAGTCATACCAGGTCATTGATGTCGGAGATGACTACCTCTCGCGATTCGGGCACTACGCTGAGCGTGCAGTCTATCTTACAGACGGTTGTACAGCAGTTACTCGGGGCGCTGATCTGTATGCCAATGAACTTGCCGCTCAAATTGCGCCGATCCGGCTCACCGGCAACTACGGTAGTGAGATCTTACGGCGTCTCAGAGCCTTCAAGCCCGGCACACCCGCGCCCGATCTATTTACTCCAGAGTTTATGGGGCAGGTTGAACGCGCAACACATACCTACAGCGAGATAGCGGGCGGCCATGCCGTATCCTTTACTGCCTTCCGCCAGGCGCCTTGGTATCAATACGGTCTTCTTGCTCTGGAGCAAACGCAAGTAGCGATCCGGTCGCCTTTTCTGGATAACGATGTTGTGCAAGTCGCATTTCAGGCGCCGGATGCGGCAATGGTCAAGAAGGATATTTTCGAAGACAGTAGCGATTGCAGCCGTCTGATTGCAGACGGCGACAATCGGTTGTCCGAGATTCCGACTGACAGAGGATTGGGAGGGCCGAAGGGGCCGAGAGGAGTCTTTCTCCGTGCACTGCGCGAGTTTAGCTTCAAGGCGGAGTACAGTTATGATTACGGAATGCCGCAATGGCTCGCGCAACTGGATCATGCCTTCTCGGGTCTGCGTCTTGAGCGATTGATTCTGGGCAGGCACAAATTTACGCACTTTCGAGTTTGGTATCGCGACCACTTATCTCAATATGTGCGAGATGTTCTTCTCGATCCGCGGAGTCTTTCAAGGCCCTATCTTCAGCGCCGAACGATGGAGAGGATGATCTCTTCACATCTGAGGGGAACTGCAAACTATACCACGGAAATTACCAGACTATTGACCCTCGAATTGCAGCACAGGCTGTTCTTCGATAGCAAATCTTTTCAATGATCCGGGCACACACTGCGTGAGGACGCTCCGAATAGATGGCTCATCTTGCTCTTAGTCTCTCTTTGATCTTCAGCTTATGGCTGCTGATACGGGATAGCCGACGGCGCGTCGGAGTGAGCCTTGCGGTCTGGGTTCCAATCCTGCTGTTGCTTATCCTTGGATCCCGGCGGCCGGCTCAATGGATCACCGGCGGGATCGTAACGGTGACGGAAATGGGCAATGACGCGAGCAGCAGCCCACTTGATGCGAGTGTATTCCTGGTGATCATTTCAGCGTCTGTCCTCATCACGACATTGAGAGGCATGAGGTGGCAAAGGATATTTGCTGCGAATCCTATCCTTCTCACGTTCTACTTCTATTTTCTCCTGAGCGTTCTCTGGTCCGGGGATCCCTCGGGGTCTATCAAGCGGCTGATCAAGGACTTTGGCCTAATCTTTGTTGCAGGAGTGATTTTCTCCGAGAGGTCTCCGCTTGAGGCAATGAGGGCAGTGTACTTTCGGTGCGCCGCAGTTCTTCTGCCGTTGTCGATTGTGTTTATCAAGTACTTTCCTGACTACGGACGTGCATACACGATCACCGGCGGCATGATGTTCACTGGAGTGACAACGCAAAAAAATTCACTGGGAGAAATCGTCCTTCTATTTACCCTGTTTCTCGTATGGGACTGTATCGAGAGCCGCCAGAGTCGCAGTCTGAGCAAGTGGCTATTTGGTATCTGGGACAGGCTGATTCTACTCGCCATCGGTTTGAGACTCTTGCAGCTCTCACAAAGCAAGACGGCTATGCTTTGTGTAGGAATCGGGGTCTTTCTCGTGTGGCGGAACGGATGGCTAGTGACCAAGCCGATTAATCGTCTCATTCACATTGCTGCATTAGCGCTCCCTTTCCTTGTGTTCTTCTCGCAGGAGTTCAGTACGGTGATCGCCCCGATTGTAGAGGCGATGGGAAGAAATATGACCTTTACGGGCAGGACGGACATCTGGAACCATATCACGCTGAACACCGTCAATCCTCTCATCGGAGCGGGCTTCTGGAATTTTTGGGGCGGCCCAGGAGGATATGCAATAAGTCAGGCAATGCTCACGGTTGTTCCCAATGCGCACTGCGGGTACGTCGACATATACCTTGATGGAGGTATCCTCGGCATCGCTCTCCTATTTGCGGTCTTGATTGGATACGGCCAGACCATTATTAGCAAGATGCAGGCCGGGGCTGATGAGCACAGATATCTCCGCGTACGTTTCAGTGTTTTGATTGTACTGATCATCTACAATCTGTCCGAGTCAACATTTGCTCGGATAGGGCCGATCTGGTTCACAGCGCTACTGATGCTTGTCAATTTCCCGGGGTACATCAAGGGAGCGATCAGCGCGGGCAGGCCGGGTACACAGAAAGCATTAAGGCCCAAGGTTGACTTTGCATTCCACAGCCTGGGTACAGGTTGAACTCCAATAGGCTCGACATCCAATACTCCTGCTTTAGTTGTAAGGTGTACGGCAGAACGCAAGATGGCGAAGTGCGACAGCAAAGCGGCCAGCAGCACCATAGTTCAGGTCGATATAGTTACTGAGTCGATCGCTCGGATGCGGTTGTGCAGCCCAAACTTCGCCGTTGGACTTGAGGATCTAAACGTGACATCTAAGAAAGACGCTCTCCATGCAAGAGAGCACCGCAAAGAGATACCTCTATCTCAAGGAGAAAGGTATGCACGCATTGCCCTTCTTCTTTCTGTCGCATGCAATATTGTCGTCGTGTTCCTGGTTATCCCTATTCTGAACAGCCGCCTTTCGCACGCATACAACCATGACAAATTTACTGACGGCTATGATCTTATAGCGTCTAATTTAGTAGCAGGAAATGGCTACAGGTTCTACCCGGATACTGCGCAGACCATGATGCGAGAGCCGGGATATCCCTTGCTGCTTGCAGGACTCTATCTTGTCTTCGGGAAGAGCTTTGTTATTGTCAAAAGTGCGAATCTTGCATTTGCCTTGATGACGGCCTGGCTGCTAAGGCTGTTGACTCAACGAGTGGTTCAATGCAACACAATCAGTGCAACGATCTGCGCAGATCTGGCCTCGAGTCTGTTCTTTCTGCACCCCGGCATCATGATCGCAGAGAGCAGAGGCGGTGTTGAGCTTCTCTTTGCCATGTTGACGACTGGCCTCATTCTCGTCTTAATCGATGCATGTACTCGAAACAGCCCGTTGAGATTTGCGGCAGCAGGCGCCATCCTGGGTCTGATTGTCATCGTAAGAAGCACCCCCGTGCTTTTTCCAATCCTATTCTTCGCAGGACTGCTTTTGTTGCAGCGGAAGCCTCGTCCACTTCATGCAACGCTCAAACAGTTTCTCGCTTTTACTTTGGCAATGACGTGTGTCATGTCTCCCTGGATCGTGCGCAACTTTAAACTCACTCATCGCTTTGTGCCAACTGCAAGTGTGCTAGGCGTATCTGCGCAGGCGGGCGAGTATATCAACAGCAGGCTGTGGACCGGTAAGCCATTCTGGCTTCTCGACCGGGAGGCCTCACGTGAGCGCGACAAAATCGCCGACCAACTTGGTTACAGATTTGAAGACGGAGCCAATGGCTACTATCAGACGTTTTACCGGGCCCAGGATGAACTGACGTTCTCTGCATATCTAATGCATAGCGTGACGACCATATACCGGAAATCGCCCCTGCTTTTTGCCCGATGCATCGCACAGAATGCATTTAACTTCTGGTTCTCAGGTAGAACGTGGGATGCGACGCTCGCAAACATCATCGTTCAAATGCCTTACCTCGCGTTTGCGATTGTGGGCATCGTGTCGCTCATAAAACAGGAGCGACTGCGGGTCATTTTGCCGATCCTCGTGTATATGGGCGGAATCTTTGCAGTGCACCTTCCCGTTCTTGCTCAAGCTCGCTATAGCATCCCATTTGTCCCACTCTTAGCTACACTCTCTATCGCAGGCGTTGCGGAAATTTGGAAGAGCTCCATCGGCGGGATAGGAGCGCCGAAGACCCGAGTGTTGGCCCGCGTTGACTCCTGTGAAGGGACGCCGAAAGCCTCGTAGTAAGGCTTGGCCGCGCTGCCACCGGGCATTCAGGGAGGAGAATTCTACGGACGTCATAGTTACTCTTGCAACTCTCATCATGGGCACACCCGTGTAGAGAGGTTGCGCCAAGAAATCTGACTTCCCGGACACCAGGTGTTCAGGAAGATCGAACGCCGCCAACTTCTGAATAGAAGAAATATGCTTTTCACCTCACTCCATTTCGCTCTCTTCTTCCCGATTGTAACGGTTGGGTTTTTCCTGATTCCGTCAAAAATGAAGGTCGCATGGCTGCTTCTCGCCAGTTGCATCTTCTACATGGCATTCATCCCCGCGTATATCCTGATCCTGTTTGTCACGATCCTTATAGACTATGCAGCTGGAATAGGGCTCGAAAAGGTCGAGGCGGGGCATCGCAAAATCCTTCTCGTCATCAGCATTGCGTCGACTTGTCTCGTCCTGCTGGTATTTAAGTATCTGTACTTCGCCATTGATAGCATTATTCTTGCCGCCGGATATGCTGGCGTGCACCTGGCTCATCCGGTGATTTCAATCGTTCTTCCGATCGGCCTATCGTTCCACACATTCCAAAGCCTGAGCTATGTCATAGAGGTATACAAAGGGAATCAAAAGGCAGAAAAGAATCTGGTCGTCTACGCAACGTATGTCATGTTCTTTCCGCAGCTGGTCGCCGGGCCAATTGAGAGACCGCAGAATCTCCTGCATCAGTTCCGGGCCAGGCACGAATTCAGTTATGAGGCTGCCACGCAGGGCCTGAAGAGGATGGCGTGGGGCTTTTTCAAGAAGCTTGTCATCGCGGACCGGCTTGCACTCTATGTCAACGATGTTTACCGGGCTCCACGGAATTTTAATGGCACTCAGCTAACGATTGCTACCTTCTTCTTTGCTTATCAGATCTATTGCGACTTTTCAGGGTACTCAGACATTGCGATTGGCGCAGCGCAGGTCATGGGCTTCAAGCTCATGGAGAATTTCAACAGTCCGTACCATTCTCTTTCGATTGGCGAGTTTTGGCATCGCTGGCACATTTCGCTGTCAACCTGGTTCAAGGACTACCTATATATCCCACTCGGTGGAAGCCGGGTGAACTATTGGCCACATGTCCGCAATATTCTAATTACTTTCGCGGTCAGTGGGCTGTGGCATGGCGCTAACTGGACGTATGTATTCTGGGGAACTCTTAATGGTGTCTATCTCGTCGCAGGTCAAGCGTCAAAGCGGTATCGCGATGCAATCTTTGCAGCGTGCGGAATCGGAGATGCTTCACCCCTGCGCAAGTCGGTGAGCCTCGCGACCACATTTATACTTGCCTGCATAGCGTGGGTCCTCTTCCGCGCGGCGAGTATCTCGGATGCGATGTACGTTCTAACGCATTTTCTAAGAAACTGGAACCTGCATAACATCGCAACCGAACAGTTCTACCTGAGGCAGTTCCCGGTTGCGGTAGGATCCATCATCTTCCTCGAAATTGCCGAAATGCTGGCGGCGCGAGACTTCAAGATTGAAGAAGTACTTGCTAAATCTCTTGCAGTACGTTGGGCAGCATATGCATCCTTCGTAGTTCTGGTGATTCTTCTTGGTGTTTATAAGAGTGCGCAATTCATCTATTTCCAGTTCTAAATTTCCCCGGACACCTCGTTATCGAGTTGTGTCACCAAAATATGACGGAGCCTCTGATGTCGCCTATCGTCGAGACAAGAGATAGCCACAGGCCGATCAGCATGCGAGATATGTCTCAGGGTGACAATGGAATAGACCCCAGGCGTTGGCCGAATGTATTGCGGATATTGTGCTTTGTGGGGATGCTGGTTATTGCTTGTTACCTGCTCAATGGGATGGTGTCAAAGGGCCTCAGGATGCTGACGAGCGACGAGTTCGGGGCATGGAACGAAGAGATGCAGGGGCGTGTGAACGCGGACGTCATCATATCTGGATCGTCAAGAGCTGCAAATCACTTCGATCCTCGGGAGATAGCCCGAGTAACTGGCCTGACAGCCTTCAACATCGGAAGGAACGGTACGCAAACCGATGTTCAACTCGGCGTGTTGCGGGCGTATCTCGAGCACAACCGCAAGCCAAGGATCATTATTCAGAATCTGGATGCCTTCACTTTTGTAACTACGCGAGAGCTCTATGATCCCGCACTATACATCCCCTACATCGATGACCATGAGATCTATCAGACGATGAGGAAGGTCGACGTGGAGTTGACACAGGGTCGGTATATCCCCCTGTATGACTATGCTGTCGAAGACATGAACTTTACGTGGTGGCTCGGTTTAAAAGGGCTAGTAGGTATTAATCCGAAAAATACGATCTATTTGGGATTTAAACCACGAGACCGCGCGTGGTCGGATGAGTTTGACAGGTTCAGGGCCGGCAATCCAAAGGGCGTCACCTTTCCAGTTCAGCCAGATGGTGTGCGTGTCCTTGAGGATATGATCACGCTGTGCCACGAGAACGGCATCCAGCTGGTGCTCGTGTACTCGCCTGAGTATGACGGTATGCAAAGAATGACGAAAAATCGTGAAGAGATATTTGCTGAATTCAGGGAACTATCAAAGCGCTACAACGTTCCATTTTGGGACTATAGCCAGTGGAAGTACGTAGATGATACGAGCATGTTCTACAATTCGCAGCATATGAATTCCCGCGGTGCAGAAATGTTCTCAATCGACTTTGCGCGGCAGTTAGCTGCCTATATGAACAAACTGGGATGGCAAGTTGGTGGCCAGAGCGCGAGTGGAACAAATGTTATGACCTCTACGTTGGGGAGCATGAATGCAGTCCGTTTTCACTAGGGCAAGGAAGTATGTTGAGCGCAATCTGGCTCATGGTCTGTACCGCCGCCCTATAGCGATCAAGTCTGACAGAGCGATTGTCTCGTTCACCTTCGACGATTTTCCAAGATCGGCGCTAGACACAGGTGGCGCACTGCTAAGAAGCTATGGCCTGGCCGGAACTTATTACGTCGCGTTGGGTTTGCTGGATGGGACCTCGCCTTCTGGTGTCATCTGTTCCCGGGCGGACATTGCCAAACTGCTTGACGAAGGACATGAGATCGGCTGTCATACTTATGACCATTGCCATTCCTGGAACACGTCACCTTATGCTTTTGAGGCCTCAATCAATAGGAATCGGCAGGAGCTTCAAAAGAATTTCCCCGGGCAGGAGTTTCACACGTTGTCTTATCCCATCAGTGAGCCACGGCCGGAAACGAAGCGAAGGGCAGGGTCGCACTTCCTTGCATGTCGAGCAGGCGGGCAGGTGTTTAATCGCGGGAAGGCTGATCTGAATCAACTGTCAGCATATTTCCTGGAGAGAGCAAATGGCGACCTGGGCGCAGTCAAAGCACTCATCCGAGCCTGCCACAAAGAAGGCGGCTGGCTCATCTTCGCAACCCATGATGTTGCGGAGAGTCCGAGTCAGTTTGGATGTTCGCCCAGCTTTTTTGAGGACGTCGTGAGCTTTGCCGTGAAGAGCGGCGCCCATGTGCTCCCGGTGGCGAGGGCGCTCAATCTGATTCAGGAACAGAACCTACCGGCCTCAGAGGCTTCAGCGAATGCGTAGGCGCTCATAGTGCACTCCGCCTTGTCGTACCCGCACCCCCGGAAAGGCGACTTCCGATCCTTGCGCGGATTAGGGCGGTGAAGAGCGCCACCATGCGGTCATCTGAGGGCCGGCCGCTGACGGGGCAACATGGAGGAGTAGAGCGCGTGAGATAGCGCCCGACGCCAAAGTGCCGCATCAAAAGCTTCAGGCTATACAGTCTTTCGCAAAGAATAGCTGTGGAACGCTGGACTCCTTCTTGCTTCACTGCCAGGTGTGAGTTGATGTTCAGTGGTTCGGTCTACTGTACAACGGTATTGGTAAGGTTAGATGGCGCAGGCGGCACTAACCCTTGCGACGAAGCCGGGTAGCAACTGGATGCGTTGAAGGTAAGAGCGGGACCAGAGCCATCTGGTGGGCCCGCCATCTGGTTCAAGTAGCAGGCCATCGCCGGAATCGCGTTGACATGGCCTCCCCACTGGGATGGATTCAGCGCCGGACCAGGGGCGCATTGGGCGGATGTTAACGCGGCCACACCGGCAAATTGCCCGCGCGTGTTTAGAGTGCCTGAACAGATTCCCAGGTTGCCTCCCGAGATGTCAGGTCCAATGGCGGGGAAGGGGATGGACGCAGGCCACCAGGTCGGCCGCGATGGGAGATAGATCGAGTTTGGACAACTTGAGGTGCTTGTGCAAGTGCTGGACGGAACAGGATTCCCATAGTTCGCGAGGCCAGTGGGAACGTTGCTTGTATTCCACAGGGTCGCTGCGCTGACTACATCGTAGTTTCCCCAGCGGAAAATCGTGGTACCGACTAGCGGATCCGGCGGAACGACGGCGGATGTCCCAGTCACTCCATTTCCAATAACCCAAGCCGTGGTATTGACAATGTATCCAGCGCTGTTCACTGATTCCAAAGTATTCGTAAAGCCGGGAGTTCCGAGGACATTGCCAACATAGTTGGCATACCGGTTGTAGGCAATATCCACTACTGCAGATGTGCTGACGTCCTTCGCAGAATAACTTCCACATTGCCCGTTTCCGCACGATTCAAATCCGGTGAACAGGTTTCTGTAGAAGGTTTCCATCAAATGCGAGCCATGTATCTGGTCTTCGAACATCTGATTTGCGACATTACCCTCGTACAACTCATAGTCATCTCCAGTTGAGTGCTCCCAGAGCCCGCCGAATAAGAAATCATCGCCAGTATAGTTATTGATGGTGAAGTTGTAGGCGATCACGGATCCATTCGATGGACCTTCTGCCAGGAACGCTGGTCTGACCGCCTCAATAATATTGTTCTGCATCAGGTTATTGGACCCGTTGTGTTTGATACCTGTCGGGTCAGCGTAGGTGAGATGCTGCCCTGCATCAAAGATATAGTTGTTTTCGATTTGGGTGTGGATGTCCTGGCTGAGCCAGATCCCGATGTTGTATGAGTGGAGCACCGCGATTCCCGTAGCCCAGCAATAGGAGCAATTGTTGAAGGATACTCCCGCCGTCGAGTTGGTGCCGGATCCATCGACGGAGAAATTCCGGAATCCGGCATACTGGGCAGGCTGGACAAGCCAAGCTTGGGGGGTCTGTCCTGCTGACCAATTTGGGTGTTGCAATGCAGGCGAAATTGTGACGGTAGTCGGCCCCTTCTTCCCACACGCAGGAGAGCATGAAATAGCTTCTACAATTTCCCACTGAAACCTGTGCGGGCGCGCTAGCCCGGTATCAGGCCCGTTTCCGGCGCAACCATTCGAACCATTCACCTGGTCGCTGCAGACGAAGAATCCATGATTATCGGTGGCACTCCCGGCACATGGTGCGCCAGTATAGCCCGTATCGCACTGATCGAGAACGATCCACGTAGACTTTGCCGTGATATTACTGCCGCTGCTCAGCGTGATGGTATTTGTACCTTTTGAATATCCAGACGTCCAGTTATAGATGTTTGCAGGGGGCATGAGGGGGTACGTGCTATCCGAGCTCTCAAAGCCAACCAGACATGTTCCGCTGCCGCCCTGACATGGAGAAGCTGAGCTGAAATTCAGGTGGGTTTGATCCGCTCCCATCCCGCGTAGCTCAACATTGCTCACGCCGACGGAGCGAATGCCGCCTGACAAATTAAATGTGCCTGCGCCTAATTGGATGTATTGATTTGCCGCACACTTCCTGTAGCCGCTACCTGAATAATTCAGCGCGTTGATGATAATACTTGGACTGCCTGTGTAGGCGGGGATTGTTGGCCCGCATTGGGTCCACGTTGTAGAGGGAATGCCGCCCGGAATGCCTGCTTGTGTCCAGTCGACTGCACGATCCGGGCTGATTACACCCGACCAAAGTTGCGCCTGCCCCACAGCACTGAAACAAAACACCAAGCACGCTGCGAGGAGATAAGATAATTTCGATCGCGACATGTAGTCCTCCTTGCTGACTCACGGAACATGCTGCACTTTATTCAGCCATTTTCGTCCTTATGCGATCTACTTGCGCATCGACATGTCCGTTCCCAAAGATTTTACCAATCGAGCGGCCTCGCATGCCATCTTCCCCATATACATCGCTCGGTCTTCGCTCGAATCTGGCGGTTTATACAGAAATCTGCTCAGACGCTTGATGGCCTTCGTGCGCCCAGCAGCAATTGCAAGCCCTTGAAAGCATTGGTATAGACGCGCCGCGAAGAAAGTTGTTGCGCGACAACTCGCCGCCGCTCCACGCCGGCTGCGGGAGAATAAAGATGAGTTCAGCGCTGCCGAAATGTCTTTGAGGACGGCAGAGAGGAGTTGCCGGCCAGATCTTAAGCGATATTGCCTAGCCGCATCACGAAGTTCGTGCGCCACAGAACGGTTACAAGCCCGCGTCTCCCCTTAGTATCCGAGCGGCTGCATCCCTTCCAAGGATCAGCTATCTCCATCGGGTTCCCATGTGGGAATTCACCAATTTGATGTCCTTGATACAACGTCACAACATTACGGCTTAGCAGTTTGAGGTGCAATTCTGAGACCCTTCGATGCAACTGGAGCCTTCCGCAAGAAAGTGGATGCAGGAGATGTTCGACGATTGGCCACGCGCGGGGCAGCAGCTACTCTGTTCTCCGGGGCGTCCAGTGTAGGGATTCAGTTGGTGTCAACGATGATCCTTGCCCGTCTGCTGTCGCCGCGGGACTTCGGTTTAATAACGATCGTGACCACGTTCAGCCTCCTTCTGGTCAATTTTGGATTCAACGGTTTCACGGAAGCAATCGTTCATCGCGAAGATATCAATCATGCTCAGGCGAGTAATCTCTTCTGGATCAATGCTGTCGGGAGTACTATTCTTGCGATTGGGTTTGCCTTCACGGGTCCGTGGATGGCTCGGCTCTTTCACGACGAGAGGATTGCAGGTGTCGCAGTTTGGATATCTTTAACGATCTTCGTCACGGGCTTCTCGGTCATCCACCTGGCGCTGCTGAAGCGAGCAATGTCCTTTTCGGCAGCATCCGCCAATGACATCGTGGCTCGATTTATCTCGGTCGTGGTATCCATTACTCTTGGCTGGGCCGGATGGGGCTATTGGGCGCTCGTCGCCGGAGCCATTGCTCTTGCGGCCAGTCCTTGCATTGGAGCCTGGATACTCTGCACATGGAGACCAGGCCTGCCAACCAGAGCGAAGGGCACCGCTTCGCTGCTCCGATACGCGACTCATACTTATGCTCGATTTACGACAGGCTACTTCACGAGCAACCTCGACAATTTTCTTGTCGGCTGGCGCCTGGGGCCGGTGCAACTGGGCTTCTACAAGAAAGCCTATGATCTATTCGTACTGCCGTCTTCGCAGCTTTCCCTGGGGATGACTATTGTGGCGGTATCAGCCCTCAGCCGCTTGCAGAACGACGTGGAGCAGTATAGACGATATCTTTTTCGTGCCCTCGGCGTTATGGCGCTCATCGGAATGGGCATTAGCGGTCTACTGACACTGGTTGGTCGCGATCTTGTGTTTGTGCTCCTTGGTCCCAAGTGGAGCGAATCGGGAACGTTGTTTACGATCTTCGCCCCTGGAATCGGCTTGATGGCATTGTACGGCACCCATGTGTGGATCCATCTATCGCTGGGCCATGCAGATCGCTGGTTTCGATGGGGAATCATCGATCTAGTTGTCACAACGGCGTTCCTATGTGTTGGCCTGCACTGGAAGGCACAGGGTATTGCTCTGGCGTGGGTTCTTTCCTATTGCGTGATCACTTTGCCGGCATTATGGTATGCAACGCGTCCGATACATCTACGCACTGGGTCGATACTTAACGTGCTTTGGAGGTACATTACTGCGTCCCTCGCAAGTTATCTATGTGCGGAGAGCCTGATCGGGCGATTTCAGGATCCGGCCAATCTGCATGGTCCTCTTTCAGCGATTGGCATGCTCTTGATCTCAACGCTTCTCTTTTCCGCACTCTACCTTTTCCTTGTAGTCATACTTCATGGCAGCATCGCTCCTATCAGACAGGTGATGCGGCTGATCCAGGAGGTAGTAAGTAAGCGCAGCGGGAGAACGATGGGAGTACCAGGTGCAACAGAGGGACCTCAGTCCCCGCAGGCCGATGGCTCGTTGTTTGAAGAAGAGATGAACTCCACCGAAACCGCTGCATCAAGAGCAGCGATGGCAGAGCGGGAGTACCTGTGACCACATCAGGAATAGACCGAAAAGGAATGGTATCTCAGTGGATTCTATGAATTCGACGAATATACCGAAGAGGATTATCCAGACCGGCCGCTATAGGATGCAGCCGCTGAAGACGCGCGTCATGACATCGACCGTACAGAGGTTACATCCCGATTTTGAATATGACTTCTATGACGATCAAAGAGTGGAGCTGTTCATTGACGAGTACTTTCCTCAATATCGATCTCTATTTCATGACTATCCATTTCCAATACAGCGGTATGATCTCTTCCGGTACCTTGTCGTCTTCCAGTTCGGTGGATTCTATTTCGATCTAGACGTGCTCCTTGCCGAGAGCGTTCACGCGTTGCTTGAACAAAAGTGCATATTCCCGTTTGAGGGCCTTACGCTTAGCGATTATCTCGCGAATGATCTCAGAATGAAGTGGGAGATCGGCAACTATGGATTTGGGTCTGCTCCGGGACATCCCTTTCTCAAGGCTGTGATTGATAACTGCGTCAAGGCGGCATCGAATCGCCAATGGGCAGGGGCTATGATGCGCGGTACGCCCGCATTTGCGCGGGATCAGTATTGGATTCTGAATACGACGGGGCCGGGCCTCCTTTCACGAACACTCGCAGAGCGGCCTGATCTTACGGACGACGTGACAGTTCTGATACCGGAGAGCATCTACGACACTTCCACTTGGAACTGCTTCGGCAACTTCGGTGTGCATTTGATGTTGGGTTCATGGAGACCGCAGTCAACGCGCATGAGGCGATGGCTCGCCCGATCATCTGAGGCCTCCAGGCAAGATCATGTGCTGAAGAAGAAGGAACAAATTGAAGATACAAGAAGCGCTTGCCGAACGATCACTTGGAAGGCAGAGCACGGATTCATGATCAATGCTCTGGAACCGCGGCCTCTAGTATCGATTCTGATCCCAGCCTTCAATGCACAGGAGACCATCTCGCATACCCTAAGGTCAGCGCTGAATCAGACATGGAAAAACATTGAGACCATCATCGTCGATGATGGATCGGCTGACGCCACGGCTAAGATCGCCGAGAGCTTTCGATCAAAAGGCGTGAAGGTATTCCGTCAAGACCGGGGGGGAGCAGCGGCCGCGCGCAATAAAGCACTATCCCATGCAAGTGGCGACTATATTCAATGGCTTGACGCAGATGATCTTCTTGCTCCCAATAAGATATCGCTGCAAATCCAAGCCTTCCCTGACCAAAGGAAACGCACGCTCCTGTCGTCGGCATGGGGTAGCTTCCTTCATAGAACCAGTCATGCTCAGTTTACCCCTTCGGGACTATGGCAAAACCTGAAACCGGTTGAGTGGCTGTTCTGCAAGATGGACCAAAACGTCTACATGCAGACAGGTAGTTGGCTGGTGACTCGCGAGTTGACGGAGGCGGCAGGGTCATGGGACACGAGGCTCCTCTCCGATGACGACGGAGAGTACTTTTGCCGGGCGCTGCTGGCGAGCGACGGAGTGCACTTTGTGCCCGGGGCCAAGATCTACTACCGCAGCCCCGGAATGGCGTTTGGCGGTCTGAGCTGTGTTGGCCTGTCAGATCAAAAGCTTGAAGCTCACTGGCTTTCCATGAAGCTCCACATCGACTATCTGAGATCGCTGGAAGACAGTGAGCGTGTGCACAGAGCCTGCATTAACTTTTTGCAGGCCTCAATGCTGTACTTCTATCCCGAACGTAGTGACATAGTGGAGCAATCTCAGCGCCTGGCAGCTGAATTGGGTGGAAGCGTCTACCCTCCCAATCTGTCCTGGAAGTATTCCTGGATAAAGGAGTTGTTCGGTTGGAAGTGCGCAAAGAGAGGGAGAGAACTGCTGTTGAAGGCAAGGTGGTCGATGACGCGGAGAGTTGACAGGTTTCTCAGCAGCCTAAGTAGGCGCGGTCTCGTGGAAGACTAAGATGGCTTTAAGATTCATCTTACGGAGAGGAATGAACACCTACCCAGCGGCCCGCAGGTAAAGCAGCTTCGGTAATTGAGAGCAGAAAGGAATGTAAATTGCGAATCAGTGTGTTTGGACTCGGCTACGTCGGTACAGTGTCTGCCGCATGCCTTGCCAGCGAGGGTCATAGCGTCGTTGGAGTGGATACAGTTGTTGCGAAAGCCGAGCTTATTAACAAGGGCATATCGCCAATCATCGAGGCGGAAATTGGCGACATCATTGCCCGATGCCATCAAAACGGCACGCTTCGAGCAACATCGGACCCCAGTGATGCGATTCAAAACACGGACATTTCATTCGTGTGTGTAGGGACACCGAGCCAGCAGAACGGGAATCTGGATCTTCGATTCATAAGGCGCATCTGCACAGAGATCGGCGAAGCCCTGAAGGCCAAGCATGGCCGACATACAATCATCATTCGAAGCACCATTCTTCCAGGCTCCATGCGTAACGTTGTGATTCCAACGCTACAGGAGGCTTCGGGCAAGTTGGCAGGAAGGGACTTCGGCGTGAGCAATAATCCGGAATTCATGCGCGAGGGGACTGCCGTGAAGGATTACCGGCAACCGCCGAAGATAGTCATCGGAGAGCTCGATCCACAAAGCGGGGACATTCTTGTAGAACTCTACAGCAAGATTGACGCGCCATTAGTCCGGACGGACATTGAGACCGCCGAGATGGTCAAGTATGTCGATAACTGCTGGCACGCGCTGAAGATCGGGTTCGCGAATGAGATTGGCAACCTAGCCAAGTGTATGAAGATCGATTCCCATCTACTCATGGATATCTTCTGCCAAGATCAAAAGCTCAATATCTCGCCCGCCTACCTGAAGCCTGGATTTGCATTTGGCGGGTCGTGCCTTCCAAAAGATCTGCGGGCGCTTTCCTACAAGGCAAGATCGCTTGACCTGGAGTTGCCGATCATCTCTTCCATCTTGAGGAGCAATGAATATCAGGTTGCCCGTGGATTGAAGATGATCACGGACCTTGAGGCGAAAAGGATTGGCTTTCTCGGTTTCAGCTTCAAGGCCGGAACGGATGATCTGCGCGAAAGCCCGATTATCGAGGTCATCGAGCGTCTTTTAGGGAAAGGATACGACCTGCGCATCTATGACAGAAATGTCAACATGGCAAGCCTTGTTGGCGCAAACCGCGACTTTATTTTGAACCACATTCCCCACATTTCCAAACTCATGGTCCATGCGCCAGAAGCGATTCTGGAACATGCGGAGGTGATTGTCATTGGCAATGGCGATCCTGAGTTTGCATCTCTATCCAACAAACTACGCTCAGGGCAGAAAATTGTTGACTTTGTTCGAGTCGCAGGGAGGAAAAGTAACGAAGATGAATATCACGGCATCTGTTGGTAAGCCTGCGGGATCCCAAAGCGACATGAATGCAGACCAGGTGGAGATCCTGGATGCAGAGTTGAAACTCTATGACTGGCTCGATAAGCACCAATTCAAAGGCTACGATACATTTGACGGGTTGAGCGCCAAACTCCTGCGTCCGCTCACGTTTGAAAGTCCGATTCTGAGGACCGTTCTTCTGCAAGGTATCAGAAGGTTCCCGATCAATCTTCGACCAATGGTGGGTGTCCCGAAGGCACCATCCACCAAGGCGATGGGCTTCTTGGCACGGGGTTACATGAGGCTGCACACAGTCACGGGCGAATCCTGCTGGGCGGAGCGCGCAGCCGAAGCTTTAGAATGGCTGACCGGCCATAAGAGCAAAGGATACAGCGGGGCATGCTGGGGCAATCATTTTGACTATCAATCGCGCACTTTTTATCTTCCGAAAGATACGCCAACTGTCGTGTGGACCTCGCTCATAGGGCATGCTTTCCTCGATGCATATGAACAAGGCAAGCTCTCGCCCAACATCGAAGTAGCAGACAGCTGCTGTAGACACATCGTGCAAGACCTCGGCCGGCATCAAGAGGAATGGGGAACCTGTATCAGTTATATCCCAGGGAAGATGAGCCTGGTCCACAACGCGAATACCCTTGCTGCGAGCCTGCTTGCAAGGACATATCGATATACCGGGACGGTGGCCTACCTGGACCTAGCCCAAAAGGCTCTGCAATACACCGCAAATCATCAAAGAGCCGATGGAGCGTGGTACTACGGGCCGGCTAGCAATCTTCGCTGGGTTGATAATTTTCATACTGCCTATGTGTTGGATTGCTATAAACACTATACGGATTCGACCAAGGATGAGAGGTTTATGCCCGTGATGATGCATGGGTATGAATTCTGGAAGAAGACCTTCTTCCTGGATGACGGCACGCCGAGATACTACGACGTCAAGACCCTTCCAATCGACATTCAGTGTTGCTCCCAAGCCATCGATACGCTGTGCTTCTTCAGGGATGTTGACTCCGATAGTGTGAAATTGGCGCACAAGGTGGCGCGATGGACAATTGAAAACATGCAGCACGAGAGCGGCTATTTTTACTACAGGCGATACTCCAGGCATCTTGTGAACAAGACGCCGACGTTACATTGGGGTCAATCAACCATGTTCTGCGCGCTGGCGGGTCTATGCGATGCATTGGGCGATAAAGGATGAGCATGAAGAAGAGGGTTCTGATTATTGTAGAGAATTTGCCGGTGCCATTCGACGGCAGGGTCTGGAAGCAAGCACTCGCGCTGGTGAGCGGCGGCTATCAGGTTACGGTCCTATCGCCTCGCGCCAAAGGTTATGTACGCAATCATGAGGTCATGGAAGGCGTACACATCTATCGGCACCCGATGCCGAGAGAAGCGGATAGCGCTTTGGGATATTTTCGGGAGTACCTGGCGGCCTTCTTCTGGGAATTGATTTATGCGCTCTGGATCTTTGCAACGCGTGGTTTCGACGTCATTCAGGGCTGCAATCCGCCTGACACGATTGCATTTGTAGCACTCCCGTTCCGGATGTTTGGTGTCCGGTACATCTTCGATCATCATGATGTGAATCCAGAACTCTACATAGCAAAATATGGACGAAAAGACTTCTTCTATCGTTTGCTGGTCATGCTGGAGCGGCTTACTTTCCGACTCAGCGACATCGTAATCTCTACGAACGATAGCTATAAATCGATCGCAATCCAGCGCGGCGGAGTCAATCCGGAAAATATCTTTGTCGTCAGAAATGGCCCGGACCTGACAAAGTTCTATCCGGTGCAGCCCAACCCGGACTTGAAGTACGGAAAGCGCTATCTTGTGGGATACGTCGGAACTATGAGCGAACAGGAAGGACTGGACATTCTTCTTGGCGCCGCCAATGAGATTAAGCGTCGTGGGCGCCGGGATTTGCATTTCACCTGCGTAGGCGGGGGGCCGGCGCTGGCCAGCCTGCAAAAAATGGTCGTCGATATGGACCTGGGAGATATGGTGAATTTCACTGGAAGAATCTCCGATCAGGACCTGCTGGAGATTCTTTCAACCGCGGACGTGTGCGTCAACCCTGACAAGCCATGTGAGATGAACGATCTGTCTACCATGATCAAGATTGCGGAATACATGGCGATGGGAAAGCCGATCGTTCAGTTTGATTTGAGGGAAGGCAGATACACTGCGGCAGATGCCTCGGTGTACTGCGACACAGCGGACCTCGCGTTAGGCTTTGCCGACAAGATTGTCTGGCTTCTGGATCACCCTGAGGAGCGAGTCCGAATGGGCGAATTCGGACAGAAGAGGGTGAAGGAAGCGCTGGCCTGGGAGTATTCCATCCGCAACCTTTATAGCGCTTACGAGCGGGCACTTCATCTCTCGTAGCAGTGTCAACGCGTCAGACAGATTAAGTGTCTGGTTCTTCAGCGGAAGGCGGCAACAGAAAGTGACTGAACTAGTTATAGAAGCTGGACACACTGAGCGGGAATACTGGCGAGATCTTTGGCGTTACCGCGAACTCTTCTATTTTCTTGCCTGGCGAGACCTCCTCGTTCGCTACAAGCAAACCATCGTCGGTGTCGGATGGTCCATTATCCGCCCCGTGTTGACCATGGGCGTTCTCACCTTCGTCTTCGGGAAACTGGGGAAAATGCCCTCCGGCGGCATACCCTACCCGTTGCTTGTTTTATGTGGAATGCTACCCTGGCAATTTCTCTCAACTGCCATTTCAGAGAGCGGGAACAGTCTCGTGATGAACTCCGCGCTCATCTCGAAGGTGTATTTCCCCCGCGTGGTCATCGCGGCGAGCAGTGTGATTACGAGCTTCGTCGATTTCATCATAGCAATTGCCTTCCTAGTCGTCCTGATGCTCTGGTACCACTTCACACCGTCCATCAATCTGCTCGCGTTCCCCTTCTTTGTGCTTCTTGTTTTTGGGGCATCCCTTGGAATGGGTCTATGGATCGCGGCGCTGATGGTCGAGTATCGTGATTTCCGTTTTATTGTTCCCTTTATTGTTCAGTTCGGACTGTATCTTTCTCCCGTCGGGTTTCAGACGAGCGTCGTTCCTGCGAAGTATAGGCTCCTCTTTTCCTTCAATCCGATGGTCGGCATCATCGATGGATTCCGTTGGAGCCTGCTCGCAGGAAAGATACATATCTACTGGCCAAGCGTTGTGATATCAAGCATCGAGACGGTGCTCTTGATCATCAGCGGCATATGGTACTTCCGTAAGACGGAGCAGTTCTTTGCGGATGTCATCTGAAAGCGACCAAACGTTGTCGAATGAAGGAATATGACTCAGCTAGCAATCTCGATCGAAAAATTAGGCAAGCGCTACACTTTGGGCCGCCAGCGTGCCAAGGGAGACGGAATCCGTCATGCAGTAGAAGGAGCAATTCGCTCGCCCATCGAGTGGATCCGCAGAAGGATGGACGCGAGCGCAAAAATGGAAGAGTTCTGGGCGCTGCGCGATCTTTCTGCCGAGATAAGACACGGAGAGGTTGTAGGAGTTCTTGGAAGGAACGGCGCGGGGAAGAGCACTCTGCTCAAACTCCTGAGTCGCATTACAGTCCCGACGGAAGGCCGCATCCGGCTCCGCGGCCGGGTTGCGAGCCTGCTTGAGGTAGGTACGGGCTTTCATCAGGAATTGACGGGGCGGGAAAACATCTTCCTGAACGGTGCAATCCTCGGCATGTCAAGGGCAGAAATTATCCGCAAGTTTGATGAGATCGTCGCGTTCTCAGAGATCGAGAACTTCATTGATACTCCAGTGAAGAGGTACTCGTCCGGCATGTACGTCCGACTCGCTTTTGCAGTTGCTGCCCATCTGGAGCCGGAGATTCTTATCGTGGATGAAGTGCTCGCGGTTGGTGATTCGGCATTTCAAAAGAAATGTCTTGGAAAAATGGGCAGCTTTGCACAGAGCGGCCGAACGATTCTTTTTGTAAGCCACAACATCGATGCGATCAGGTCGCTGTGCCTCCGAGGGATATGGCTACGGGATGGAAGCATGGTGAAGGATGGAGACATCGCGAACGTCGTGGAGGAGTATTCGAAGAGCATGTTCAGCGAGGAGGTCCCGTCCTGGTCGAATCCGGCATACGGGGTTACCTTGAACAGGATTGTACTCAAGAACGAGCGAGGCGAGATTACGAACCATTTTTCTCCCGGTGAAGATTTGAAGGTAGAGATCACCTTTCAGACAACGAAACGCGTGCATCGCCCGCGATTTGCAATTGGCATCGTGGGCATGAACGGCTCTTGCTTTACCTCCAATATGCTTCTCGATGGTAGATATCCGGAATGGCTCGATGGGGAAGGTACTCTGTCCTGCACCTTCAAGGCTGTTCCACTGTTACCTCAAAGCTACACGGTGAAGATGGCTGTCCGGGACGAGAATATCAAAGACTTCATCTTTCCCTATCGTGACGTGACCAGCTTTAATGTTTCTGGAGACCTTGCTGAGTACGGCTACAAAGGGGAATTCGTCACATGGGCCAGCCGCTCCACCGCGGTTGTGATTCCATATGAGTGGCATCTTCCCAACGGAGACCGCGTGGCCGTGTCACTTAATCGGGCCAAACGGGACGACTTAATCAAGGAAGACGTTCTGCACTCCGGTACATAGCGCGCAAGCAAGGAAAAGGATCTTCGCGCGCGTTCGGGAGCCAATCATAGGAGCGCATTGCAACTGCGGTCGAAGCGGGCTCATAGATATCGATCACGTCTGGCATAGTGCAGGGGCGAATTCAGTGGGGATTCTTTATGTAGGGGATAACCGATCGAATCTGAACTGGGGTCGAGCTGCGAGTATTGCGCTGCACGAGTTACTGAGCCAGTCGTTCGAAATTGTCGATTCCGTCCGGGGAGACCTCTTCGATCTTCAGACTGCCGACGTCGGCTATGTCCATACACTCATGCCTCGAAAGCACTACCCAATCTTTCGGGCGTTACTCAAGAGAAGAGGAAATGTCATTGTGCGTGCATATCTCAGGCTGGAGCGACTACTGGGCGCACGAGACTTCATCCATGAGGATCCCGAAATCAGCGTCAAAGAGATATGCGCCAACAGTGCGCATTACCCGGAACTGAAACGGATCAAGGATGCTGCGCAAAGTGCCGATGCAATCGTAGTAGATGGAGATGGCGATCTGCAGTTCTCCGAAGTACCTCGCCGCCAGACCTCGTTTTTGCTCACGATGATTGCACTCGGCCTCCACTACAAGAAGCCTGTATTTCTGATCAACGCGATGGTTTCACCGCCTTCATCTACAGGCCGTGGGCCTACAACCTTTCAATATGCGCGTAAGTTGATCTCTCAATGCAAGGTCGTAGCGCTCCGTGATCCATTATCCTTTGGGTTCGCGAAAAAGGAATTCCACGGGCCAGCAATTTGTTACTTCCCGGACTCTCTATTTGCTTGGTGCCGAGTTATAACGGCCGGACGCATGAGCGTCCCCGCGAACAGCCGGTTCGTCCTACCGTATCCAGAGGAACATCTGTCAGGCGGGCAAGTTGACTTCTCGCAACCATACATTTGTGTGGGAGGGGGCGCAGTCAGCGCGAGCAGTCCCGAGAGCGCGGTGAAGGCGTACTCAAAACTGGTGCAGGCAATCCTGGATATGGACATCCAGGTCTGCCTTGTCGAGTCCGACTCACCGGATGGGTACTTGCGCACCGTAGCGGCCAATCTGCGCCTCGGAATCGTACCAGCACGGACTTCGGCGTTCATGAGTGCGGCTATCCTAGGCAACGCCAGGGCGTTTGTCTCCGGGCGTTATCATCCATCCATCATGGCTTCCCTGGGAGGGACGCCCTGCATCTTTCTAGGCTCCCATGGTCATAAAATGGAGAGTTTGGCGAAGGTTTTGGACTATCAATCGCCTGTCACATTCAGTGCATGTCCAACAGATCGAGAGATCCAGAACATCGTTCAATTGCTGCGCGATTATCTGAAGCGCGGAGACACTCTGCGTGAAGAAATCCGACAAGCAGCCGACAAACGCTGCGGAGAGGCAGAGGGGTTGCCTCGCTTCCTGGCAGACCACTTGTATCCTGGTCCATGTACTGAAGATCAAACCGTTGCGAGGCAATGATAAAGAATGCACGATGTAGTCATAGTGGGCGGGGGCGGACATGCAAAAGTCGTCGCCAGCGTCTTATCTAGTCTCCCCGGCTACAGGATTCTCGGCTATAGCGATTTGGAAGATCGCGGCCTTTTACGGGGGGACCCGTATCTCGGCAACGATGAATGGCTCGCGAATTTTGCGCGCAAGTCTCCGGGCTTGCACCTCGTTATTGGAGTGGGGCAGGTCGGTCTCGGAATGAAGCGCAGCGAATTGTGGCGCACTTTTCAAACCTGCGGTGTGTGCTTTCCCACCATAGTCTCACTCCATGCAACCATGAGTCGCGAAGCGAGGTGTGGCGAGGCATGTACTGTGATGTCGGGTGCAGTTGTGAATCCAGACGCCGCTGCGGGAACAGGTGTCATTATTAATACGAACTGTACAATAGAGCATGATGTTATCTTGCACGACTGGGTTCATGTCGCCTCTGGCGCTACGGTATGCGGCGGAGTAGAGGTCGGTACTTATTCCATGATCGGTGCGGGTGCGACCCTCATCGAGGGCGTGAAAGTACCTCCGTGCAGCATTATTGGAGCGGGGGCCACGGTCATCCGATCGATTGCTGAGCCCGGCGTCTATGCCGGCTCTCCAGCGAGACGAATCCGGTAGTACGGACCGCAGAACAAATTGCATGATTCAGCAGCTGCAGATGTGCTTGCGAGCCATTGATTCGTAGTGCAATTCAGGAGGGCCCAGCGTTGGCACGATGGTATCTCACCTCAAGCACGACCGCTCATCTCGCTGCTCAGGCTGCCTGCGAGAGGGCCGAACTGCGCTCATCCGGGAAGATTGAGGGGGCAGGATTCTTTCTGCAGTCCTACTTCAAGCGCACCACGCCGGTCCAGAACTTGTGGAGCGGTGATGATGGCGACTGGGTATGTTCTGCAGGGACCTTACTCTGCAAGGCTGATCCGGGAGTTGAGTCGCTCCGTAATTGCTATGCCGCATTCGTAAGTGGTGGTATGCATGCAGTGCAAGTCTCTGCGTTGGGACATTTTGCCCTCGCGGTTAAAAGAGGCGCAGAGATCACAATCTTCACAGATCCGAACGGATCGCATACTCTTTACTACCTTCAAGACCACGCGTTCTGGTTTGTTTCAAATTCTCTGCACTTATGCGCGAGTGTTATGTCGGAAAGAAGGATTGATCAGACCCTTCTGCTGATCAATGCTCTGCAAACAAGTGCTCCGGGGGAGGATACATTTTATTGCGGGATCAAGCGCCTGTTTGGAGTGCAGGAGTTGAAGGTTTCCTTGCCAGGCGGATCCTGCAGCTTGCTATGCAGGCAGACGAGTCCCTCGTCGGAGGAGTGGAATCTTCCGACGATCCAGCTAGCGGTTGAGAGATACGTCGAAGAGGTGCAGCAGGTATTTCGCGGCCTGAAGCGGATGGGGCGTATCGGGGTCCTGTGCACAGGCGGCCTTGACTCCAGGACGGTTCTTGCCGGGCTCCTAAATCAGTGTGCAGATCTAGAGCTCTTTTACGGTTGGGGCAATAGCAAGATGACCGACTACCATTCCGTAGACCGTGATATATCACGCCTCATCGCGGAGAAGAATGGCCTCGCCTTCTATCAAATGGATTGGTCGGGTACGCAGCCCTACGATGAAGCGACGCTGGAAAGTCTTTTTCACACCTATGGATTCAGGTACGAAGTTTTTGGAGCATCCAATGCATTTATTAAGAGCTTCAGTGATCGCCCCGAGAGCCTTCCAAATCTCTTTGTAGGCGGATACTGCCCGGCATTCACCAATGCCAAGCCATGGGAGTTGACAGAGCCATCCTTCATGTTTGATCGGCTTCTTGACGATTGTCTGAAATTTCACAAGGGGGCGATCGCCGAGAGTCATGCAATTCGTGGGAAGCGCCATTATCGGGAGCTCTATGCAAGCCAGGTTCGATCGGCCTTTGCCATCGCAGGCGTTGAATACCCGGAATCCGGAGCGTCTCTGGAAGTCTATGTCCGCGCAAAGCTGCTCCTCTACATTCGTGCAGAGTCGCGATTTCTCAACCTTCTCAACGAATTTTGCCCCTATATCGCGCCATTCCTCTTGAAGCAGCTCTACGACCCGCTTCTAAGTGTTCCGATGCGATTCCGCACCCATGACGAATTTCAAATTCGATTGATCGATGCACTTGCACCGAGACTTCTGGACCTCCCGCTCTATTCGGGCTGGGGCGAGGCGCGTATTGATCGCGGGACTTTTCGACTGATTCGTGAAGAAGAGAAGCGTCGCCCACCCACTGTGCTTCACCGCATTGCGCATATGGCTCCAGGTGCGATTACGAATCCACTGCGCGGCGCGGTCAGGCGCACGCGGCTCGCATTCCATCAGGGGGGCACACCAGAGGCCCTGCGGGATGCACGGATCCGTGATGCCTATTCCCGGCAGGTTATGAGTGACAGCCTGGGCAGAGCATGGTTCACGTCAACAGAGGAACTTTCAGTCAAGGAATTGTCGAGGATCCGGCATTATATGGCAGGGGTTCGCACACTGGGCTACCTGTCTTGATCGCCGCCATTCCTTCTGGAAGCCTGGGGTTGTTCGGGGAATCGCCTCCCAATCCATCGCGCCTATGCCGGTGAGGATTGATGATCGCTATAGAACGGAACGGTTAAAACCGAATGAAGGCTCTAATGCAACCCGAATCGTCGCAATCGATGCATGATGTGTTCCTTATCGCAGAGGCAGGAGTGAATCACAATGGCTCCCGCGCCATGGCTCTGGATCTGGTAGACGCTGCAAAGCAGTGTGGAGCAGACGCTGTCAAGTTTCAGACATTCCGGGCCGACGAACTGGCTACGCAATCCGCACAGAAGGCGACTTACCAGAAGAAGACGACGAACGCAGGCGAGTCTCAGTTAGCTATGCTTCGGAGGCTCGAATTAAGCCAAGAGGACCACCGGCAGATTCTGGAGCACTGTAAGAGTATCGGAATTGAATTTCTTTCAAGTCCGTTCGACGAGGAGAGTGCGGACTTGCTATCGTCCCTTGGAATCCCGCTTTTCAAGATACCGTCGGGCGAGATCACCAACCATCCCTTTCTTCAGCACCTCGCCCGAAAAGGCAAGCCGCTTATCTTGTCGACAGGCATGTCAACATTGGGAGAGGTCGAAGAAGCAATTGCGGTGATCATGGCTGAGGGCCCAGTCGATCTGACATTGCTCCATTGTGTGACGGAGTACCCAGCCCCGTACGCGGAGATCAATCTTCGAGCCATGAATACGCTCAGGACGGCCTTTGGCCTTCCGGTTGGTTATTCTGACCACACGCCTGGGATCGAAGTCTCTATTGCGGCCGCAGCTCTGGGTGCGGTTGTTATCGAGAAGCATCTCACCTTGGACAGGCGTCTGCCCGGCCCGGACCACAAAGCGTCCTTGGAGCCGGACGAATTCTCCCGCATGGTGACCTCGATTCGGCATGTTTCTCTTGCTCTTGGCGACGGCATCAAGAGCCCCGCAAAGTGCGAGATTCCAAATATGGCGGTGGCCAGAAAGAGTCTTGTTGCCGCCCGAGATCTCCCTGCAGGACACATCGTCAGCGCTGAGGACCTCAGAGTGAAGCGACCCGGAAGTGGCATCTCATCCAAGTTCATGGCGGCGCTGATCGGACGCCAATTGCGTGTCAGCCTCCTGCAGGACGAACTCATTACATGGGATTGCTTATCGTGAAGAAGAGACGCATTTGTGTGGTCACGACGAGCCGTGCAGACTTCGGCCTGCTGCACGGACTTATCAATGAGATTGCCCATGATCCGCGTCTGAGTCTCCAGTGCATTGCCTCCGGAACTCATGCCGCCAGAGGCTTCGGTCGAACGGGCCGCGAAATCGAAAAGGCCGGATTGTCCCTTGATCTGAAGATTCCGATGCGCATGACAGGTAATTCTGCGCTTTCCGGGGTCTCTGCGATCGCGCACTCTTTGACTCTCTTCGGAAAAGCCTTTGCGCATTTAAAACCCGACATCGTCGTGCTGCTCGGGGATCGCTTTGAGTTATTTGCGCCAGCCGTTCCGGCCCTCATGCTGCAGATTCCGATCGCGCACATTCATGGTGGTGAGGTGACCGAAGGAGCCATTGACGACTCAGTTCGCCATGCCATCACGAAGATGGCCTCTCTGCATTTCACGGCGACTGAGACTTCCCGTCGCCGCATCCTGCAAATGGGGGAGGATCCGGGCAGAGTGTTCAATTGCGGAGCACCCGGCCTGGACGCAATTCACAATGCCAATTTGCTCACGCGCGAAGAGCTTGAAGAAGCACTGGACATTGACCTTGGGATACCAACCGCGCTCGTGACCTACCATCCTGCAACCAGAGACAAGATTCCTGTACGAAAACAAGTAAAGGCTCTCGTCGATGCACTCGTTGCAACGACTCTTCCCGCGGTGCTGACCATGGCGAACGTCGATGAGAACGGAGCCTATATTAACGCTGAACTAAGAGCACTGTGCAGGAAGCATCCCAGCCGCTTCAAATGGGTCCCCAACCTAGGGCATTTGCGTTATTTGAGCGCCCTCAGGCATTTTGCTGTGATGATCGGCAACTCATCAAGCGGGCTGATTGAAGCACCCTCGTTTCGACTCCCTGTGATAAACATAGGTTCCCGACAGAACGGCCGGGAGCGAGCCGCTAACGTGATTGATGTGCCGTGCGAGGCAGATCAGATTGTGAAAGCTGTCAGGCGCGCGATATCCCCGGCCTTTCGTGCAAAGATAGCAGACATGACCAACCCCTATGATCTGCGAGGAGACGGAAAGGCGAGCCATCGAATTAAGAATGTCCTGCGTGATACTGAGATCACAGAAAGCCTCTTGAGCAAGAGGTTCTGGGACTTTCCATATATTCAATCCCTGGATTCAACCCAATCTGTAAGTGGACGAAAGCCTCGAAAGTAAGAGAACTCAATGGATAACAAAATCAATTCCTTCCTCGTTCCTGCCGCGCATTCTATTCGCCAGGCGATGGAGCGGCTTGAACAAACTGAAGAGAAGATCATCTTTGTGGTCGATGACGACAAGCGTCTGCTCGGATCGTTGACGGATGGTGACATCCGGCGTTGGATTCTCTCAGATGGCGACCTCAAGGCGGAAGTCTCGAAGGTCTGCAATTGCAATCCACATGTCGCTCGCGACGGCTACCAGATTGATCAAGTTCGGGATGAAATGCTGCGAGGCAATCTCGGGTGCGTTCCCGTGCTCAACGAATCACGAGAGATCATAAAGCTTCTCTTCTGGAAAGAGCTCTTCCAGGGAGACGCGCCGGTCAGACCGCTTGCTACACTTGATCTCCCGGTGGTGATCATGGCAGGAGGCATGGGAACACGATTGGCGCCCTTCACAAACGTGCTTCCCAAGCCACTGATCCCTGTGGGAGACCGGACAATCATCGAAATTATCATCAGTCAGTTTCTTGCGTACGGAATTGACAAATTTTATCTTTCAGTGAATTACAAGGCAAAGCTTCTTAAGTCCTTCTTTGAAGAGCTATCGCCGCCATATTCTGTCGAATATATTGAAGAGTCAGAGCCAAGAGGCACCGCCGGTAGCCTCCGATCTTTGTATGATCACGCCCTGGATAGCATCATCGTGACGAACTGCGATATTGTAATTCAAGCGGATATCGCCGATGTGGTAGCGTTTCACATAGACAACGGCTACGATATGACTCTTATTGCATCGCTCAAGGAGTATCGCATTCCATACGGCGTGTGCGCGCTGGAGAATGGCGGAGATCTTTCCTATATCAAGGAGAAGCCTCGGTACGACTTCCTCGTAAATACGGGGATGTATGTTGTCCGCAGGGATCGTTTAAATTTGATTCCCCCAAACGGTAAATATGATATGACGGACTTTATAGCTTCCCTTAAGTCAACGGGAGCTCGGATCGGTGTGTTCCCCATCAGCGAGAGTGCATGGGTGGATACGGGAGAATGGGACGAGTATCGCAAAGCAATCGACAGCCTGAACAGGCTGGGTGCGCGGAGCGTACAAGAGTGAAAGGAAAGCGCCGGTACACATTCCATGCTGAATGGTAGTCGCTTGATCGCGGTGATTCCGGCCAGGGGAGGCAGCAAATCTGTTCCTCGCAAGAATCTTTATCCGCTTGCGGGCAAGCCGCTGATCCTTTGGTCTATCGATATCGCCAAGTGTGTTGGGGGCATTGATCGAGTGATTGTATCGACTGACGATCAGGAGATAGCCAATGTCGCGAGCGCACATGGAGCGGAAGTGTACATGCGGCCTGCCCATCTGGCTACAGACAGCGCACTCGTAATTGATACTCTGAAAGATCTTGTCGCCACTCTTATTCGAGAGGGAGAAACTGCTGATTGGGTGATTCTTCTTGAGCCGACCTGCCCCTTGCGCTCCGTCGAAGATGTCGAAGAGTGCATGAGAGTTCTGAGGTCCGGCGCGTTCGATTCGGTCGCCACTTTTAAGTCTGCGGATTTGAATCCGCACCGTGCATGGAGGATCCATCAGGGTATCCCAGAGGTCTTTATCCCGGGTGCGATCCCGTGGTTGCCGAGGCAATTACTTCCGCCTGCCTACCAATTGAACGGTGCAGTGTATGTCTTTCGGAGTAACATGCTCGGTTCGGACTCGAGATCCATTCTTCCGGGCAGGATTGGAGCGGTCGTGATGCCAAAGGAGAGATCCTACGATATCGACGATCCAATCGATTTCACTGTTGTTGAAGCTCTCTTAAAGGAATCAGAAAAATGAATAGAACATTGCATCAGATGCTCAATCTGGAAGGGAGAACTGCTCTGATCACTGGAGGAGCTGGCTATCTCGGCTCAGCCATAAGCGAAACGTTGGTGGAATTGGGTGCGCGCGTCATCCTTGCAAGCCGCGATGTTGAGAAGTGTCGAATGAAGTGCCAGGAGCTTGAGGCTTTTGCGGGAGCATCCGCGCGGGCCTTCGCCTTGGAACTGGATGTGATGAAGCGTGACTCGGTGGACGCCTTCCTGGCTAAGCAACGGTCGGAATTCGGCAACATTGACATCCTCGTCAACAACGCCTGGTCGGGCAATAAGAACTCATGGGAGTCAATCAGCCAGGAGGATTGGGACTACGACATTGATATGAGCCTGAATTCAGTCTTTCGGCTCACAAAGGCCGTCTTTCCTGATTTGGTGGCGACGCGCGGCGTCATACTCAACATTGCGTCGATGTACGGCCACATCGGCCCAGACTACCGCATCTATGACGGCAAGCAATTTGCAAATCCGCCGAGCTACGGAGCCGCAAAGGCTGGAGTCATCCAGTTCACAAAGTATCTTGCCAGCTTTCTTTCGCCGCACGGAATTCGTGTCAATTCTCTAAGCCCCGGGGCATTTCCGCACCCTCCCACACAGCAGCATACTGAATTTATGGAAAAGCTCTCCTCCAAGAATCCACTGAACAGGATTGGTCAGCCAGAAGAGCTTAAGGGTGCGGTGGCGCTGCTCTGCTCCGACGCCGGAAGTTATATAACAGGCCAAAACCTGTGTGTCGATGGCGGATGGGCCATATGGTAAAGTCTCTGGGAATCATTGGTCTCAGCGAAGGCAATGGCCATCCGCTTTCTTACAGCTCCATCATCAATGGCTATTCCGAGATAGATCTGGCAGCCTCGGGCTGGCCCGGAATTTATGAGTATGTACGCAGGCGGCATCCATCCGAGTTCGGCCTTCAGGACTGGACCGTGACTCATGCATGGACACAGGAACCGGAGTCAACCAAGAGGCTATGCAATGCGTGCCGCATTCCGCACGGCGTCAATGACTATCGCGAATTTCTCGGTCGGGTTGACGCGGTCATCATTGCTCGTGATGACTATCAGACTCATCTGGAGATTGCCCATCCATTTCTTGAGGCAGGTCTCCCCGTGTTTGTCGATAAGCCACTGAGCCTTTCTCTGGATGAGCTGAGGTACTTCCGGCGATACCTGGAGAGTGGGCAACTGATGTCCTGTTCCGGGATGCGCTATGCCCGGGAACTGGATGAACCAAGGGCGAATATGGCGAGGTTTGGCAATCTCAAACTCATTCAAGGCACAATCGTATTGACCTGGGAAAAGTACGGGGTCCATCTTCTTGAGGCGGCCATGTCCTTACTGGATGCGAAAGCTCTCACAGTCCGGGTGCAGGCAGCAAGTCATTTCTCCGCCGCTGTGCGGCTGGATAACAGCGCGCTTTTGAGGATCGACACGCTTGGCGACTCCCCTCGTTCATTCCGTCTTGATATCTATGGGTCCGGACTCATTGGTTCATATGATATTGTTGACAACTTTTCTATGTTCAGGCGCATGTTGTGGGGATTTACTGAGTCGATTCGCACAGGGAAGCCTGCAATCCGGGCGGAGAGTACATTGCAGATTATGCAGGTCCTCATAGCCGGGCAGATTTCGCAAAGGGAAGATAGGGAGGTTAGCCTCGATGAAGTTGCACTATAGCAAGCTCTTCGAACTTAGAGGTAAGACTGCGATCATTACTGGGGCTACCGGCATCCTGGGGACGAGATTCTGCAATGGATTGGCCGAGTTTGGGGCCAATGTCGTTGTAGTTGATTTGGATTCCGCTCAGTGCAAGGGCCTGGCAAGCGACCTGGAGAGGGACTATGGTATCTCATCCATCGGCATCGCGTGCGATGTCGCGGATCCTCTCTCTGTTGCCAACATGGTCGATACGGTCGTCAAACGATTTAATGGAGTCCATATTCTCCACAACAATGCAGCATCCAAGTCAAACGATCTTGATGCCTTCTTTGCTAGTACAGAGGATTATGCGCTTTCCGAGTGGCGCAAGATTATGTCAGTCAATATTGATGGCATGTTTCTTGTTGCGCAGGCAGTAGGACGGCAAATGCAATGTCAGGGTACAGGGGGAAGCATCATTCAAACCGCCTCAATCTATGGACTGGTCTCTTCTGATAAGAGAATCTATGAGGGTTCTCACTATCTCGGACGGCAGATCAGCAATCCAGCAGTATATTCCACCTCAAAGGCAGCCGTCGTTGGACTTACACGGTATTTAGCCGCTAACTGGGGCGATTCCCGGATTCGCGTCAACGCCCTGGTTCCAGCGGGAGTCGAGAGTGGCCAGAATGAGACCTTCAAGGCGCGCTATGCTGCACGAGTTCCCCTGGGACGGATGGCGCAGGGCGACGAGATGGTCGGCGCTCTCATCTACTTGGCGTCAGATGCTTCGAGCTATGTCACAGGACATTGCCTTGTTGTAGACGGCGGCTTGAGCGCCTGGTAGGGCAGGGCGTCTCATCTCTGCCGATCCAGCCATTCAACCTAGTGGGGGGGGTCTTTTAGAGCGAGCACTCGACGCAAACATAAAGCAGGGTTCCTGATTGCGAACGAGCAAACTTAAAGTCATCCATATTGCCTTCTGGTACGCTTAACGGAAAGATATGAGCCAACAAGTCACAATCGTCATGTACCACTACGTGCGACCTCTGGAGCGGTCCCGGTTTCCGACATTAAAAGCTCTCAGCATTGAACGTTTCGTGCGACAGCTGGACCATATTGTGGCAGCGTATCACCCGGTTACTGTTGAACAGATCCTTGAGTCGTTGCGCTCCCCTGGGTATGAACTCCCGCCCCGTTCAATCTTGCTTACGTTTGATGACGGATACAGCGACCACTTTCAGCATGTGTTTCCCCACCTGGACTCGCGCGGAATCCAAGGCTGTTTCTTTCCGCCTGTTAAGGCGGTGTTGCATCACAAGGTTCTGGACGTCAACAAGATTCAATTTACTCTTGCCGCATATCCGGATCCCTATGCTCTCCTCAACGACGTGTTGAGCCTTCTTGATGAGTATCGAAGTGAATACGAGCTAGAGTCAGTGGATGATTACAGAAACCGCGCGAGAGAGGTGCACCGTTACGATAGCGCGACCGTGATTGCATTCAAGCGACTGCTGCAACGGGAGCTTCCGGAGCCTGTCAGGCGGGATATCGTAAATCGCCTTTTTCAAAAGTATGTGACCCTCGATGAAGCGGCGTTTGCAAGCGAACTGTATATGACTCCTGAACAAATGTCCTGCATGATCCGGCACGGCATGCACTTCGGCTGCCATGGTTATAGCCATGCATGGATGGACCAACTGACCACCGAGGCGCAATCGCATGAAGTAGACCAATCACTGGGCCTTCTGGAGAAGCTGGGCTGTGCCGGCAAAGGCTGGACGATGTGCTATCCATATGGCGGCTATAACGCTTCCTTGTTGAAAATGCTGCAAGACCGAGGTTGTCAGCTCGGATTTAGCGTTGAGCCGAGGATTGCAGATCTGGCCGCAGAGAATCCACTAACTCTTCCCCGAATCGATACCAACGATCTGCCTAGCTGACTGCCGTTATGAAATCCATGCTTCAGCTAATCCGTGAACTTACGCCACTCAACCGAGCCGTATGCTCCGTTGGATATGATGAGGCAGTAGCTTGTCTGTGCGATCAGCTTCCATTCGCAGTGATCGCGGTTCCTGATCATGTCCGGCATAATGGGTGGGTGATTCCCCCATCATGGGATATTGAAGAAGCGAAAATTCGTCGTGACAATGAGATCGTGTACGATGGCGCAAGCCATCCTCTCTCTGTCATCAGCCTGTCTTCGAGTTATGCTGGCTCAGTACCTCTGAACGAACTCAAGAGGCATCTTTTTTTCGATCATCGCAATGACGACTCAATCCCCTTTCACTATCGCCAGCAATTCCGGTGTTGGGAACGGGACTGGGGATTCTGCATGCCCAAGCGCATTCTGGATGAGTTGACGGGTGGTCACTACGAAGTCTCGATTCGCACGCGAGAGTCGCGGGGTGCCGTTAAGATTCTTGAATATAAACATCGGGGCCAAACCGACTTAACGATTGCTCTCGGCGCAAACCTCGATCATGCAGGCGTTGCAAACGATGGCCTCTCTGGGTGCGTTGTCGGTCTCGAGGTGATGCGCCGAATCGCCAGCCGAAAGACCAAACTCACCTACTCACTCGTCCTTTCGCCTGGAATCCTCGGGTCAGAATTGTATCTCGCCTCTATGCCTGAGCACGCCAGGAGCCAGATTCTTGAGGGCATTTTCCTGGAAATGCTAGGTACAGATAACTCTCTTGCAGTGCAAGAGTCACGACATAGCATGGTGAGTGTTTCACATGCTCTTCGCGCGAGTCTGGAAGCGCAAAGCATTCAATACCGGCGAGGCGAATTTGAGGAGATCATCATCAACGATGAATACATATGGGAAAACTATAAGATCCCGATGCTTTCACTGTCCCGCTTCCCTTATCCGGAATATCATTCGAGTCGGGATAACCTGACGATTATCCGCGAGGCGGCGCTTATAGAGGCTGTGAATGCTATCGTCGGCATGATCGATCAACTCGAAGCCTCTCCAATCGTTGTGAAGCGATTTCAAGGGAATATGTGCCTTTCCAACCCGATCTATGATCTCTATGTTGACTACGGCCAGGTTGCCCTCGGCGACAGATCGTCAGCCCAGCAGAGAAGGATGCGCGCGCTCATGGATTTCATTCCGTCCCTGGAGAGGCCAGCCAGCATCGCTGCGATCGCAGGTCAAGTCGGGCTGAATGAAGAAGTTGCCCACGAGTATATGCTTAAGTGGTCCGCGAAAGGACTTGTAGAGCTGCTTTAGAGCCGCGTGCGGTAAGTGCACATAAGTAAAGGGGCAACAATACCTGTCTCAACAATAACTCAAAGGAAGAATAGGCCTATGAAAATTCTTGTAACTGGCGGTGCCGGATATATTGGATCATCTCTTGTATCCTCCCTGATTGCCAAGAACAACCAGGTGCGCGTCCTTGACTCACTCCTGCACGGCGGCGAGTCGTTGCTCGGCGTTTGGCCAAGTGCCGACTTCGAGTTTATGGAAGGGGATATCAGGGATCCGAAGAGAGTTGGTGAGGCGCTCAGAGACATCGATGCTGTCGTCCATCTTGCGGCCATCGTAGGCGATCCCGCGTGTGCGCGGGATCCCGGCGCGGCAAGGGAGGTTAATCTCAGTGCGTCGTTGCATCTCATAGAGCAATGCAAACGGCACGGTGTAGGTCGCTTTGTCTTCGCTTCTACATGCAGTAACTATGGAAAAATGCCGGACCCTGATCAATACCTGGACGAGGCCTCGGAACTGCACCCCGTTTCCCTATACGCCGAGACGAAGGTTGCCGTAGAGCGCGCAATCTTGGACGGTCCCGATTCAGACGGTTGGTGTCCAACGCTGCTTCGCTTTGCAACAATCTTTGGCGTGTCGCCGCGTATGCGCTTTGATCTTACAGTGAATGAGTTCGCGGCTGAACTCCTTATCAAGAAGCGTCTCACAGTTTTTGGGGAGCAGTTCTGGCGTCCCTACGTTCATGTGCGGGATGCCGCGTGTGCGATTCAACTCGTGCTTGGCGCGGAGCCGAGCCTTGTGCGAAGCACTGTGTTCAACGTAGGCTCCACAAGCCAGAATTTTCGCAAACAGGATATTGTGAATATGATCCGCCCGCTCGTTCCGGATGCTCAAATCGAATTTGTACATAAGAAGGAAGATCCCCGGGATTATCGGGTATCGTTTGAGCGCATTGCGCAACGTCTGGGGTTCAATATCTCCAAGACCGTGGATCAAGGGATTCAGGAAGTAGCTCGCCTCATCCAAAGCCGCGCAATTTCAAATTTTGAAGACAGTAGGTATCGAAATTGAACCTGAGAGAGACACAAGCCCCCGGTGCGCCGCAGGCGCCTGATTTCGTCCCTTTAATAGTCCCCGAGATCCGCGGGAACGAATGGCACTATGTCAAGGAGTGCCTTGATACGAATTGGGTGTCGTCCGTCGGAAGCTATGTAGAGCGCTTCGAGAGGATGGTCGCCGATCAGGCTGGGACAAGATATGCTGTCGCAACCATGAACGGCACATCCGCATTACATATAGCTCTCATGTTGGCCGGCGTAGAGCGCGATGATGAGGTGCTCGTCTCGTCTCTCACATTCATCGCGCCAGCGAATGCGATTCGATACGTTGGCGCCTGGCCGGTATTTATGGATTCGGAGCCGCGCTACTTGCAGATTGATCCCGTACACACATTGGATTTCCTCAAGAGTGACTGCACTTGGGACGGGGCGGCACTGATCAATCGGCGCACGAGGCGCAGGGTCCGTGCCATCCTCCCGGTGCATATACTCGGCCACCCGGTCGATCTAAATCCAATCCTCGAGATAGCGGAAGCCTTTTCACTCCCGGTGATCGAGGACGCAACCGAAGGGCTAGGTAGTACCTATCGCGGTCGAAGCGTCGGAGGCATGGGAAGTGTTGGATGCTTCAGCTTCAACGGGAACAAGATTATTACTACCGGCGGCGGAGGAATGTTAGTCACCAATAGCGCGGAGTGGGCGGAAAAGGCAAGGTACCTGACGACGCAAGCAAAGGATGACCCGATAGAGTACGTGCATCGCGCCATAGGCTTTAACTATCGCTTAACCAACCTACTGGCTGCGGTAGGCTGTGCGCAAATGGAAAGCCTAGACGCATATATTCAGTCGAAGCGACAAATTGCGAAGCGATACAACAGCGCGCTTGGAGGTATCCCCGGAATTACGATCCCAGCCGAGGCCGAGTGGGCGCAGAGCACCTACTGGATGTACACGATACGGATTGATGCAGGGATTACCCACATTGACTCTCGAAGCCTTCTTCGTGAACTGCACTCGAGGAAGATACAGACACGCCCGTTGTGGCAGCCGCTTCATTTGTCACCCGCGCATGCGCACCCGGATGGACAGGCTTGTCCAGTTGCGGAAGTAATTCATCGGGACGCAATCAGCCTGCCGTGCTCGGTGGGCCTCACAATTCCTGATCAAGACAGAGTCATTGATGCAATTGTCGATATAGTCAGCAGAAACCCCAGATCATGATCTACGAATTTACTACATGAACATCGACGGCCTCTTCACTTCGGCGACTCCCCACATCGCAAACTTTGCGCAGCAACAGGTCCTTCTCTACCGCCATGATCCGCGCTTGCAGGACTATTTCGAGGCTATTCAAATTGACGGCCTCGACACTCCTCGCGCGAGGGCTAGCAAGGATCGGCGTGCGCATGGATTTATTCAGGCTGCTCTCGCGGGCGCGTGCCGCATCTCGCGATTCCAGAGAACATCCCCCATTAGAGCAGATGTACTGCTTTGCCCAAGTCCCTACTTTAGCCGAGAGACGGAAACGCGTTTCTTCATGCGCACGCTTCTAGGCATTGCGCGGACAGGTGCAACGATAGCCTGTTTGCTGCCGAAGGCAGCGCCATGTCTCGCCGACTTGAACGCTATTCTCGACGCAGAAAATCGTGCCCGTCAGGTGCACTTCATCGACCCGCTTGGCGGGTTGGGTCTATTGCAGCGTCCGCTCATGCGCAAAGCTGCACAGACTCGCGGGCGCATCGCGTTCGAAGCGGCCACCGATATCCTCAGCCCTCACGGACTTGAGCCTGGTGAGGATGTCCTGCCGCACTTTGAGCGGCTTGCATACTTTGTCGAGGCCTGGGAGCAACTGCTTACGCACATCGAGTTTGATACCGCAGTGACACGTTGTCACTGGCTTCCTCTGTGCAGTGCAGTAAGCAGATCCGCGAATAGCCAACGACGGAAAGTAATTACTTTTCAACAGGGAGTGATTGGCCACAGCCTGGACGCTCCAGTTACCGCATCTACTTATGTTGCCTTTGGCAACTCATCCTCCGCCTTCCTGTCTCAGATGAACCGCAGATTCTTTGATGCTGTAGCACTCCCAGAGCCTAAGGTCGAATTCATCAGTGGAGGCTGCCTGTTCGATGCAGTTGGTGCGCTTCCTGACCAGTTTGCGAACAAAACTCTATTGATGGTTGATGTCCCAACAGCGCAGTCCCTCTTCTACGGAGTCAGGGCGCAAACCGAGGCGCTAACAAGGCTCGGCGAAGAATTTCTGGCATTTGGAGATTCGACCTGGCGCCTAATCATCAGGCCGCATCCGTTCTGGAACAATCTGGACATGCATGACTGCCTGGATCTTGCAAAACGCTTTCCAGGACGCTGCGAGATCTCTCATCCGGCATGGCCTTTGGATGATGACCTGCGCAGGTCGTCTGCGACGATTGGGATTTTCAGTGGGGTCCTCACGGTTGCCTCCGCATCTGGGCTCCCAAGCTACTTTCTTCAAACAGAAGGCGGCTTTTCAACAGGCGACTTTGCATGTTTCCAAGATGGGCAAATGTTCATGCCGAATGATGCCTTGCAGCAGATTCGAAGCATCTTCCGCGACCCCAATGCTTACGCTGACGCTCGAGCAACCGCGCTCCGCAATGGGCGAGAATACTATGCCAATGGAACCAATCTGCAGCTTGACGCGACGTTCTTCAGCCGCACGATCAGTCACTGAGCCGCGGATAATTGCTGGGTGGAGCGTTTGATGAAAGTCGTCTTTATTAGCACCATGCGAGGCTGGCAGTGGGGAGGGAGTGAGGAGTTGTGGAGCCAATCTGCTGCTGCTCTCAAAAGTGCCGGTGATGAAGTGGTTGTATGCCTCCCCGACTGGCCAAAGCGAGCACGCAAAGTTGCTGAGTTGGCCACTCTGGGAATCCCAATTTACACGCATTCCATGGGTTCTCACAGGTCTATTATCCGGCGTGTCTGGAGGAGGTTGACCTATGATCCGAAGAGCGCACCAAGGTGGTTTGCGCAGTGTAGGCCTGACTTAGTCGTCATCTCGCAAGGTCATAACTCCGGTGGCTTTGGCTGGGCGCGAATCTGCAGAGATGCGCGTATCCCGTACATTGTGATCGTCCATTGCAACAGCGAGTCATGGTGGTTCGGAGACGAGCTCAATGATGCTCTTGAATGTTACACCTCAGCCCGCAAGGTATTCTGCGTCTCCGAGAAGAATCTCGCTTTGCTGCGTCTGCAGTTGTGCGATCCCATTCCAGATGCAGAGATCGTGCGCAATCCGTTCAATGTGTCCTGCGAACCCGCACCAGCATGGCCAGGTAGTACGTCTGGATGGAAGATAGCCTGCGTCGCCCGGATCGATGCCGCCGCAAAGGGACATGATCTCCTCCTGCAGACTCTTGCCAGCCCCATTTGGCGCGATCGCCACGTGGAGCTGAATCTGTTCGGCTCCGGCCCTGACGAAGCGTTGCTGCGGAAGATGGCAGCAGCACTCGATCTGAAGAATATCCGCTTTCGCGGCCATATCCCAGATGTCAGAAAGATATGGGAGGAAAATCACATTCTTGCTCTCCCTTCGCGCTTCGAGGGGCTGCCTCTTGCGCTTGTTGAGGCAATGTGGTGTGCCAGGCCGGCTGTGGTCACCGATGTTGGGGGGAACACAGAACTCTGTGTGGAGGGAAAGACCGGGTTTGTCGCCCCCGCACCGACACTTGAATTCTTTTCGAATGCGCTTGAGCGTGCTTGGACCATGCGCGAAATGTGGCACGACATGGGCCAGGCTGCCCGACTGCTCGCAGAGGGAAGGATTCCCAAGGATCCGGTCAAGGCGTTTTGCTCGAGGCTGCGAGAGCTCGCATGAAACTCAAGGATCCGAAGGCTGCATGGCAACACAGGTTCGCTGGGGGATTGCACGTTGCGGCGTCCTATCCTAACTCCTACCTGAGCGGTCAATTGCGGTCAGTGTGAGTGTCGCTGCAGGAGTCTTTCCACGGTGGAGTAAGCCCTATATGACAATTACAGTGATCCTCTGTACATTTAATCGTTGCAGGAGTCTGGAAAAGGCGCTCAAGAGCCTTGCAGTGATGCAGGTAGATGGCTCTATATCATGGTATGTTCTTGTGGTAGACAACAACTCCACAGACGCGACTCGCAGTGTCGTAGATAAGTTTTCCCGTGAGTATCCCGGCCGCTTTCTCTACCAATTTGAAGCCCAACAAGGTAAATCCTTTGCCCTAAATGCGGGAGTGCGAGCAGCCGCGTCCGAAGTGATAGCGTTTGTGGACGATGATGTCGAGGTTGATCGCAACTGGCTTGAGAATCTTGTCAGGCCGCTCGAAGCGGCAGAGTACTCCGGCGTAGGGGGAAGGATTCTTCCCGAGATCGCGTTCACGCCTCCCCGATGGATGGACACGACAGGTCGCTACGCGTTAGCCCCGCTTGCCATCTTTGACCTTGGGATAGAGCCGCATGACTTACAAGAGGCGCCGTTCGGCACTAACATGGCGTTCAGAAAAGCTATGTTTGACAAATATGGCGGGTTTCGTACGGACTTGGGGCCACGTCCGGGAAGCGAAATCCGCAACGAGGATGCGGAATTCGGCACTAGGCTTCTGAACGCAGGGCAACGTTTGTGGTACCAGCCGTCGGCGGTTGTCTACCACGCAATTCCGCAGGGTCGGCTGAGCAAGAGGTACTTCTTGACCTGGTGGTTTGATAAGGCGCGTGCAGACATCCGTCAATCCGAACCCCCAACGGATGGAAGAGTGTGCTTTCTGGGTATTCCGCTTTTTCTTGTACGAAGACTGGGGGTCTGGATCATACGATGGATCGTCGCTGGAGATTCAAGAAAGAGATTCAGTTGCAGGCTCAAAGTGTGGAGTATATCCGGGGCGATCACAGAGTGCGTGAAGCAATATCGAGAATCGTGAGTGTGCTCGGAGTCGGTCAGCCCCGCGTCGTCTCCCTCTTAGCGAGATGCAGGGTGAACGAATGCACGCTGCTGCACGGAGCAGCGAATGGAGAGGATGAAGCACACAAATGCGCCGTCGGAGCGATCTCGACTGCGTCTTTCTTCGATCGGGTCTAGGTGAATGAAGCTACGCGTTGTTATCGTCGGCGGTGGCATTGTGGGGCTAGCGACTGCTCACCAATTGCTTTGTCGATTCCCATCTCTTCAAGTACTTGTTCTGGAAAAGGACAAGCAGGCGGGATCACAACAGACTGGGCATAACAGCGGCGTGCTGCATAGCGGTCTGTACTATAGTCCGGGATCCTTGAAGGCGCGCCTTTCCGTTGAAGGAATACGGCGCATGACGGCGTTCTGCGATCTGCACCATGTTCCCTACAGAATCTGCGGCAAAATTGTGCTGGCCACGGACAAGGAGGAGATGCCTCGTCTTCACGCCCTGTATCAGAGGGGATTGGCCAATGGGTTGACCGATCTGCAAATGCTTGGCCCTGAGGAGATCCGGGAGCGTGAGCCTCATGCCGCTGGCGTCGCCGCCGTATATGTCCCGCAGGAAGGGATTGTCGACTTTCATAAAGTCGCGCAAGCCCTGGTGCAGGAGATCACGCTGCGAGGAGGCGTTGTCAGGTGCTCATCCAGAGTGGAACGCCTTAAGCAATCTGTCCGGTGGCAAATCATCTCTGAGACGGGCGAGGACGAAGCGGATTTCCTGATCAATTGCGCCGGACTCCACAGTGATCGCGTAAGCAGGCTTGCCGGCAACCACGATCGCACGCAAATTGTCCCGTTCCGCGGGGAATACTACCGGCTGCGACCAGAGCGCGATTACCTCGTACGGAATCTGATTTATCCGGTGCCTGACCCGAAGTTCCCTTTCCTCGGTGTGCATTTCACGCGTCAGATTGACGGTTGTGTGGAAGCCGGCCCCAATGCGGTCCTTGCATTTGCGCGGGAGGGCTATCGCTACGCAGATATCAACTTGAAAGATTTGATCGAGTCCCTGACCTACGGCGGCTTTTGGCGATTTCTGCTGCGGTATCCTTCAATCTGCTGGGACGAATTCTATCGATCCTGCCGCAAAGAACTTTTCTGCCATTCGCTCCAGCGGCTTGTCCCGGAGATTCAGGTGGATGATCTGGGACCTGGCGGAGCGGGCGTCCGCGCGCAGGCGCTTTCGCCATCCGGCGAGCTGCTGCAGGATTTCTATTTCATACGGCAACCCCATGCCCTGCACGTGGTCAATGCGCCAAGTCCAGCAGCAACAGCATCTCTCGCCATCGCCGACGAAATTATCGATCGGATGAAGGATGCATTCAACCCGTAGAGCTCTTCGCTCAACTAGAAGCGATCCCAAGGCGCAGGCAGGCGGAAGTTGATCGCTTCATTCTGCTTGCACCGGAAGGGAATTGCGCGCCTTGATTGCTAAGGTATTGTGGCGGTGGTTGTATTCGAGGGTCCACTTTCAACACCCAGAGTGTCCACTGACTTCACAATATAGTCGTAGGAGTTACCGCCCTGCACCGTTGTATCTGAATAGGTCGTCAGTGAAATATCCACCGTTGTGAGGAACTGATATGCATTCGCTCCTGCGATAGAGCGATACACATGATACCCAGACAGAGGATCCGGCGACGCCACCGGCGCATACCAGGCAAGGTCAACAAGATGTTGTGTGCCTGTGCCGCTCAGGTTAACAATCAGCGTCGGATTTGCCGACGAATTACTGGTGATTGTCAGCTGTCCGGTTGCGGCTCCTGCTACCGTCGGGCTGAATTGAAGATTGACTTGTAAGTTTTGCCCTGGGTTGAGCGTGACAGGCGCAGTAAGTCCGCTCTGGGTGAAGCCTGTTCCTCCCAGCGTGGCCGCACTGATGGTGACTGGGGTAGACCCTGTGGAAGATAAAACTACAGTTTGGGTCGACGAACTGTTGACCGCAACGCTACCGAAAGCGACAGTGCTTGCATTGATACTCAGATTGGGAGACGCAGTTGACGTTGTGCCTGTACCGCTCAAACCAACAACCACCGTAGCATTGGTTGAAGAGTTGCTTGCAACGGAAAGCTGTCCGCTAGCCTGACCTGCCGTTGTTGGGCTGAACTGCAGACTAAGGGTCAGGGTTTGACCGGGATTCAGAGTGGCGGGAAAGCTTGAAGTGCTGAGCGAAAATCCAGTCCCAGTTAGAGTGGCGGAGTTGATCGTCAACGGCGCGGAACCCCCGGAAACCAGCGTGACATACTGCGTCGAAGACGCATTCACTCCAACACTGCCGAAGGCCACGCTCGCCGGATTGATGGTGAGCACGGGTAGATCTACTGCCGGCACGCCGGCTCCCGATAGATTGACCTGGGCCGTTGGGCTTACAGATGAGTTGCTCGTGATGCTCAGTTGTCCCGTGCTGGACCCCAGCGTCGTCGGGCTAAATTGCAGTTGAAGGGTGAGCGTCTGTCCAGGATTCAGAGTCGCAGGCAGACTTGCGGATGTGAGCGCGAAGCCGTTGCCGGCCACCGTTGCCGTGTTTACTGTTACAGGCGCACCGCCGGAAGAGGTCAATGTGACGGACTGAGTGGAAGTGTAGTTCAGGCCAATATTTCCAAATGAAACACTGGAGGGGCCGATGCTGAGTATAGGCGTCGGTGCCGTGACCGTGGACGTACCTGCCCCACTCAGGCCCACGACCGCCTGGGGACTCGTTGCGGCGTTGCTCCTCACGGTGAGATCTCCGGTAACCTGCCCCGTTGCCGTGGGGTCAAATTGAACAGCCAGATTCAGGCTGCTGCCTGCCGCCAGAGTGATTGGAAGACTGCCTTCCCCTGTCACAGAAAACGGTTGCCCTGAAATGCTGACCTGGTAGATGGTGACCGCGGTGGTTCCGTTATTGACCACGGCAGCCTGCAGCGTGGAGATATGGCCGACCGTAACAGAGCCGAATGCAAGGCTGCTTGGGAGTGTCAGGGAAGCTCCGGGGACGCTTTTGGTCGCATAGTATCCGCAACCGGAAAGTCCGAAGCTGAAAATCAGAAAAACGGCGAAACCGATGGGTACTTTGCGCTGAGCGATTGCCGGAATGACGCTCTTAATTTGACGAAGAATTGAGCGGAACGCGACGCCCTGCAGGCGCATGGACGTTCCTGTTCGGGTCTCTGGGCACGGGCTAATCAGAGCTATGGGTTCCTTGATTGATCCAACCACTAAAATCTCTCACCTAATAGGTCGTAAACAGTTCAGGTTTTGCAGGCATTCAAATCACTCCAACTGGCTGGTAGTCCGCCCCTTATCCTGCCGAATTCTGGTACAAATCTAGGCCGTCGCAGAAGTCCCGTTCGATTGCGGAAAAGGCTGTCGATTCACCTTCCCCGCAATCCAGAGTCAATTGCATCCCGCGGCTGGGAGGTGTGAATCGACGCAAACGTACCTTGGGACTTTGACGAGAGGCGGATGATGGGAACCAGTTGCGAGTCAGTGTCTTTCACCCCCAAAGGTCCTTCCTTTGCAGGTACACGTCACACATCTTCCCTACATCTTCAAGGATTCGCAAGAATACAGTAAATCCCCCGGCCGGGTTGCAGGTTCATCATCCCGGTCTTGGCTACTGGTGTCAAGCATCAGCCACTTGCCTAGTTCGGTACATCTTTCTTTGCAATTCCACTGCCAAAGCGGTGCTCTTAGCGAGGTCTGCAAATTACTGAAATAATTCGCCGCCCTTGCAAGGCTCCGGCCCGTCAGGAAAACGTTCTCAGTCACTCGCTCCGCGGGCTGTGTAATTTTTGCACGAAGGTGTATTTTATTCCCTTCTGATGCCTCAGAATCTCATTGGTCCGTGAGTTGATATTCAAGCGGCCAGGCGCGCACAGAGGGCACGGACACTCGCTTCCGTCCTGTTTCCCCGGGCGGCCGCAACTATGCCTTTGTCCAGCCATACGGCTCGTGGTGAGCGAATGGCAAAGGCAGGTGGCCGATTCATTCCTGCGGCCGAGGCAGGGGCGGACTGGGTGACACTCAGGTCCATCCCGGTCAGGCACGGCCGATACGACATTGGCGATGTCTTGGCGGGTGCCAAGAGCACCTTACAATTAGGTTTGTCAGTCACAAAGATCCAATCGCCGGGATGCCGGCGGACCCCGGCACAGTCCTGCTCGTCCACGCTGACGGAACTCATGCCGGACAGGTCGCCTTCCAGCCTCGCATTTCAGGCAGAAGAACGCAGGTTATCTCGGAATGATCCCGAATTATCGAGGCCGCGGTCGATCAAGAGGAACAATTCAACCATCGCCGCACGGGCGTTGCAGGCGCAACAGGTGGCCAATGCAGAGGTGTTGTGTTAATGGATAAACCTCGGATTCTGATTCTCGGTGCAACGGGCCAGCTTGGACACGAGTTACAAAGGAGCTTCGCTGGCGCGGGAGAACAGATTGCCTGTGGTCGCGATACCGTCGATCTTGCCAACACGAGGCAGATTCAGGAGGTTGTCCGCAAGGCCGCGCCCGATGTCATTCTCAACGCCGCTGCTTACACTGCCGTCGATCGCGCGGAATCCGAACCGGAGCTTGCCGCGGCCATTAACGCAGTTGCGCCGGGCGTCCTGGCAGCAGAGGCGCAGCGCGCCGGCGCCTTGCTCGTCCACTATTCCACGGACTATGTCTTCGATGGATCAAAGACAACGCCGTGGAGCGAGACGGATACCACCCATCCGCTGAACATCTACGGGCAGACCAAACTTGCGGGCGAGCAGGCGATCCAGCAAGTGGGCGGAAAGTTTCTCATCTTCAGAACCAGTTGGGTCTACGGCCCGCACGGTCGCAATTTTCTTTTGACCATGCTGCGCCTCGGACGCGAGCGCAAGCAGATCAAAGTTGTCGATGATCAATACGGTGCCCCGACCAGCTCCATGGAACTGGCGGATGCAACCCGTTCTGTCGTCGGGCAGATTCTTGCAGGCCGGTTCGAATCGACTTCACAATGGGCTGGCCTCTATCACATGACCTGCTCCGGATCGACCTCGTGGTGCGGCTTCGCGCGGGAAATCTTCCTTCAAGCCGGGCAAATGCTTGAGGGCCACACTCCGGAGGTTTTGCCTATCTCTTCCGCGGAGTTTCCAACTCCGGCCAGGCGGCCCGCGCACTCAGTTCTCTCGGGCGAAAAGCTGATGAGCACATTTGGGGTCAGGCTTGCCGGTTGGCAGGCTGCGCTCCGGCAGGTTGTCACGCAACTCTCGGCGTAGTGCGGCCTTTCAGCCAAACAGCGCATGGACCTTGTCGCGCAGGGAGTCCAACTCTCTCCGCAGTTCCGCAACCGCATCCTCCAGTTGCGTGATCCGCTCGGTCTGGTTTGGGTTTGTCTCCACCGGCGCCGGCTCCGGGCCGGTCCAGGCGTCCGCCGCGCCTGAAAGCAGATGAGCGTAGCGGGATTCCTTCGTCCCCGGTTGCCGGGGCAGCACGGCAACCAGCGCAGGCTCGCGTTCCATCAGCTTCTGCAGCCCGGCCAGCACGTCGCCAATCTCATCAAAGCGGTGCAACCGCTCGGTCCTGCCGCGCAGCTCGCCCGGCGTCTGCGGCCCGCGCAACAGCAGCACACACGCCAGCGCCGTCTCCGCGCGGGTGAAGTTGAAGGCCTCGCCCAGGCGATGCTCATACTTGGTTACGCGCCCGTCAGCCCCACGCGCCGGACCGGCCAGCCGCATCGCTTCCAGCCCGTGCAGCGCCTGGCGCACGTCCTCGTCGTCCAGGTCCATGATCGGGTCGCGGTTGGAGCGCTGATTGCAGGCGTTAACCAGCGCGTTCAGCGAAAGCGGATAGTAATCCGGCGTGGTGATCTCTTTCTCCACCAGCGCGCCCAGCACGCGGGCCTCAGCAGCGGTCAGGACAATGGGCTCAGTCGACGGCATACCTCTATTCTGCAATTCGCGTGCGCGGCAGCCCATGCGCGCAGGGTCATCCTCAGGCCTCGCTCTCTTCCTGCTCTGCGCGATTGCGCGTAAGCAGGAAGTAGACCACCGGCGTCACCACCAGGCTCAGCACCATGGAAATCGTCAGCCCGCCAATCACGGCGATGGCCAGCGGCTGCAGCATCTGCGAGCCTGCGCCCAGTGCAAAGGCCAGCGGCAACATGCCGCAGACCGCGGCGATGGCCGTCATCACGATGGGGCGCAGACGGCGCTGCGCGGCATGGATCATCGCGTCGGCGGCCGAGGCGCCCGCGGCACGGAACTTCTCATCCGCGTCCAGCAGCAGGATTCCGTTCTTGGCCACGATGCCGATGACCATGATGAGACCCATGAACGAAGCGACGTTGAAGGTTGTACCCGTCACGAGCAGCGCCAGAATCACGCCGGAGATCGAAAGCACCGATGAAGTCAGAATGGCAATGGGCGCGGGGAAGTTGCGGAACTCCGTCAGCAGCACGCCAAAGACCAGCGCCAGCGCCAGCAGCAGCACCTGCAGCAGATCGCGGAAGGACTTCTGCTGCTCCTCGTACGTCCCGCCGTATTCGACCCGTACCGAGGGAGGCAGATGCAGACCGTCCACGGTCTGACGCACCCTGGCCATGCCTGTGCCAAGGTCCGAGCCCTCAAGCCTTCCGGTCACAATCACAAGCCTCTGCAGGTTTTCGCGTCGGACCTCGTTCTGCGGCGGCAGTTGCTGAATCGTCGCCAGAGAGCCCAGGGTTGCCGTGTGACCTGAACTGCTGTTGAAGACCGTATTCTCGATCGCATCCAGTGAGGCGCGATGCTCGTCGCTCAGCCGCACGCGAATGGTGTAGGGCCGCTCGCTCGCAATCAGTGGATCGGCGGTTGGGAGGCCGTCGAGAATCGAAGTCGCGTCCTCCGAGACCTCCGCCGGCGTAAAGCCCATGCGCGCCGCGACGACGGGATCGACCTGGAAGTTCGTCGCAGGCCCGCTGATCGTGTTCTCGATTCCGTTTTGTACATCCACCACGCCGGGAATCTTGCCAATCGCGTCCCCCACGCGCGGCCCGAGCTGCGACAGTGTTGCTTCGTCGTTCGAGAAGATCTTGATCTGGATCGGCTCGGGCGCATTGGAGAGGTCGCCGATCATGTCCTGCAGCACCTGCGTGAACTCGACGTCGAGTTCGGGTTCCGTAGCGCGAATCTGTGCGCGCACACCCGCGATCACATCGTCGATGCCCCGGCTTCGCTTGGACTTGAGCTTTACTGTAAAGTCACCGGTGTTGGCCTCCGTCACTGCCGCCAGGCCCATCTGCAAACCGGTACGCCGCGAGGTGATCTCCACTTCGGGGGTCGCGCGCAGAATGCGCTCCACGTGCTCCAGGACGCGATTAGTTTCAGAGAGCGAACTGCCCGCCGGCATGATGTAGTCGAGGATGAATCCACCCTCGTCCATCTCCGGCAGCAGATCAGAGCCGAGCGCCTGATAACCCGCCCAGGTGCCAATCACCAGCAGCACGCACGCGCCGGCCAACCACACCGGCTTGGCCAGCGACCAGTCCAGCACGCGGCGATGCACGTGCAGCACGCGGGCCATAAGCCGGCCCGCCGCGTGATCCTTGGCGCCGTCGTGCCCGCGATGCTGCCGCAGCAGCACCAGGCTCAGCCCCGGCGTCCACGTCAGCGCCAGCATCAGCGACGTGAGCAGCGAAGCGGCCATGGTAATGGCCAGTGCGCGAAAAAAGCTGCCGGTCACGCCGGTCACCGCAATCAGCGGCAGAAACACAACCACCGGCGTAACGGTCGAGCCAATCAGCGGCGTCGTGATCTCATGCAGCGCCTTGCGCACCGCCTCCGCGCGGCTTTCGCCGGCGTCGCGATGCATGACGATGTTTTCCACCACCACAATCGCATCGTCAATCACCAGCCCGATTGCCGCCGCCAGACCGCCCAGCGTCATCAGGTTGAAGCTCTGCCCTATGGCCCAAAGCACCACCACCGTCACCGCAATGGTTACGGGAATCACCAGGCCGGCCACGAGCGATGAGCTCCAGTCGCGCAGGAAGAGAAACAGAATGATGCAGGCCAGCACCAGCCCGATGAAGATCGCGTCGCGCACGCTGGAGATGCTGTCGCGTACCAGTTGCGACTGATCGTAGAACGGTTCCAGCCGCACGCCCGGCGGAAGCTTGCGGCGCAACTGGGTTACTTCGGTGGAGACTGCGTCCGCCACGGCAACCGTGTTGCTCGAGGGCTGCCGCGCAATGGTCAGCAGCACCGCCTGCTTGCCGTTGGCGGTCACCGTTGTGTAGACCGGCATGGTGGCTTTATCCACCGTGGCCACATCGGCCACGCGCACCGGAGCACCCGTCGCCGTCGTCTTCACCACCAGTTGCCGCAACTGATCGGCGTCATGCACCTGCGCACCCACCAGCCCCAGAATCAACTGGTGGTTGGCCTCGTAGAGGCCCGGTGACTCCACGATATTCGAAGCCTGAATTGCGTTGACCAGGTCGCTAATTGTTACGCCATCGGCCGCGAGAAGCGCGAGGTTCGGCGCCACGTGGAACTCCGGCACCTGTCCTCCCTGCACCAGCACGGTGCTCACCCCGGCCACGCGATTCAGTGGCGGCTTCAGGTCATAGGTGGCAATCTCCCACAGCTCGGTCTGCGGCACGGTCTCCGACGAAAGGCTGTATCCGAGAATAGGAAATGTGGCAAAGGTAAGCCGGTTGGTTGTGATGCGCACCGTCGGCGGCAGCGATTGTTCGACCTTGCTCAACGCCGCATCCACCAGTTGCAGCGACAAGATCATGTCCTGGTTCCAGTCGAAGAAGAGGCTCACTTCGGCTGAGCCGCGGCTGGTCGTCGAGCGCACAATCCGCAGTCCGGGCACGGCGTTCACCGCGTCTTCTATGGGCCGGGTGATGGTCACTTCCATCTGCTCCACCGGCATCACCCCGTTGTCAATGCCGATGACGACCCGCGGAAAATTGGTCTCAGGAAAGACGGAGATCGGCACCCGCGTGGCCAGAAAAATACCGGCCAGCGTCAGCACCGTGGCAAAGAAAAAGATGGTGCGCGTGGAGCGGGACAGCCAGAACGGCTTGTGTGGCTCTGCCTCCGGGGTGGGCTTCGACATCAGTCGTCACCCCCGCCCTTGCCGGCCGCGGGCTTCGCATCTTCACCGTCTGCCGGGCCCACCTTGACCTTCGTGCCCGTGTCCAGCCCATATGCGCCGCTGGTAATCACCATGTCAGACGGCGCAAGGCCGGAAATCACCTGCACATCGTCTCCATCCTGAATGCCGAGCGTCACCGGCTTGTGCTGCGCCGTGCCGTCTGCGCCAATCAGCATGACTGATTTGCTGCCATCTTCCGCCGTCAGGATCGATGAGACCGGAACCTTCCACGCCTGCGCCACGGTGCGCCCGGTAATTGAAGCCTTTACCGGCGTGCCCACCTTCAGCGTGCCGGCCTTGTTATCGATTTTCAACCACACCTCGACCGTGGTGCTGCCCGGATCGAGGGCCGGGCTGATCAGCGACACGGTTGCCGCCACCGGCTGATCCACGCCCGGCACAAGCACCGTCGCCTTATCGCCCACCTTCATCCTTTGCACCAGGCTTTGCGCCAGGTGGGTCTTGGCTATCAGCGCGGAGGTATCCATCACCGTCAACAGCGGTGCGCCTGCTGCGGCTGTTTCGCCGGCAAATAGCGGCCGGTCGGTGACCACGCCGTTGATGGGGCTGCGAATCTCCGAGTAGCTCACCTGCGCCTCGGCGCCCTTGTACTTGCCTTCGGCTGAGGTCAACTGTCCCTCGGCGGATTTGAGGGCCGCCGCGCGGCTCACCTGCCGCATCGACTCCAGATGCTTCGTCGCGGAGTCGTACGCAGCCTGCGCCTGCACCAGCGCGGCCAGCGCGGTGTCCAGATCGCGGCCCGGAATCGCGCCCTCTTTGAAGAGCTGCTTGCGGCTCTGCACAATGCTCTGATTCAGGTCGAGATTGGCCTTGGCCTGCGCAAAATCCAGCTCTGCCTTTTGCGTGTCTTCGGGCACCTGTGCCTTGGTGGCCGTAGCGTAGGCTGCCTGGGCGGCCACAAACGATCCTTTGTTGTCCATCGCCGCCGCCGCCAGATCGCTGTTCTCCAGCACGGCCAGTAACTGGCCCTCTTTCACCTTTGCGCCGCGCTGCACCAGGAACTGCTTCACCGGCGCGGTGATCTTCGGCTCGATGGCGGCCTGCGCCAGCGGCGTCAGAATTGCGTCGGCAACCATGTGTTCCGCGATCGCGCCCTGCTCGGGATGCTCGGCCTGCACGGTGACTTCCGGCGCGGGCGTGGCCTCTTTCTTGCAGCCCGGAAGCAACAGGAGAGGAAGCGCAAGGGCAGATGTCAGCAGAATTCGCGCGTGTCGGCTTGTCAGGGAGGCGCGCGCTCTGCACTTGGTTGAACTCATTCTCACATTCCTCATCGGTTCACATTGTCCCGGTCAGTGTCTGCAGATCAGCCAGGGCCATCTGGTAGCGCACGCGTCCGTCTTCACGCGCGTTCTCCGCAGTTACAAAGGCGGTCTGCGCGTCCACCACTTCCAACACCGTCGCTTCTCCGCCGGTGTAGCGCATCTTGGTCAGACGCAGGCTTTCGCCCGCGGTGGCCACGCTGGCGTCCAGCGAGGCAAGCTGATCGCGCGCCGCAACAGCTTCGTCGTAGGTTTCGTCCAGGCGGGCAATCAAATGCTTCTGCGTAGCCGTCAGCGCTACCTTTGCAGCGTCGCGGCGAATCTCGCTTTGCCTGACCCTGTGCTCGGTGGAGAGCCAGTCCCACACCGGAATATCCAACGTCACGCTGGCCGAGTAACCCAGGTTCCGCACATGGTCCGGCCCGTTCACGGCAAACTGCGGAGCATCCACGCCGTACATCACGTTCAACCCAAGGTCGGGCAAATACCCTGCGCGCGCCGACTGCACGTCCGCGTCGCTGATGTTCAGCGCGGCCAGGGCGCTCTTCAGGTCAGGGTTGTTGTTCGCCGCGGCCTGTTGTACGTCCTCACGCGAGGCCAGCGGTGGCGCACTTTCCTCTGCAACCAGCGCATACGGCGTATGCGGATCGGGAAACAGCAGTACGGCCAGTTCAAGACGCGCCTTGTCCGCAGCCAGCTTCGCATCGGAGACATCGCGTTCGCGCTGCTGTTGCAACAGTTGCGCCTTCACCACATCGGCGTGCGCAGCCTCTCGCACCTGCTCGCGCTCCGTGGTGAGCTTCGTAAAGTCGGCAGCTTCGACCTGCGCGCGCTGGGCTACGGTCAGTTTGTTGTCGGCAGCCAGCAGGCCGTAATACATGGCCGTGACCGCGGCAACCAGCCCGCGCCGCGCGACCTCAAGCTGCGCCGCGGCCAGCGCTGCGGTAGCGTCTGCGCGATGTACTCCGGCCACAAGATCCATCCCGACCATTTCATTCACGGACGCTAGGCTTGTGTACTCACGCACTGCATTGTTGGCAATGAAGCGCGGCGCGGGCTGCGCAGCTACGCCCTGCCCGGCCTGGTTCAGCAGGCCATTCGCCTGCGTGTAGAGAACCTGGTTGTGATAGATCACGCTGGGCAGGAGGCCGTTGCGCGCGATGGAGCGGTCGAGGCCCGCAGCCCTGTTCTCCGCCGAGGCCGCGGCATAGGTCGGCTCATTGGCCTCCGCGCGTCGAATGGCCTCATCCAGCGTGATCGTTGCGGGCGCGCCGGCTGCTGCCACCTGTGCGGATGGGGCGGTGGACGTCTGCCCCATGGCGGGGCAGGGGAACCCAGCCGCAGCCATCCAGCAAAAGGCGGCAATGGACAGAAGCCGCACCGGATGTCGCTTTTGGCCGGTGGTGATTAGGTGCCTCATAGTCTCACCCAGCATACGATGACAACCTTAATTTCAGATGAGCCTTCGCGTAAGATGTTTTTCTATGGAAACCACGCGCGTCGCCGGAGCAGCCGTTTCCCGCATCGGCCTTGGCACCTGGGCCATTGGCGGGCTCGACTGGGGCGCAGTGCCGGACTCCGCCGCCATTGCCACGTGTCTGCACGCCATCGACCGCGGTATCAACCTGATCGACACAGCGCCTATCTACGGCCACGGGCGCGCCGAGGAACTTGTCGGCAAGGCCATGCGCGCTCACGGGCGCCGCGAGGCGTTCTACATTGCCACCAAGGCCGGCCTGGAGTGGAATGAGCGCGGCGTCTACGCCAACTCCACGCTACCCCGCCTGCGCAGCGAGCTCGAAGACAGCCTGCGCCGACTGGATACCGAATACATCGATCTCTACCAGGTTCATTGGCCCGATCTTCTTGTCCCCATCGACGAGGTTGCCCAGCTCTTTGCCGACTTTCTCCGTGAAGGCAAGGTCCGCGCAGTCGGCGTCAGCAACTTCAGCATCGCTCAGATGCAGACCTTCCGGTCTGTTGCTCCGCTCAGCTCCAATCAGCCGCCCTACAACCTTTTTGAGCGCCAGATTGACGATGAGATTCTGCCCTGGTGCCGGGCCAACGGCGTGGCTGTGCTTACCTACAGTTCGCTCTGCCGCAGCCTGCTCGGGGGCCGCGTTCACCGCGGCATGGTCTTTGATGCCAGTGATATCCGCTCTGCCGACCCGAAATTCAAGCATCCCCGCTTCAGCCAGTACATGACAGCCGTGGAGCGGCTTGCAGCCTTCGCCCGTGAGCGCTTCGGCAAGTCCGTGCTGGAGCTGGCGGCCCGTTGGGTGCTGGATCGCCCCGGCGTCTCCGTTGCCCTTTGGGGCGCGAAACGCCCTGACCAGCTCGATGCCGTTGCGGGCGTCATGGGCTGGTGTCTTGACGTAGACGCGATGATCGAAATCGATCGCATCGTCGCCGAGTCGGTGACCGACCCGATCGGCCCTGAATACCTCACGCCCAGGGTGAGGGGCGATTGAAGAGTTTTCGCCATCTCCCAACCAGTTCTGCGATACTAAACCGTTATGCCAATCGCTGATCTGCAAGAAGCCGCACAGAAAATTGCTGGATTCCTCGCCACCCTGAACAAGCTGGGCGGCCTGCGCCTCAAGTACCGCATCACGGCGGGCGATGGCGCCCGCGACCCCGAAGGGCTTGAAGCTCGCCAGATCTACGTCGAGCTGGGCGGACCCGACGTTCCGCTCGTTACGCAGCACAACGGCGAGCTGCTGCGCGCTCTTGAAACCCTGGCCGCGCAGATACTCCGTCTTGACCAGCGCGAGCACGACCTGGTCAGCTTCGACGCCGGCAACTTCAAGGCCCTCCGCGCGCAGGAACTGCGCATGGCCGCCGAGGTCGCTGCCGAAAAAGTGATCAAGACCGGCACGCCCTACTCCTTTCCGCCCATGAACAGCCGCGAACGCCGCCTGCTGCACCTTGCATTCCGCAGCATCGAGGGTGTGGAGACAGCCAGCTCCGGCGAAGGCCAGGATCGCTTTCTTGCCGTCTTTCCCGCAGGCAAGACCAACCTGCCCGTGGCCGCGCCGGCCAGGCCCAGAGGCTTCGGACGCAGAGAGCCGAGCCGCCGATAATTGAGCGGCGGACATGCGCCGCGGGTATGGCACAATACCCAACAATGAGAACCGCAAAACTCCTGCTTCTCCTGGCCCTCGCTGTTCCGCTTTGCAGCGCGCAAAAGCGCCTCGTCCTCATCGATCAGGATGGTTCCGGCCCCGGCGGCTCCAACCAGATGGCGATGCTTGCGCTGCTGCAATCTCCGCAGGTGCAGGTGCTGGGCATCACCATGGTCACCGGCAATGCCTGGCGCGACGAAGAAACCCTTCACACCTTGCGCATGTTGGAGCTGACCGGCCATGCGGACATTCCGGTTGCCAAGGGCGCAGTCTTCCCGCTCGTCCGCACACAGCTTGAGACGCAACTGGCCTCCGCGCTCAACGGCAAAGTCACCTGGCTCGGCGCATGGGGCGAGGGCCCGACCATGCTTGTCGAAACCGCCAAAGGCGTCACGCCCGTCACGCCGGACACGCTCCCCTCGCACGGGCCCTACGTGATTCCTCCCATGCCGGAAGGACGGCCGGCGCTCAAGCCCATCGACGAGGATGCGGTCCACTTCCTCCTTCGCCACGTGCACGCGCATCCGCATCAGGTCACCATCTATGCCGCCGGTCCCATGACCAACATCGCCCTCGCCATCTCCATTGACCCCGATTTCGCCGCGTTGACTCAGGGCATTGTGATGATGGGCGGCAGCCTCAATCCGCAGACCGACGACCCCGAGTTCGCCACCAGCCCACGCCATGAGTTCAACTTCTGGTTTGACCCCGAGGCCGCGCACATCGTGCTGCGGGCCGCCTGGCCGCGCATCGACGTCACCACCGTCGATGTCTCCATCAAGGCCCCATTCACCAAAAAGATGCTGGATGAGATTGCGCAATCCACCTCGCCCACCGCACGCTACATCGCCGCGTGGAGCCAGGACCGCTACTACATGTGGGACGAGCTCGCCGCCTGCGCCTGGCTCGATCCCACGCTCATCACAAAAGACGAGCAGGTTTACATGGACATCGATCTCAGCCGCGGGCCCACCTACGGCGACACCCTCACCTGGACGGAAAAGTTGAAGCCGGCCACCGACGTGCGCCTCGTCCACGCGCAGACAGACCTCGACCTGAGGCGCTTCCAGCAGATGTTTGTGGACCTGATGACCCGCGGGGGCACACAATAGCCTGCCGGAGCAAGAACGGCAGCGGCGAAGCGGCATGGCGAAGCAATCGATTCTCGCAGACAGCAGGCTGGTTGCCTTTGCGGCAACCCTGCATCCTGAGCGGGCGCGCGCGTTCTACCAGGACACCCTCGGACTCCGTCTCGTTGCCGACGAGGCGCCCTTTGCACTGGTCTTCGATGCCAACGGAACGATGCTCCGCATCACCACTGTCAACGAGCTGCATCCGCAGCCGTTTACCGTGCTGGGCTGGCAGGTAGCATCCATCGACGTCACCGTCGAGCGGCTCACCGCGGCCGGCGTCGAGCTCCTTCGCTTTCCGAGGATGAACGATGCGGACCCGCATGGAGTCTGGACTGCGCCGAGCGGCGCGCGCATCGTATGGTTTCACGACCCAGACCGAAACGTGCTCAGTGTGACGGAATTTCCCGTTCCCGCCGCGACTTGAAAGCTCAATTGCCGGCCTGGATCAAGCTCAGTTGCTGATCTGGATCAAGCTTAATTGCTTGTCTGGATATTTACCAGTTCGCCCTGTCCGCCCGGCGAGGTGGTCTGCGTCTGCGGCGCGCGCCAGTGGTCAATGTAGCTGATCCGGTGTACGCACCCGATCGTGCAGTTGGGTGCGCAGCTCTTCGCCGTCAGGAACTCCCGCTTCACGTCCGCGGTTGTGTACTCGGCCAGCGGCACGCCCGGATATCCGCGCTGCTGCGAGCAGTAGTGCACCAGCCCGTCCTCGCAGATATACAGGTACCGCGACCCGGCCCTGCACCGCCAGTCGTTCGGCCGCCCCTGCGCAATCGCCTCCTGAAACTTGTCGAACTGCGCGTAGTTGGTCTTCCTCCGGTTGGTCATCTCGAAGTAGACCTTGGCCTCGTCGTCCTTCAGCGGCTTCAGTTGCCCGCTGCCGTCGTGGATAATCCCAATCGTCGACTCAAACCCCAGCGCCAGCGCCCGCTTGCCAATCACCAGCGCGTCGTTCGGGTCCTTGAAACCTCCGCCCACCACCGAGTTGATGTTGACGTGGAACTCAGCGTAGTCGGCGAGCATCTGCAGCTTCTTGTCCAGCACCTTCAGGCTCTTTTTTGAAATCTCGTCCGGCTCCAGGTTATCGATGCTGATCTGCATGTGGTCAAGGCCCGCCTGGTTCAGCCGCTCAATCCGTTCCGCGTTCAGCAGATAGCCATTGGTAATCATCCCGGCAATGGCGCCCGTCCGCCGCATCCGGCGAATGATCTCGTCCAGGTGGGGATGGGTCAGCGGCTCGCCGCCGCTGATGCCGATCATCGCCGTTCCCAGCCGTCCCAGGTGGTCGATGCGCCGCAGCATCTCCTCCAGCGGCACCGGCGCTGAGACCTTGTCGTACTCGTTGCAGTAGCCGCAGCTCAGGTTGCAGAAGCGCGCCGGCACAATCTGTGCCAGCACCGGGTGCGATGTGGAGGCCAGGGCCCGCGTGACCATCGCGTATTCGCGCGCCTTGCGCCTGGCCGCAATCCAGCGCCCGCGCGCCGTCGATCTCCGGGGAGTAGCCATCTCTCTTATTGAATCACAGACCGGCCTGCGGGGACTATCGGCGCCGCTACCGCGTCGCGCGGCGATTGGAGTCCGCTGGCTGAACACGATCACCCGCACAGGAACGGCGTAAAAGCGAAGATAGAGCGGAAACGGCCTCGGAAAAACCTGCAAACAAATTGTGGAAGCCTGCAAATTCTGTAGATGAGTTAGGGGGTATTTTTGCGCACGGAGAGCACCGCTGGCCGTCAGCGACAGCCAGGCTGATCCTGAAAAGCGTGATTCTGTGTCATGGCTACAAAGTCGCGCGCACAATTCAGAATCTGCTGTTCAAGAGGACTGCCGCCGAAGGTGTCCGGCGAGATGTACGCGGCCTGTTTTCGGACCGAGAGGTAGAGGTCACTCAGCTTTTGCATATTGTTGAACTCACCAGAGAGCAGCGGAGCGGCGTTACGGTCGTCCTCCGTAGATGCTGCGGCAGAAGCAAGCCCCAGCCCCTTCTCTGCCAGTCTGTGCTGTGCGGATAGCCAGTCTTCCGACACCGGAGTGTTATTTTGTACCGCGGTGACGACGGCGGATCGCCATTCCCGGATCACGCTCATCTCTTCGATGCCCAACTGTGCGAAGGCTTTTGAGAAGCCCGGCTCGCCAGGAGGCGTCGATGGCTGCACGTTGGCATCTGCGGGCGGCAATGTGAGAATCGTCTGATCGGCTTTGAAGGAAAGGGTCCCCTGCGTCAGGCGTGCCAGTGTTTGCACTTCGATGTACAACTTTCCATTGACTTCAAGCAGCGGTGCCTCGCCCGCGTGTCCCGCGATGGTGAGTGTGGGCTCCTTCTGCGCCGTCTGGGAATACCCGCTTTGCTGCAGCATCAAGAGGGCGGTCCACAGTATCGAGATCACGGAAAGTTTGGTTTTCATGGACCCTCCGTAGAGCACTTACTCGTAGTCTCCCCCTCGGGAAACTCCGAATGCTGTGCAAACTTGAGCACGATGGGAAGAGAACTCCATGCGTGGGCGCCCATGCCCCGTTTCTGAGGCCGGGGATCGCTGTGGCGCCCCGATCCCATCCGCCGGCCGTTTCCATCCGGTACACGAGAATGGAGCTCCAGAGAGCCGGATTGAGCATCAATGCAGAGCGAATGCGTTTAATGTCAGCGCAGACAGGGGAATTCCGATGCAGATTAAATTCACGATCGACGATTCGCTGCTTGCCCATGCCAGAGCCCTCAGCGGTCTGCGCGAAACCGGCTCGCTGGTCCATGCGGCTCTTCAGGCACTCATTGTTCGTGAAGCATCGCTGCGGCTGGCCAGTCTGCCCGTTGCCCGTCGTGGCAGCCACTATGACGTCCCCCGTCCTGACTTCGATCTGTAGACCCGCAGGCAGCAAGTACGGCTCTTGATGCCCCACTCTTCCGCAGCATCTCTCAAACTCTTTGGTTCCAGGCTGAAGAGGGAGACTCAGGGATCGCTGTGCCGCGCGTGAGGAATGAGCGTACCATAGAGAGTGAGCGGGGCATATTTCTCCTCTTTCAGATTCTCTGAACTAAGGCAGTTACTCTGAAGTAAGTTATCTCTTAGCCCTTGAGCGACATGAGGGTTCCCATGATTGTTTCCAAGGTTCAAAAGATGCCAAAGATGAACAGAGTCCCTGCAACAACTGCCACGGAAGCGCCGGTGCTGAACAAAGGCGTTGCACACGACACAATCAGAGAGCGGGCCTTTCAGATCTATGAAAGCCGTGGCAGCAAGCCCGGCCTCGACATGCAGGACTGGCTCCGCGCCGAGCAGCAGATCAGCAAGCACTAAGGCGACCCTATCCAAAGCGACGGTAGCTCCGGCGAAAAGGCTGGAAGGGGTGACTATGGCTTGCTCAATCTGCAACGATCTGGGGCGTGCTCTTGCAAACAGAAGCAAAGAATACGTCCTGGCGCGCTCTGCGTCGTATTCCCTTGTCAGTTCAAGGTTTGTGGCCTACGACATGGTCGAGATGGAGCGCGCACGGAGTGAACTTGCGACGCATCGCTCGGTATGCGTCTACGCCGTCAGCGAGGCTGGCGGGCGGCTCTTGTCTCGCAGCGCCGCATCCGAGGGCAGCAAGGCAGGCTCAGGGCAGGTGGCAGGGTCTCGCCGCTGAAGACTGGCCCATGCGGGCGGGTGTCCGCTCAGGCGGATTCCCTATACTACCCGCATGAAGTTCACAGGCAATGAGCTGGCAGCTCTGCTGGTAGCCGTCAGTTTTGCGGCGGGGCTTAACGTCTACGCCACCGTGGCCACGCTGGGCCTGCTGGCCCATGCGGGTGTGCTGCCGCTGCCGCCCGGTTTGCACATGCTGGCAGGCTGGTGGGTGATCTCCGCCAGCGCCGCGCTTTTTGCTGTCGAGTTCTTTGCCGACAAGGTGCCCGCGTTCGACCTCATCTGGAATGCGCTGCACACGTTTATCCGCGTACCGGTGGCGGCGTTGCTGGCCTACCAGGCCACCGTGGCCCTTTCGCCCGGTGAGCAGTTGGCCGCCACGGTCGCAGGAGGTCTGATCGCCCTGGTGGCTCACGGTGGCAAAACCGCCGTGCGCGCTGCTGTTACCCCTTCGCCCGAGCCGCTCTCGAATATCGGGCTCAGCATGGGCGAGGATGCGCTGGCCGTCTCTCTCACCTGGCTGGCAAGCGTGCACCCCTACTGGGCCGCCGCAATCACCACTGCCCTGGTGGCAGTCACGGTCGTCCTGGTCCGTTGGGTAGTCCGGGCGTTGCGGGCACTCTTCCGGGGAGCGGAGCGGGCGCTCTGACGCCGGTCAGAGGGCCATGCAGGGTTCACCGTCCTGCAGCCGCGTGCCACAGGCTGCGGTCGGCGCTCCTCACAACTGCTCGAAGATTTCGCGGAACTCCCACGCGCCTTGTTTGTGTGCGATCCACTCGGCTGCGCGAACGGCTCCGAGCGCAAAGCCGCGGCGGGAGTGAGCGTCGTGGCGGAGTTCCAGCACGTCGTACTCGCTGGTGGCGGTCACAACGTGCTCGCCTTTGGCGTCGCCCACGCGGTGCGAGATAACCGGAACCTCAACGGACGGCCGGACTTTTTGAATAATTTCCTGCAACGTCAGCGCGGTGCCCGAGGGGGCGTCGAGCTTGGAGGTGTGGTGGGTCTCACTGATGGCGAAACTGTACCCGTCGAGCTGGGCCAGCTCTGCAGTCAGCCGGAAGAGCTTTTGGACGCCGATGGAGAAATTGGTGCCATAGAGCAGGGCTCCTCCGCGGCGGTGGGCCAGGGCCTTCATCTCTGCGAGGTGCGCATACCAGCCTGTGGTGCCAACGACGATGCGTCCGCCGAGGGCCAGCACGGCGCGCATGTTTTCGACGGCGGCTTCCGGCGCAGTGAAGTCAATGACTGCGTCGATGCCTGCGAGGCTGGGTGCGGTGAGCGCGGAGGCGTTGCTATTCTCTGTGATATCGAGGGCGCGCACGCCATGGCCGCGCTCGCGGCTGATTTCGGCCACGAGTGAGCCGGTTTTTCCTTTGCCTAAGACGAGAAACAGCATCTCTACCTCGCGGGTTGGGCGGCGACCTTTTGCGCTTCGACGTCGAAGACTTCCGGATCGGGGTCCCTGAAGAAGGCGGCGTGCAGTGAGCGCACGGCCTCGTCGGCGTCGTCCTCCTCAATCATGAAGCTCATGTTGATTTCGCTGGCGCCCTGGGAGATCATGCGCACATTGATGTGGCGGATGGCGTTGAAGACCTGCGCGGCAATGCCGTTCTGGCCGCGGATGTCTTCGCCCACCATGCAGATGAGCGCCTTCTTGCCCTCGTACTTCACATCGGCAAGCTGGCTCAGGTCTGCGGCGATGGCCGGGAGCCTGTCGTTCGAGTCTACCGTGAGCGAGACGGAAACTTCGCTGGTGGAGACCATATCGACAGGGCACTTGTGCTTGTCGAAGATGGTGAAGATCTCCTTCAGGTAGCCGTGGGACATCAACATGCGGCTGGCCACGACGTCGATGATGGAGAGCTTCTTTTTGACCGCGATGGACTTGAACGGGCTCCTGCAGTGCGGGGCCAGTGATACGATGCGCGTGCCCTCGTTGGAAGGGTTACGGCTGTTGAGCACGAGCACGGGAATATTCTTTTTGACAGCGGGCAGAATCGTGGCCGGGTGCAGCACCTTGGCCCCGAAGTAGGCCAGCTCGGCGGCCTCCTCAAAGCTGATCGCCTTCACGCGCAGGGCGTCGGGACAAACGCGGGGATCGCAGGTCATGATGCCATCGACGTCGGTCCAGATTTCAATGGCTTCTGCATTCATCGCGCCGCCGATGAGTGCGCCGGTAAAGTCGGAGCCGCCGCGGCCCAGGGTGGTGGTGATGCCCTCTTCGTTGGCGGCGATGAATCCGCCCATGACGGGGACCTTGCCCTGATCGACGAGGGGCCGAATCTTCTCGGCGGCACGCTTTTCAATGATGCTGTCCTGCGGCACGGCCCTCTGGAACTGCGAATCGGTGACGATGATTTCGCGTGCGTCCAGGTGGGCGGCAGGGATGCCGTGCGTGCAGAAGGCTGCGACCACGATGCGGCTTGAGATGCGCTCGCCGTAGCTGACGATCAGGTCGGAGATGCGCGGAGTCAGCTCTTGAATGGCGGCCAGGCCGCGCAGGATCTCATCGAGCGAGTCGAATTTCTGGTCGATGAGGGTGATGAGCGGGGCGGAGGCTTTGGGGTCCTTGACGAGCGCGCAGGCGGTGTCGCGATGGCGGGCGCGGAGCCGGGAGCTGATGGCCAGTGCGCCAGTGCGATCTCCGGTGGCGGCCGAAGAGGCGGCGCGCAACAACTGGTCAGTGACCTTGGACAGCGCACTGACCACCACAACCGGCCTCTTGCCCATGGCGACACGCCCGGCGACGATGGCTGCGGTGCGAGAGATGGCGGCCGGATCTTCGACCGACGTGCCGCCGAACTTCATGACTACAAGGCTCATGCAAGAAATCTCATCGTTCGTGGTGCGAGGGCGGGTCTCTTTGCTCCCCATCCCTCAGGGGCTCAAGCCCCGCTCTCTTTCGGACCCATTTTCGGCACGACTTGCGTCCTGCCCTGGCGCGAGGTGGATCCTGAGCTGCGCTCAGGCGTGCGTGGCGGCTTCGGCAACCGGGTCGAGTTTGCCGAGGCTGGCCAGCAGTTCAGCGTTGAGGATGGCCGCGCCGGCGGCTCCGCGAATTGTGTTGTGCGAGAGCACGGTGAACTTCCAGTCCAACAGGCCGCAGGGACGCAGTCGGCCCACGGTCACGGCCATGCCGTTGCCGCGGTTGCGGTCCAGGCGCGGCTGCGGGCGGTCCTGCTGAGGCGCCCACTCCACGGGTTGCGCGGGCGCAGTGGGCAGGGCCTGGCCGGCCAGCGGCCTGAACTCGGCCCACGCGGCAAGAATATCCTCATGCGTGGCTGGGCGGCCAAGCTTGTTGCCCAGCTTGATCGACACGCTCTCGGTGTGCCCGTCTTCAACCGCGACACGATTGCAGTGCGCGCTGATCCGTGCTGGAAGCGGCGTCACGGAGTGGCCATCGAGCTTGCCGAGGAGCTTCAGCGTCTCGGCCTCCATTTTCTCCTCTTCGCTGCCGATGTAGGGGACGACATTGCCGAGGATGTCCATGGAGGGCACGCCGGGATAGCCCGCGCCGCTGACGGCCTGCATGGTGGTGACAAAGATCTGCTCGATTCCGAAGCGATCTTCAATGGGCTTGAGCGCCATGACCAGACCGATAGTGGAGCAGTTTGGGTTGGTGACCATGTAGCCGCCGGACTGCGCGCGCGAGGGTTGCTCCTCGATCAGGTGCAGGTGGTCGGCGTTGATTTCGGGAATGACCAGGGGCACGTTGGGCGCCATGCGGTAGGCGCTGGAGTTCGACACGACGGCACAACCGGCAGCGGCGAAGCGAGGCTCCATTTCGCGGGCAATGGCGGCATCGAGCGCGGCAAAAATGATCTTCGGCGCACCGGCGGGCTCTGCCGGCGAGACGGTCATTTGAGCGATGCGCTCGGGCAGCGGTGTGTCGAGACGCCACTTGGCAGCCTCGCCGTAAGTCTTGCCGCTGGAGCGGTCGCTGGCCGCAAGCCAGGTTATCTGGAACCACGGGTGGTTCTCCAGCAGTTGGATGAAGCGCTGGCCGACCATTCCAGTCGCGCCGAGGATGCCGATGGGGTATTTGTTTTGCATGGCCTTGATCACTCCAGTGTACAGGAGAGCCGGTGCGCAACAAAGAACAGAAGCGCCGCTTCAAGGCGAAAGGTGCGGTCGTGACAGCGCAGATCTTATTCCGCAATCGTCTCGGGACGCACCGGCCCGGCGCAGCCCTCGCCCACCACGGTCGTCCACTCGCGCACGCGCCAGCTCTTCACCACGCCGTTCACCACATAAGGATCGGCCTTGGCGAACTTCTCCGCCACCTCCGGCGAGTCGCCCTTGAACAGCAGCACGGCGCCGTCGGCGGGGTTTGCCAGAGCGCCGCCCAGCACCAGCTCGCCGCGCTCCGCCGCAGCCCACGCGGCCGCAAGATGAGCACGGCGAAATGCCGTCCGTCGCGTCGTGTAATCTTCCGCCACTTCATAGAACAGCAGATAGTGCTTCATGCGCCCTTGCCCCTCGTCCTTCAGTCGCTTAGTCCCCTCGTCCATCAGTCCCTGGTCTTCACCCCATCGCCGCCAGCACCGCGTCGGCGAACTGGCTGGTGCCCGCGTGGCCGCCCACATCGCGCGTCAGCGTCTTGCGTTCGGCGTAGACCGTCTCCACCGCCTTCTGCACCTTGTTGGCCGCGGCCTCTTCATTCAGGTGATGCAGCATCAGAACCGCCGACTGCAACAGCGCCGTTGGGTTCGCGATGTCCTGGCCGGCAATATCCGGAGCCGAGCCATGCACAGCCTCAAAGATGGCGCAGTCATGACCGAGATTGGCTCCGGGAACGAGTCCCAGGCCGCCGACCAGTCCCGCGCACAGGTCGCTCACAATGTCGCCATAGAGGTTTTCGAGCAGCAGCGTGTCGTACTGGAAGGGATTCATCACCAGCTGCATGCAGGTGTTGTCGATGATGTGCTCGCCATAGAGCACGTCGGGAAAGCCCTCGGCGACGCGGCGCGCGCAGCGCAGGAACAAGCCATCGGAAAGCTTCATAATGTTGGCCTTGTGGATGGAGTGGATCTTCTTGCGGCCATGCTTACGCGCGTAGTCGAAGGCGAACTTGGCGATGCGCGTGGAGCCCTTGTCGGTGATGACCTTGATGCTTTCAACGACGCCCGGCACCACTTCGTGCTCCAGGCCCACGTACTCGCCCTCCGTGTTTTCGCGGACAATGATCAGGTCTACGCCGGGCCACTTGGTCTCAAGGCCGGGCAGGTTCTTGATCGGGCGGAAGTTTGCGAAGAGGTCGAACTTCTTGCGCAGCGTCACGTTGATGCTCTTGAAGCCGCCGCCCACGGGAGTGGTGACAGGGCCCTTGAGGGCCACCTTGTTGCGCTCGATGGACTCGTAGAGCGCGGCGGGAATGTATTCGCCGAAAATCTCAAAGGCCTCGGCCCCGGCGGCGAAGCGCTCCCATTCAAACTTCACGCCGGTCGCTTCCAGGATGCGAACCACGGCTTGCGTGACTTCAGGCCCAATCCCGTCACCGGGAATCAAGGTGACTTTGTGTGTCTTCTGCTCTGCCATTTTCTACTCTTCAGCTCCTAGCTCTCAGCTTCTAGCGTATCGTGTGCGGGCGCGCGCTCCAAATTTTCAGCGCATCGCAGCACGGACTCCCATCTCGCGTGCGACCTCGCCCAGACGCCGGTCCCTCGTCCATATCAGGATCGAATGGTCCAGAAGAGTCGAGGCGAGCAAGTGCAAGTCGGTCACTCCAATGCCTCTGCGTGATAACTTGCGTGACTCAACCAGTTCGAAGAGTTCACCCGAATCCGCGACGGGAGCGTGGAGCAGCAGGGCAAGATCGGCCAGCACCTTTTCCCGGTTGGCGATTGAGCCCAGGGCGAGTTCCAAGCGAATGAGCGGGTGGGTAACAACCTCCTCCGATTCGAGAAGTTGCTGGAGTTTCGGCTCCGCTCTCCGCAGATGATCGATCCAGACAGAGGTGTCGACGAGTATCACTCTGCCGTCCTGCGCCGGGGTGCGGCTTTCGCCTTCGGATCACTGCCCCCAAGAGCAGCGAGGCGCCGTGCGGCCTCGTTGCGAACGAGACGCGTGAGCGCCTCCCGTACCAGAGCCGCTTTTTCGGTGATCCCCGTATACCGCTCAGCTTGTTTCAGCAGGTCATCGTCAAGGGCAATCGTCGTGCGCATCCGGTCTCTCCTGCATCAATTTTAGCACGGAATGATGCGGAAAACAGTGCCGTTAAATGTCAAGATAATTGGGTTTTCGGCGAAGAGAGCAGGGAGCCAAGCAACGAGGCGTCTGCGATCACTCTTCACCTCGCAACTCCTTCATCTTTCTTCGAACTCATCCATCACTTTTTTCTGCCCCCGCGATGGCTGTCCAGCAACCCTTCCAACTCTTCCTTGAACTCGCGGACGTCCTTGAAGTCGCGATAGACGGAGGCAAAGCGGATATAGGCCACGGTGTCGAGGCCTTTCAGATGGTGCATGATGAGTTCGCCGACCTCGTTGGTGGTGCGCTCACGCTCGGGTGCTTCCATGAGAAAGGTCTCCGTGGCGTCGACGATGGCTTCCAGCTTGCTGGAAGGCACAGGGCGCTTTTCGCAGGCGCGCAGCAGGCCGCTCAGCACCTTCTGGCGGTCAAAGCGCTCGCGCCGGCCGTCCTTCTTCACCACCATGTAAGGGATCTCGTCGATCCGCTCGTAGGTGGTGAAGCGGCGGTTGCAGCTCTCGCACTCGCGCCGGCGGCGGATGGAGTCGGCCTCCTTGCTCTCGCGTGAGTCGACAACCCGGTCCTGTGCAAAGCCGCAATAGGGGCACTTCATACAAAGCTGATTCTAATGCAGCGCTCAGGGAACGGGGACGAGCAGGGTTTTGCTCGCCAGAGCGGTGAGGCCATCCAGCGTGTCGAGGCAAGTGTGTTGGTGACAATGAAATGTCGCCAGCCGGAACAACGTTCTGCCGCCAGCATCCATGGCCGCTTGTGCGACAAGGCAGTTGTAAATAACACTCAAATGCAGGGAACCGCTGAGCCATTCGGGAAAATGCGATTGTGCTTGACGGATCATCCCAGAAGTGGGATAAATAATGACGCGAAAGCTTGTGCCGGGTGAAAAGCCTCTCTTCTGGATTGGATCGTCACTCAAGGACATCACTCGATTTCCATCGGAAGTTCAGCGCTCTGTCGGCTTTGCTCTAAGTGCGGCTCAATACGGCGGAAGGCATCCGTCGGCAAAACCATGGAAGGGCGAAGGTCCGGGAATTTTGGAAGTCGTCAAAGACCATGACGGAGACACCTACAGGACGCTCTACACAGTTCGTTTCACGAATGCTGTCTATGTTCTGCACGCGTTTCAGAAGAAGTCACCGCATGGAATTGCGCCCCGACAATCCGACGTTGCTTTGGTCAAAGAGCGTTTGAAGTTGGCGCGGAGGGATTATGAGGAGAGATATGGCTAAGAGCATCCCAGGACGAATCATTCGCAGCAGCGGCAACGTCTTTGCTGATATGGGACTGCCGGATGCCGCAGAACTCGATACCAAGGCCCGGTTGGGAGCCGCCCTCAACCTGATTGTCGAACGGCAGAGGCTCACCCAGACTGAGGTCGCGACCGCGCTTGGCATCAACCAGCCGAAGGTTTCCGCCCTCCTGAATTACAAACTGGAAGGCTTTTCCGTCGAGCGCTTGATGCAATTTCTCGTGGCGCTCGGGCAAGACGTAGAGATCGTCGTCAAGTCCAAGCCAACCTCCCGCTCTGCCCGCATTGCCGTCAAAGCTGCCTGATTTGGTTTTACTTGTGCCGGGGTGAGGTTTGACGTCCGGCAGGTGGCCACCACGGCTTCCGGCAGGTCGTGGTTGATGTGTGCGTTCATTCCAGCCAGGGCGAACTGGATACGCGCGATCGTGGGCTGGCTGCGCTCGGAAAAGAGCGACTGCCAGCATCCGGGTGTCGCCCCGCCGGAAAGCGAGGATGCAAGCGCGGTAAAGTAGAAACCGGCGAACTCGACATCGAGGGCTGCAATCCAGTCGGGGTCGGCAAAGCCGCCTGCGTTGACGCGCGTCTCGACCGCCTGGGTGACCTCAAGATAGAGACCGTTGAACCACCTGAGCCCGTCGCCGTCGGCGCATGTGGCCTCAATGGCCTGAAGGATCTGGACCACCTCCCCAATGGATTGCGGAGAGCCATCGACTGCGGCGCGGAGCGTGGGGTCGTAGGAGAACATGGAGCGCCATGATAGCCGCGGCTCATGAACTTGGGAAGAGAATTGCGGTTCCGGATCTCAACAACAGGGGTTCAGGAGTTCATGGAACGAATCGACCCGGGCGGCAGAATCCCACGACGAGGGAAGAATCGGCGACGACATGCACCGCAGGCTGGTGGATTGCATCTACCACACAGGAACCGCATCTACGGCCAGGTCAGAGCGTACTCAATGGCTCGCATTCTCTTGCGGCCGAGGCCGGCGAGGCATCAGGGAGATTGTCGATGAGAGTAGCGGAGCTGTTTGTCGAGGTACTGGCCGCCGCAGGCGTGAGGCGGATCTACGGAGTGGCGGGCGATTCCCTGAACGGCATCACGGATTCGGTGCGCACGCGCAATGGGATGGAGTGGGTGGGAGTGCGGCACGAGGAGACTGCCGCTTTTGCCGCGGGAGCGGAAGCGGCTCTGACCGGAAAGCTGGCGGTCTGCGCGGGCAGTTGCGGTCCCGGCAATCTCCATCTTATCAACGGCCTCTACGATTGCCATCGCAGCCGTGTTCCGGTGCTGGCCATTGCGGCGCATATTCCATCGCAGGAGATTGGGAGCGGCTATTTCCAGGAGACGCATCCCGAACACCTGTTCAAGGAGTGCAGCCATTACTGCGAGCTGGTATCGCATCCCTCGCAGATGCCGCGGGTGCTGGAGATCGCGATTCAGAGTGCATTGGCGAAGCAGGGTGTCACGGTGGTGGTCATCCCCGGCGATGTGGCGCTCTCCGAGGCGGTAGAGCAGGCCCGGCGCGTGACGTTCTCGTATGCGCGGTCTGAGGTGACTCCGGGCAACGAGCAACTGGCGCGTCTGGCGGACGAGCTGAACCATGCGCACAAGGCCACGATTCTGGCTGGCTCCGGCTGCGCCGGCGCACATGATGAGCTGATGGCGCTGGCCGGCAAACTGCAGTCGCCCATTGTTCACGCCATGCGCGGCAAGGAGTTCATTGAGTACGACAATCCCTACGATGTGGGCATGACCGGACTATTGGGCTTTTCATCCGGTTACCACGCCATGATGAACTGCGACACGCTGCTGATGCTGGGGACAGACTTTCCGTATCAGCAGTTCTATCCAAAGAACGCGCGCATTGTGCAGATCGACATACGAGAAGAACAACTGGGGCGGCGCAGCCGAGTCGATCTGGGCATTGTGGGAGGCATTGCGGAGACCTTGCGGGCGCTGCTTCCGGCGATCGAGCAGAAGCAGGACCGCAGTCATCTGCAGGCGGCGCGCGAGCACTACCACGAGGCGCGCAAGGATCTGGACGCGCTCGCGACCGGAAAGCCGGGACAACAGCCCATCCACCCGCAGTATGTGGCGAGGATGCTGAATGAGGTCGCTGCGGAGGATGCCATCTTTACCGTCGACGTGGGGACGCCGGTCATCTGGGCGGCGCGCTACCTGGCCATGAACGGAAAGCGCAGGCTGCTGAGTTCTTTCAACCACGGTTCCATGGCCAATGCGCTGCCGCAGGCCATCGGCGCGCAGATTTCGCATCCCGGCCGCCAGGTCGTCACGCTTTCCGGGGACGGCGGCCTGTCCATGCTGATGGGCGACCTGTTCTCGCTGCGCCAGCTTGACCTGCCCGTCAAGCTGGTTGTCTTCAACAACGGCTCGCTCGGCTTTGTCGAACTGGAGATGAAGGCGACGGGCTTCCTCAGCCACGCCACCGACCTTGTGAATCCTGACTTCACCAAGATTGCGGAGGGAGCGGGCATTCTGGGCCTGCACGTTGACAACCCGGAGGATGTGCGTCCGGCGCTGGAGCGCGCACTGGCGCATGATGGCCCCGCGCTGGTGGATATTGCCGTCAACCGGCAGGAGCTGGCCATGCCGCCGTCCCTCAAGCTGGATCAGGTGGTGGACTTCAACCTTTACATGATCAAGGCGATTCTGAACGGGCGCGGCGACGAGATCGTCGAACTGGCCCGGACCAATCTCTTCCGCTGACGCCAGCGGCGCAGAGGTCGATGCGCCCTTTGCTAGGAACTCAGAAATTCGGCGACGGCGGCGACGACCGTCTGCTGCTCGTCTTCGCGCAGTTCGGGAAAGATGGGCAGGGCGAGCACTTCGCGGGCGGCGCGCTCGGCCTGGGGAAAGCTGCCTTCGGGGTAGCCGAGGCCTTTCAGGGCTTCCTGCAGGTGGAGCGGGACGGGGTAGTAGATCTCCGACCCAATCTTGCGCGCGGTGAGGAAGTCGCGCAGAGCATCGCGCCGCCTTGTCCTGACGACGTACTGGTGCCAGACATGGCGGCTTCCGGAAACTTCATGCGGCAGGACGACGCCGTGTGTGGGGTAGGGTCCGGTTTCGGCCAGGCCGGCGGTATGGAAGAGCGCGTGATAGCGTCGGGCCACTGTGTGCCGGGCATGATTCCAGCCATCGATGTATTTGAGCTTGATCTCAAGGATCGCGCCCTGGAAGCCGTCGAGCCGGGCGTTCCAGCCCACTTCGTCGTGGTGGTAACGTCGGCGCATGCCGTGCTGGCGGAGCATCCGGGCGCGCTCGGCGAGGTCGCCGGAGTTGGTGGAGACCATGCCGGCGTCACCCGCCGCCGAAAGGTTCTTGGTGGGATAGAAGCTGAAGGCGGCGGATTGGCCGAGAGCGCCTGCCTTGACGCCGTTCCACTCCGCTCCCCAAGCCTGGGCGGCGTCTTCGACGAGGCTCAGCTCACGCTCTCGCGCGATCCTGGTAAACGAAGTGAAATCAGCGCATTGGCCGTAGAGGTGGACGGGCAGGATGGCGCGAACCTCAGCGCCGCGCGGGCCGTCGAGTACGGCCGCGACGGAGGCGGGATCGAGGTTGAAGGTGGCGGGGTCAATGTCGGCGAGGACGGGGGTAGCTCCGGCGCGAAGGACGCAGCTGACGGAGGCGAAGAAGCTGAAGGGCGTAGTGACGACGGCCATGCCGGGGCCGATGCCGGCTGCGGCGAGCGCCAGCCAGAGAGCGTCCGTGCCGGAGGAGCAGCCGATGGCGTGCGCCACGCCAAGCTGCCGGGCGGCGGCGCGCTCAAACGCCGAGACCTGCTCACCAAGGATGAACTGCTGCGTCTCCAGCACATGGCCCATCGCTGCTAGCAGTTCCTGGTGGAGCGGCTGGTATTGACGCTTTAGGTCAAGCATGGGCACGGACTGCACCGCCGATGAGGCAGACGCGCCGGATGGAGCAGGGTCTTTCACGCACTTATCGTAGCAGTTGCGATGGGAAGATTGTCCCACGGTGCGGGCTGGATGCTCATGGCGCAGAGGCGTCTGCGAAGGCGGGAGTTGAAAAAGCTTGAAAATCCTTTTACTGTTGTCGTATTGCGGGATTTGTCGGCACCGGGGCTTCCGGCGCCGTCCCCGTTGAATTGTATGTACCCACTTGTGCAGGTCGGTTGCACAGAACGTTAACCAAAATACGAAAGCAGGAGATCGGCACATGGAAAACAAGCCGGCACAGAATATTCAGGACACCTTCCTGAATACCGTTCGCAAGGACAAGACCCCCATCACGATTTATCTGGTCAGCGGCGTCAAGCTGACCGGGAAGATTCGCTCCTTTGACAAGTACTCGGTGCTGCTGGAAAACAACAGCCAGGAGCAGTTGATCTTCAAGCATGCCATCTCAACCGTGGTGAGCAACCGCAGCGTGATGCACACTGAGCATCGGCCTGTGACCGCGCATACCGGGCTTGGGCCGTCAGCGGTACCGGCGCCGGCGACACCGCCCGCGGCCGCGGAGCAGCGCTAACCCGCTGGGAGCGTTCTTCTTTGGAAGGGTTGCAAGACCGGACAGGGCAGGAGCGAGCGGTTCTGGTGGCTGTGGACTTTGGGGTCCGCGCCCGAAGCCCTCGCACCGGCGCTGAGCGAGCGCGCCTCGCCGCAATTTACCGCAACGAAGCGGAAGCCGAAGCAGAGGCGGAGGAAGTGCCGTCAGATGCCGGGCACGCGGCGCATGTGCCGGTGGATGCTCCGGGCCTGGACGCGGAAGAATCGCTGGCGGAGTTTCGCGAGCTGGTCTTGAGCGCCGGGGGTGTGGTGGTTGCCGAACTGGTGCAGCGCCGTACCCGGCCTGACCCCGCCACGCTGATTGGCGTGGGCAAGGTGGAGGAGATTGCCGGAGTTGCCGCGTCGACCGAGGCGGACCTGGTGCTCTTCGACCACGACCTGACGCCGACGCAGCTGCGTAATCTTGAGGCGGCGCTGCCCTGCCGCGTGCTTGACCGGACGCAGCTCATCCTGGACATCTTTGCCCGCCATGCGCGGACGCGCGAGGGCCAGTTGCAGGTGGAGCTGGCTCAGCTGGAATACATGCTGCCGCGGCTGACCGGGCGGGGCAAGGCGATGTCGCAGCTGGGCGGCGGCATCGGCACTCGCGGACCTGGCGAAACCAAGCTGGAAACCGATCGCCGGCGCATCCAGGCACGTATCGATCACCTGAAGGGCGACCTGGACGCGGTGCGGCGCGTGCGTCGCCAGCAGCGCCAGCGGCGCGAGGCCGTGCCGGTGCCGACGGTGGCGCTGGTGGGCTACACCAACGCGGGCAAGAGTACGCTGTTCAACCGGCTGACGGGGGCGCGCGTGCTGCAATCGTCGCGCATGTTCGCCACGCTCGATCCCAAGCTGCGCGCCATTGAGCTGCCCAGCCGCCGCAAGGTGCTGCTGAGTGACACGGTGGGCTTTATCCGCAACCTGCCGCACACGCTGGTCACCAGCTTTCGCGCTACGCTCGAAGAAGTAGGGCAGGCCGAGGTGCTGTTGCACGTGCGCGACGCAGCATCGAGCTACGGCGAGGAACAAAAAGCACAGGTGGAGAAGGTGCTGGCGGAATTGGAGTCGCTCAGGAAGCCGCGTATCGAAGTGCTGAACAAGGTGGACTTGCTGAGCGCGCAGGACCGCGCGGCGTTCGCGGCACGCGGGGAGCTGCTGGTTTCGGCGCGCACGGGCGAGGGGCTGCAGGCGCTGCTGGAGGCGCTTGACCGCGCGTTGGTCTCCGATCCGGTGATTGAAGCCGAGTTTTGCGTTCCGCAGAACGAGGGCGCGGTGCTGGCGGTGATGGACGCAGGCATGGTGGTGCACAGCAAGGTGTATGAAGGCAACCTCGTGCGCCTCAGCGTGAGTGGGCCGGCATCCTTGGTGGGGCGGCTGCGGGAGTGGCGTGTGCGCAGTGCTGAATCGACTGGACAGGTGAAGGGGGCGCAATGAACTCAGCAGACGGCGAAGCAGGTCAATCGATCACCACGCTCTCCACCCGCGAAATCTATCGCAACCGCTGGCTCTGTCTGCGCGAGGATCGCATCCTGCGCTCGAATGGCAAGGAAGGCATTTACAGCGTGGTGGATAAGGACGAGTGCGCCATCATTCTCCCCATCGAGCGGGACCGCGTCTGGCTGGTGGAGCAGTTTCGCTACACCATCCAGGAGCGCGCGCTGGAGCTGCCGCAGGGCGGCTGGGAGATGGGGGTTGAAGACCCCGAAGAGCTGGCCCGCGGCGAACTGAAGGAAGAGACCGGGCTGCAGGCGGCGCAGATGACCTACCTGGGCGTGTTGTGGATTGCCTATGGGTTTACGCGGCAGAAGCAGCATGTCTTTCTGGCCACGGGTCTGACCGCGACCGCGACCGACCCCGACGAGGAGGAGCATGATCTAACGCTGCACTCCATGTCCGTAGCCGAATTCGAGCAGAAGATGCTGGATGGGACGATTCGCGACGCCAGCACACTGGCGGCGTGGGGACTCTATCTGATGTGGAAGGCGCGCCGATAAGGCATGTTCCTAAAAAAAGGAGCGGGATGGACCGAGAACCATCCCGCTTTGCCGTTTGTAGAGAGATGCGCGCCGCGGCGCCGTTACTGAGCGTTGCCTTGCGGGTTTTCCACCGCGGTAATGCTGCCGAAGGTGCCGGAGTATTCATTGGCGCCCCCGGCGGAGAAATAGATCGATGTAGCATTGCCGGCCTTGCTGTCATTGCCGGGCGAGATCCCCCAGAGGCCGGGAATGGAGAGCTGCTTGCCGTTCATATCGCGCAGAAAGTCCTGGAAGCGGCCAGTGTCAGGATCGAATGCGGCCACCGCACCGCTGCCGAAGTTGCCGACGAGGATGCTGTGGCTGTAAGGGCCAAAGTCACTGGGCGCGATGGCCATACCCCAGGGGGCATTCATCCAGCTTCCGTGCTCGAGGTGCATCAGCATGTGGCCGTCGGGGCTGAAGACGCGCACCATGCCGAGGCCGGGGCCCTGCTGCTCATTGATGCCGCTGCCGAGTTTGGCATAGGCCACAAAGATGTTGCCGCCGAGGTTCTGCACGTTGAAGGGCGCATAGCCATCGGGCATGTCTTCACCGCCGTCGTTGAACTGCTGTTCGATGCTGACGACATGATGGAACATGCCATCGAAGACTTCTACCTTGCCCAGGGTGAAGTCAGCCGCATAAAGCAGTGTCTGCGCAGACATGCCCTGCATGTCGAGAGTGGCGGAGGTCAGACCCTTGAACGACGCGCCCATCTGGGATTCGTTGACGGCGATGACCGCGCTCGATGGATTGACCGCCGGATTCCAGCCGGAGATGGTGCCATCTTCCGTAGCGAAGAGAAAACGCGCCGGCTGGCCGCCGGGAATCGCAAATTCCATGGC
>JAKBHH010000058.1 GCA_021836865.1 Acidobacteriota bacterium
AAGTCACGCAATTGAAATTGACTTTACCGGTAATTTCAAGCACCTGAAATGCGAAGTGTCCGATGGAATTTTGAATTGCGCCACGAACTCGCCAACCTTCTGGAGCATCCCATTTCCCATCTGGATTCTTGCTAAACTCCCCACCCGCCTTGAAATGGCGTCCAAGTCGTCGACTGAGATTCTTTGCTTCGCCTACATAGCAGGGGGTGTGCCTGCCATTCGCATCTCCGCACTCGGGAAAAACAAATCGATACACGGCTGGATAAGAATGTTTGCCATACAGACTGCGTGGCTTCGCGTGATTTTTTCCCCAATTATCAAGCTCATCACGAGAAAAAGGCTCCCGCCAGGTCAAATGAAGATTAGGCGGGAGTTGGTAGTTCATCCCCTCCACTCCTCCATCAAATTCCTGAAGTCGCGAAAAAGGTAGTGCGAGTCATGCGGTCCCGGCGCCGCCTCCGGATGGTACTGCACGCTGAACAGAGGCAGCGTTTTGTGCCGTAGCCCTTCCAGTGTCTGGTCGTTCAGGTCCACGTGCGTCAAATCAACTTCGTTCGCGTTGATCGAGTCGGGATCGACTGCGAAGTTGTGATTGTGCGCAGTGATCTCCACTTTGCCTGTTGTGTTGTTGCGCACAGGGTGATTGCCGCCGTGGTGGCCAAACTTCAGCTTGTACGTGCGCCCGCCCAGCGCCAGGCCACACAGTTGGTGACCGAGGCAGATCCCGAAAACCGGCACACGGCCCATCATCTCGCGAATCGCGCGCACCGCGTAGTCCACCGGCTCCGGATCGCCCGGCCCGTTTGAAAGGAACACGCCATCGGGCTTCATGGCCAGCACATCCGCTGCGCGGGTTTCGGCCGGAACTACCGTCACGCGGCATCCCTCGCGCGTCAGCATCCGTAGAATATTCTGCTTGATACCGAAGTCGTACGCTACCACGTGCAGCAGCTTGCGCTCTTGCAGGTCTTCCGTGGCCAGAAAGCCCGAGTCAAGCAGTGGATCATTTGACTGATTCCGGCTGTCGCTCGCGTCAAATGAGTAAATCTCCTTGGTCGAAACCACCCGCGCCAGGTCCGTCCCGTCCATCTTGCGTATGCTTCTCGCTCTTTGGACAAGAACCTGAGCATTGCTTTCCGCGGTGGAGAGGACGCCGCGCATCACGCCATGCGTGCGCAGATGACGCACCAGCGCGCGCGTATCAATCTCCGACAGCACCGGCACCTGGTACCGCTCCATATACTCATCGGTCACCTGCTCGGAGCGCCAGTTTGAACTGATCGCGGAGAACTCGCGGACAATCAAGCCCTCAATATAGGGTCTGGCCGCCTCGTTGTCTGCCTGGTTTGTGCCGTAGTTGCCGACCTGGGGATTGGTGAGAACGACGATTTGACCGGCATAGGAGGGATCAGTTGCGATTTCCTGATAGCCGGTTAGAGAAGTATTAAAAACGACCTCGCCCTGACATTCGCCTGGGGCGCCATGGCCTTGGCCGCGGAAGACGCGCCCGTCTTCGAGCGCTAAAATCGCCTGCATTGCCTCTCCGGGGAGTGGATTCAATCGATTCTAGCAGATTATCCCTTCGGACTTTCAGAACATCGCTCACCTCATTGCCAAATGGGCTCATGCGAGGCTTCTCGATTGAAGGAAAGAGGTTCCGCACGATGGATTTAGAGCCAGTCGAGCGACGATCCGGTATGGGATGTGCATTGAATCGCGGCTTTTTGGATTGACATTAGAGAATCTTCGTGCATCGATGGTCGACACCAACTCGCCCCGCGGTCAAGGAGCAGCCCGATGAATTCCCCTTTCTTTCGGGTGGTCTTGTTTTGCTTGCGGCCACCTCGACATCCCTTTCTGGCCTGACCTCGCGGGCCCGTCCCCGCCACCTGCCAAAGCCGTCCAGACCGTGCCACACTCGGCGCAGCCTACCACTCCAGCCAAGGACGGCTCTCCCGCGCCTGCGGCCACACCTGGGTCGATGGCCTCACCCCCCATAATCAATCCGTCGACTCCCGATCTACAGCAAGCGCCCGACAGCGCCGACGCCAGCCTCTCGACAGCGGTGCCACTCAAAATCGTCCTCACCCCTTCAGAATCGCCGCTCAAACTTGGATCAACTTCAAACATAGCCGCCGACATTCTCAACATCTCCAACCGCCCGGATGTATTACACCGAAGATGAGGAAGCCGCTATCCGGCAATACAACCAGCTTGCGCAGCCAGAGCCACCTGGTCCAATGGGGGTACCACCAAGCCAGCAGGATTCGCGCACTGTGACGGCAAACTACCAAAGGGCCCTGCAGGACTCCTATCAACGTTCCTGCGATCCCACTTTATTTGGCCCTATTAAGCGCGCATTGGACTTCTCGCCGGGCGAATACGAATACATCCTGACCGGTAAGTTCTCTATATGTGACACCGCTCCCTGCCTGGATGCACATATCCCTCGCGTCCCTTTGTACAGAGCGCATCGTTTCAAGTTGGGATCGATCAGACGCAGATCATTCTTTTCGCGATTGTGGGAGTCCTGCTCGCCTATCTTGTGGTTACAGTGCGCAGTGATGACGGGCCAATCAATCGCTTATTCTCACTTGTAACATCGGAAGCCGGCCTAAGCGGAATATCGAAGACATTTACGCGAGAGGGGCTTTTTCTGGTCTTCAAGGTTACGCGTGATCTCATCGGCACAGCGATCCTGAGCGCATCATTCACAATCGTTTCTTCGCGGCTGGCTGACACGCAATTTCCCGTCAAGATATCCGTCCTCGACCTATGGGGAGCCATCACCATCGGCTTTCTGTCCTACTTCGCCGGAAACAAGCTTATTGAGATCTGCGCAAAATCGTCTAGTAGAGCTCACTCCACGACGCCCGCGTCCTTCGCCGGCCAGTAAATAAACACCGCTTTGCCATAGATCAGGTCGCGCTCTACCGGCCCGAACTCGCGGCTATCCGATGAAATCGACCGGTGGTCGCCCATCATGAAGTAAGTGCCGTCGGGCACCACCATCTCCGCCATTGACCGCATGTCACGGTACTTGTCCGGAACATATTGCTCGCGCAGGGGCTTCCCATTCAGCCAAACCTGCCCGTGGTCAATCCAGAGACGATCGCCGGGAAGCGCAATCACGCGCTTGATATAGCTCTTCTCCGGGTCGCGCGGATAGTGAAAAACCACCACGTCCCCATGCTGGATTGATTCGATATGGTAGACAAACTTGTTGATGAAGAGCCGGTCGTGATCCTCCAGCCGAGGCAGCATGCTGGTGCCCTCCACGCGAACCGGCTGATAGAGGAAGGTAATAATCAGGATGGAAATCGCCGCGGAGACGCCGAGGTCGCGGAGCCATTTGCCTAGCCCGCCTTGGCTCTTCACGGTCGGGCTTGCCTGGCTTTCGGCCGGGTCGCCTTGTGTCGTCGCCGGGGCCGGGTCGATCTCTGGCGTCTTGGTATCTTGGGGAAACGTCTGCATTCTGTTTCTAGTTTAGATGCGTTGGCCGATTATTGGCATCCCAACCCGCCTGGCGGACAAAGAATTCGTCCGGGCACCGGTTTGTTTAACAGCCGAGGTGGCTCCGGCACCGGCACCAGCGCAGGAGCAGCCGCGTTCGAAAGATCCGCTTCTTCCAGCGCCAGCGGCCGTTGCAGCACCATCTCTACCTGCGTCCCGCTCTCAATATTCACGTCTGCCCCGCGCGTAAAAAGCGACACCAGGCCTGCTGTGGCCAGTCCCGCACCAATGCCTGCTATTCCGCCGGCCAGCGGGTGGCCTGATCCCATGCCGCCAATCGCGCCGGCCGTGGCGCCCGCCGGCACAGAGACCTCCGCGACCTTGCCCATATCGCGCGCCTTGTCGCTGTCCTGCTCGATCGTTCCCTCGTTGTCATCCTTTATTGACTGCTTCTTAGCCCCCGGTAGGCTATTCACCATGCCCGGAATCTCCACTACCGATCCGTTGGGAAAAATCATCGATGTAAAGTGCATGTCCAGTTGCGCCTTGCCCTTTACGCGGCCGGCACGCGCCACACGATCCACCACCCCCTGCACAAAAACCCCTGCCGGAATCATCACCCGGTTGCCCACCACGACCGGAAAAGTCGAAGCCAGATACACCCCGTCGCCCGGCTTCGCGCTCTTGGTATTGATTGAGCTGCGCAATTGCAGAAGGACCTTGGTGCCTGCCGGAACCACATAGCTCGTTGCGGCCACGGACGGTGCTTTCGCTGGCTGTCCCGAGGCCACGGCTGCACCGGCCTGCGCAGCGCCGGGCTCCGGACTCACGGGGGCCTGCTGCGACAAGCACACCGCCTTGGCGGCCATGGAAAGCAGAAATGCGGCGCTCATCCCGGCCCTGAAAATACGCATGTGTCTCTCTCCAGGACTTCCATCGGATAGACGGACTGACCCGAAGCCAGGGTAGCCCGTTTCGTGCAGGAAAACCTAATTCTCCGCCGTTCGCCCCGTTGCCGGGCAAATCGCGCTACGATGCTCTAAAGCGATGAAGCAAGCCGCACCTCCTACCGGCGGCGCCGACGCCGCTCCAGAACCGCGTTTTGCCCAGGCCTGCTCTGTCCTCGAAGATGCCATCGCAGCCAGAGCCTTCCCGGGATGCGCCTTCGGTGTGCTCGCAGCGGATGCGGTCGTTCTCCAGGATGCGCTCGGACAATTCACTTATGAGGAAGAGTCCCGCTCCGTCACCGTCGACACGGTCTTTGATGTCGCCAGCCTCACTAAGGTCGTCGCCACTACCGCCGCGGCCATGCTCCTTGATCAGCGAGGCCGAATCGATCTTGAGACCCCGCTGGCTGACCTGCTGCCCGGCTTCATCGTCGGGCGCTCCTCAGTCGAGCCCGCGCGCCGCGTCTGCCTGCACCATCTTCTTGCTCACACCTCGGGCCTGCCCGGCTATGTTCCCCTCTATCAGACTGTCGATTCGCCCGCTGCACTTTTTCGCGCCCTCCTCCAACTCCCCGTGCGAGGCGAGCCGGGCACGCACGCCGAATACTCAGACCCCGGCTTTATTCTCCTGGGCAAAGCCCTGGAGGTGGCCACCCGCGAGTACCTCGCGCCCTGGGTTCAGCGGGAGATCCTTCAGCCCTTGGGTCTGACTGCCACTGGCTTTTGTCCTCCCGCCAGCCTGCGGCCGCTCATCCCTCCCACGGAGGACGACACCGCTTTTCGGCGCCGCCGCATCCAGGGTGAAGTGCAGGACGAGCACGCCTGGCTGCTCCATGGCGCGGCAGGCCACGCCGGGCTTTTTTCCAGCGTGCCAGATCTGCTCCGCTTTGCCCGAGCCATTCTCCACGGCATGCGTGCTTCAACAGGCGCAGAAGATACTCCTCTGTTCCATGCTCCAACCATCGAACGCTTCGCTCAGCGCCAGCCGCCCGAGGGCAACTCTCGCGCTCTGGGCTGGGACACACCGTCAGCTGACTCCTCAGCCGGCGTTTATTTCTCCCCGCGCTCCATCGGCCATCTTGGTTACAGCGGCTGCTCGCTTTGGATCGACCTCGACGCCGAAGTAGCTGTCGTCCTGCTCACCAACCGCACCTGGCCCGACCGCAAAAGTCAGCTGATTCGCCAGGTACGGCCTGCTTTTCACAATGCCGTGCGCAAGGCCCTCCCGCCCGCAAGCGGCTGAACGCCGCGCTTCCATGGCTAATACCCGGGAGATTTCTCTAGGGACTTGCGGGATATGAGATTACAATTAGAAATTGGGGATAGACTCGATGTACACGAGCACCATGACGCAGGAAGCTGCAGATACCCGGGCAACCAAAGAGAATTCCAGCAAGGATCAGGCCTCCTTGCTCCAGAACCTCACCACCGAGAGCCAGAACGAGGCTTCGCAAGGGTTCGACACCAAATCCGCCCTTGAGATCGCGCGCATCATCAACCACGAAGACGCAAGAGTGGCTGGCGCGGTCAAGAGAGCGATCCCAGAAATCGCGGAGGTCATCGACCACGTAGCGCGCAGCCTGCGCGATGGTGGCCGCTTGATCTATGTCGGTGCGGGCTCCAGCGGACGCATCGCCGCGCTGGATTCCTCAGAGTGCCCACCTACATACTCCACCGCTCCCGGTCAGGTCCAGTACATCATGGCCGGTGGCCCCAAGGCTCTGGCTTCGGCCGTCGAGGTCAATGAGGACTCAGAAGAACTGGGCCAGCGCGACATTGCCCGCCGTCGCCCCACGCGCAAGGACGTCGTCGTAGGACTCTCCGCATCCGGCCGTACTCCGTACGTCGTATCTGCTGTAGCTTACGCCCGCGCCCGTGGCGCCTATACCGCAGCGGTCACATGCAACCATGGCACGCCCTTGGCAGCGGCCGCAGACATCGCCATCGTCGCCGAGGTTGGCCCCGAAGTCGTCTCAGGCTCGACGCGCATGAAGGCCGGCACCGCGCAGAAAATGGTGCTCAACATGATCACCACCGGCACGATGACCCGCCTCGGCTATGTGTACGAAAACCTCATGGTCAACGTCCACATGCAGAACTCCAAGCTGGTCGAACGCGGTATCCGCATTCTGATGAGCGCCTGCAACATTGACCGCGAGACGGCCGTCCAGACCATCAAGGGTGCGGGCCGCAGCGTGCCCGTTGCGCTGGTCATGCTCAAGGCTCGGGTCGACAAGCCGGAAGCGGTTCGCCGCCTCGCAAAGTCAGACGGCAACGTGCGCCGCGCCATCGAAGACAACGTCCTCGAACTCTGACGCTCCGGCATTTCCGAAATCGTGAAATCCTGACCACGAGCGCAGGCAGCCTTCTCGCAAGAGAAAAGCCCCCTCATCAAGCTCGTACAAAGCCTGCATGTACTGCAAAAACGGGCTAGTCCTGTTCGAGGGGAACAATCACCAGCACTTCCACGCGAGCAATCTGACCGTTCAGCTTGGCTGGCCGGAACTGCCACTGCTTCAGTGCCTCCAGAATGAATCGAAGATCTGCGCTTCCGGGCGAAAACGCAAAGCCCAGTGACTCAAACCTGCCCGCCTGATTCACGAATCCGTGAATCATAAGCGCATCCGCATCCACGTCCGTAGGCAATACATTCGGTCGCACAATCGAGTAGGGCCAGGGCGCCTCAAGCCTGTTAACACTGCCCGCCGCCGCTGCTTCCGTGTTGGCCGGCAACGTGTATTGCAGAATCCAGCTCTTTGCCAGCCCGACATGCAGGTAAACCGTATACACCAGCCGGCCTCCCCAGACATCCGAGATCTCCGGATACTGTTCCTGCAGGCTGTTGCCAACCACGACGACGCTGTATTGGCCATTCTGCGCCATCGCGATGTGCATGGCAGACCCGTTCTGCCCCTGTCCATTAGCCGAGCCACCGCCCGGGTTGGGCTTTCCCTGGTTTGAAGCCTGATCGCCGGCCTTGGCGCCTGGCGCGATGCCATTCGGCCCGCCCTTCATTCCACCGGCGGTCTGTGTCCCTTGGCTATTGGCATCGCCATTACCCGCCACCAGGGCGTTCCCTGCGCGGCCCGGCACCGCCCCGCCTGTGGCCGTGCCGGCAGCTGTCTGGTTGACCGGGGCAAGCGCAATCACCCCATTCGTCATCTTCGTATCCGACATTGACAGGACTGAAGCAGACGAGGGCAGTGTAGACGCAAGCGACGATGTCTCTGGAACGCGAGGAGTCGGGTCAGGCCCGCGCACTACAATCGGAGACGTTGCGCTCGGCGACGGCATGGGTGCCGCGGTCAAAAAAGCGGTCGATGAAATTGCAATATCCGAGGGAACCTTCTCTTCATTGGGTCGCGTAATCGACGGCTTGATCAAGGCCGTGTTCGAGGGATGCTGGATCGGCGGCGCGAGAACCTTCACCTTCGGCGTCGGCGTAGACCACAACAGCACCGCAGGCAGTGAAACATCTTTCATCACTAGTTTGTTCGGTGGAATGTCGGGCTGAATCAGGGTGCGGGCTGCGACCGGGAGCTTCTCAAACTGGTGCTGACTCGAGGACGCCGCACTTGCCTTGCTTTGCGCATCGGCTTTCTGTTCCGCAGTCCGCGCGCCGGGATAATATCGCGCGCTTTCCGCGGAGCGCTTCATCTCGTCGTCAAGGCGATTAAGATTGACCTGACGCACCATATATATATTGTCGCGACTCAATGGCCTGATGCGTGGAGCGTAAAGAAAGCCAAGCGCAACCACGACCACCGTAACGACATGGACCAGGACCGACAGGAAAAACGCCGACGGCCTCAGGCTGGCCCGCGGTCTCTCCGGCTGCACAGATAGGATATTGTAGGACTCCATGACCGGTATAGAATTCCCTTCTTATTCGAATCACGTGAATGCGAAGACTGCACCCCCCGGGCGCCTCCTGTAGTGCCATCCTACATCCGACCCTGCAGGAATCACCCCTGTCATAAGTAATGTGTCACTCTTCAGCTACCTTTAGAATCCCGCCAACGACGTAGTCTAAAACGGCCTCCTACCCAGGTCTCCCCATGCCATGCGAGACGATCCGCTATTCCATGCCTCTACGCGCTTTCTCCACTCTCGTTTGCACTGCACTCCCGTTCCATGATGCGCGGGGTCAGAGCCGGTACAACCTCCCTTTTAGGCCGATAGCACCACGTTAGTTGTATGGTTACCAAAGCCTTCTCAATGACTATTTTTGTTGACTTGACGCCGTAACATGAATGCTATACTGCAACCGCATTTAACCACGTTGAGCATTCACAAATGGTCATTACGGCTTGGTACAAAAGTACCGAACGCACCAGAGCCGAGCCTGCTCTCTTGTGCAATGTTTCTACGCGCTGTTCAAGTGGTGAGACAGGAACTTAAATGAATCGAAGAATGCTGGTTATACTACTCAGCGCATTTGTCATCGCGTCCATGAGCGCATTTCTCGTCTGGCGCATGGTAGGTGCACGAATTTCAGCTTCAAAACCCATCGCCACCACACGATTGATTGCCGCAGCAAAGGATCTGAAGATCGGAATGGTCCTTGATGCTAGTGACCTGACCACCCTTCAGGTCGTGGGCTCAGCGCCCACAGGAGCACTTCTCGATGCCAAGAATGCTATAGGACGGGGCGTCATCTCTCCGCTCTACACAGGCGAGCCGATTATGGAGAGCCGCCTGGCGCCAAAGGGATCGGGCGGAGGTCTGGCCGCAACCATCAAAACGGGAATGCGTGCCTGCGCCGTCAAGGTCGATGACGTCGTCGGCGTGGCGGGCTTTGTCATACCCGGTATGCGCGTTGATGTTCTTATCTCCGGAGTTCCTCCAAACTCTCAGGGATCGCAAAACCCCGAGGTCAGAACCATCCTTCAAAACATTGAGGTCCTCTCTGCCGGTACGGATATCCAGAAGGATGCGGAGGGCAAGCCGCAGCAGGTGCAGGTCGTCAATTTGCTGGTCACGCCCGACCAGGCGCAAATTCTATCTCTAGCAACGAGCCAGATGCATATCCAGCTTGTGCTGCGCAATCCTTTGGATACTACTATTTCTACCGTCCAAGAGACCGCGATGACCAATCTGTTCGGGGGTCCAAAGCCTGCCAGTACGGCAGCTCGTAAGCGTGTCAAGTCTCTACCTCCGCCGTTCACCGTTCAGGTCCTTAACGGCAGTCATAAAACGGAAGAAAAATTCGCCACCCCCGGGGGACAACAGTGAACGCACGAGTCGGCCTCCTGCCAGTTTGTTTATGCGTCTTGTCTTTTGCCTCTTGCCCTGCAGCCGCTCCGCAGGCCGCTCCCTCGCCTGCACCTGCTGCGCCGCAGGTCTCCCAGAACCAGGACTCTGCCAATGACCTGTCGGTCGCTGTGGGCAAGTCCGTGGTCCTGGATCTCGCCAGGCCCGTAGTCCGAATCGTCGTGGGTTTAGGGGGCTTTGCAGAAGCTACGGCCGTCTCTCCCACCCAGGTTCTGGTCAACGGAGCAGCCCCCGGCGAAACCACGCTGATCCTCTGGGATAACGCGGGGGGAAGACAGTTCTTCAATGTCACTGTCCGCCCAAGCTCCATGGTCATCAATGATCATCTTGATGCCATTCGCCGCGAGTTGCGCACAGAATTGCCCGGTCAGGATTTGCGTGTATCCGCCGAAGGTTCAAACATCTTTCTGCGTGGCACCGTCCCTGACCTGAACAGTTCCACCCGCGCTGTCACCATCGCTTCAACCGCCGGCAAGGTCGTAAACCTGCTCAGCGTCAACCTGCCCCCGCAGGAGCGCCAGATCCTCCTTAAAGTACGCTTTGCCAGCGTGGATCGCACCAAAGAATTGCAGCTCGGAATGAACCTGTTCAGCACCGGCCTTGGCAATACGATTGGTGGTGTAACCACCGGCCAATACTCGCCGCCGGGCCTGACTATTCCGACACCAGGCATCCCGCTTACCGCAACGCTGTCCAACCAACTGAATCTCTTTGCCTTCTTCCCCGGCCTCAACCTGGGCGCCACGATCCAGGCTCTTGAACAAAAGAATCTCCTCGAAGTCCTTGCGGAACCGAACGTGCTGGCGGAAAACGGCAAGCAAGCCAGCTTCCTCGCCGGCGGCGAATATCCATTTCCGATGGTGCAGGGCGCAGGCATTGGCGGCGCTTCCGCGATCACCATTATGTTCAAGGAATACGGAATTCGCCTTAATTTCCTGCCCACCATTACTCCTCGCGGGACCATCCGGCTGCAGGTAGCGCCAGAGGTCAGCGCGCTGGATTTTGCCGATGCGGTTCAGATTGCCGGCTTCCTTGAGCCCGCAATTACCATCCGCAGGGTCAAAACTGAAGTGGAATTACTGGACGGCCAGAGCTTCGCCATCGGCGGCTTGCTGGACAATCGCGATAACGAGGTCTTCCAGAAAATCCCCTTCCTCGGCGACATCCCCATCCTGGGCAAGTTCTTTCAATCGATGGCCAAGACGAAGAGCAACACCGAGCTGATCGTAATTGTCACCCCGGAGATTGTTTCTCCCGCTCCGGCAGGTACAGAGATTCCAGTTCCGAAATACCCCGGTACTTTCCTGCCGCCCAACTCCAACACGGCGATGCACACCCCGGATGCAAAAACTCCTGGATCTACCGTGGCAGCTCCGCCTGCATCCATTCCTGTCGAGCAGCTGATCGACAGCATGAAACCTGAAACACCCATGACCGATTCGGGAGGTGGATCGGGATCTGGCTCATCAGGTGGCGGCGGCTCAAGTGGCATGTCAACACAGTGAGGCCCGATCACAGAGGAAGGAATTGCCTACTTTTCTGCGCACCCTGCCTCTTCTCCTAACCAGCACGGCGGCCCCACGCACCCTGTGGGGCCGTTGCTATTTTGCACCTTCGATCTACTGGCTCTAGAACTAAAAGGCCAGGTCGAGTTTCGAACCTTAGCAGGCTGAAACCGCATGAGCAAAACACCCCATCAGCAGACCGCGCACTTGCAAAAAGCCGCATTCGGCATACAGAAGCCAGAACAGGATGCACGCATGCTCCTCACCAACATCACGCGTGGTACTTCGCTTGCTTACGATCTTGAGGTTGCAACCACAAGTGCACGCCGCTCCAAAGGCCTCCTTGGCCGCGACTCCCTACCGCCTGGCGGTGGACTATGGATTGCTCCCTGCGAGTCTGTTCATACCTTCTTCATGCGTTTCCCCATCGACCTCGTGTACGTCGATCGCGCGCTCCGCGTCAAGAAGGTCAGAGACTCCGTGCGGCCGTGGCGAATCTCCGCCTGTCTCCGCGCTTACTCGATCATCGAGCTTCCCGCAGGCGTCGTCCGCAAGACCGGCACAAAGCCCGGGGACCAACTCGAAATGGCGCCGGCAAATAGCCCCGCCACCACGTAGCTAACTGCCTTATGACCATGCAGAGTCTTGTCGTCGCTTTCAATGCGATAGAAGACGCGGGCTGACATCTCACAGCGACCGCGCGGCATCGGGATACCGCTCAAATCGGTGCCGAGCAAATCTTCGCCTCAAGCGTGACGTCTCTTTGGGGCAGCGATCTACGGCCCTTGCAATTGCAAGCAATTGCCACGCATCAACTCAGACCGATGCAGTCTCCGCATCGCGCAGAGACTGCATCGAATGGCTCGAAAAACACAAGTCGGCTGGACCTGTGCTAATTCACCGTCAGAGTGAAGGTCGTGGAAGCCTGGGTTCTGGCTGAATCATTGCCGGTGCCGCTAACGGTCAGCGTATAAGCGCCTGGTGTCGTGCCCGGAATCGTAGTCCCCGTAGTCGAGCTGCTACTGCCTCCTCCGCAGGCCACCAACCCGCCCAGCGCGGCCATCGCAAGCACCACAACCATCATCGAGAGCCACTTCCTGCGCTTTGCCGGAAGTCCCATCAACACCAGAGCCGCCAACATCGCTCCGCCGCCGGCGCCGCCCCACGGCAAACTGCGCTTCGAGCCGGGCATCGACAGAAGTGCCGTCGTTGGTGCCGTCGTATTCACGGTCACTGTCGACGTGCCACTCGTCGTTCCCGCGCCCAATGTCACCGCCTGCCCCGCCAAACAGGTTGGCAGGTTCGAGGCATTTGCCGGGCTCGAAGTCACCTTGCAGGACAGCGTAACCGTTCCCGCATAGCCGCTCGTCGAGCTCACTGTGATCGTGGATGTGCCCGGAGTTCCGGCAGACACGGTCACCGCCGTCGCGCTTATCGAGTAACCCGAGCTTGTCACCGTAACCGAACTCGCCCCCGACGCACCGTTGTACACCGACGCTGAGGTTGCGTCCGGCGTGTAGGTTGCGGTCAGCGTGTCGTTCCCCGCCGTAAGCGATCCCGCCGGGATATTGATCGTCGCGCTCCCGCCTGCCAGCGGCGTTGCCGTTGACGTGAAGGCACCGCTCGTCAGCGTCACAGCTCCCGTCGGCGTCGGATTTCCCGTACCGCCATTCACCACCACCGAAACGGAAAGCGCCTGGCCCGTTGCAACACTTGAAGAAGCAGGCGTCACCGTCACCGTTGGATTGATGAGCGCCGGATTCCCCACAGTCACAGAACCCGCTCCCGTGGCCGCGCTGTACGTCTTGGATCCCGCAGTGTCCGGCGTATAGTTTGCGGTCAGCGTGTCGCTGCCCGCGGCAAGCGACCCCGCCGGGACACTGATCGTCGCACTGCCGCTCGCCAGAGCTGTCGCCGCCGAGGTGTAGCTGCCGCTCGTCAGCGTCACCGTACCCGTCGGCGTGGGATTTCCCGTCCCGCCGCTCACCGCCACAGTGACGGAAAGTGGCTGGCCTGTCGAAACACTCGACGATGCGGGCGTCACGGTCACCGTCGGCTTGATCGTGGTCACCGTCACCGCCGCCGTACCTGTCGCCCCGCTGTAGGTCGCCGCACCGGCCGTGTCTGGGGCGTACGTCGCGGTCAGCGTGTCGCTGCCCGCAGCCAGTTTGCCCGCAGGGACACTGATCGTCGCACTGCCGTTCGCCAGCGTCGTTGCTGATGACGTGTAGCTGCCACTCGTCAGCGTCACCGTACCCGTCGGCGTCGGATTCCCCGTCCCGCCGCTCACCGCCACCGTCACGGAAAGTGGCTGTGCTGCCGTGATGCTGCTCGCCGACGGACTCACTGTCACTGTGGGTGTCATCGTGCCCACGGAAACGGAAGAGGTCCCGGTTGAACTCAGATAGGTGGCCGATCCTGCGGTATCCGGCGTGTAGGTTGCCGTCAGAGTATCGCTCCCTGCCGAGAGCTTACCCGCCGGAACACTGATCGTCGCACTGCCGTTCGCCAGCGTCGTTGCTGATGACGTGTAGCTGCCGCTCGTCAGCGTCACCGTACCCGTCGGCGTCGGATTTCCCGTCCCGCCGCTCACCGCCACCGTCACGGAAAGTGGCTGGCTCGCTGAAATACTTGACGATGCCGGTGTCACGGTCACGGTTGGCTTGATGGCGGTCACCGCTACCGCAGCCGTACCGGTCGCCCCACTGTAGGTCGCCACACCGGCCGTGTCCGGCGCATAGGTCGCAGTCAGCGTATCGCTGCCCGCCGCCAGGGATCCCGCCGGAATACTGATCGTCGCACTGCCGCTCGCCAGTGCCGTTGCCGCAGACGTGTAGCTGCCGCTCGTCAGCGTCACCGTACCCGTCGGCGTCGGATTCCCCGTCCCGCCGCTCACCGCCACCGTCACGGAAAGCGGCTGGCCCGCTGAAATACTTGACGATGTCGGTGTCACCGCCACTGTCGGCAGCACCGTCACGGTCAATGCAATCACACCCGTTGATGAAGCAAATGTGTTGGAGCTGTCGGAAAATTCCGCAATAATCTGGTGCGGTCCCTTGGTCGTGAAGTTCGCCGTATACTGCACCGTTCCGCCCGTGCCAAGCGTCAGACCCGTCACGGTCGACCCGCCGAAGGAGGTTCCGCCGTCGATGTTCAGCGTCACGCTGCCGGCCGGAGTCACCGTACCGCTATCCGGCGTCACCTTGATCGTCACAACATCGTTTGCGCCTACGTTGGGATTGTTCACGGTCGCATTCAGGGCCGTCACCGTGCCAACCAGCGTGCTGTTGCTTGCTGTCCAGTTCCCCGCAAGGAGCCCAAGGTCGATACTGCCCAATCCAGTCACCTGATCATAACCAGTACCCGCGGAAAATCCGATTGGGCCGGTACAATAGGTCGAGCCTGCCAGGCAATCGTTGCTGCCGGTCGTAATGTCGTGGAATCCTTTCGCTGCAGAGTAGACGCCGCCGCTCGTCGCAAGGGTGTAAAGGGTTCCGTTGATGTTGCCCTGGCCGGTGTCATAACCCGCGTGCTGATTCAGAATGGCGAGCATCCCCGCAAAGATCGGCGTAGCGAAACTCGTGCCACCCGCGACCGTCAAATACCCCGTGGCCGCGTCACGAAATCCGCTGTTGCAACTTCCCTGCTGGGCAGGGGTGACTGAAGTCTGCCAGTCGCTGGTGTCGCTGGTGCAGAATAGATAGCCAGGGTGGCCTGGCGACGAGTACAAGGCAATATCCGGCACATCGCGCTTTGTATCGTTTGGAGTCAGAGTGGCCTGCCAACTGGGCTTTGCGACGAACTGGCTAGCACCGCCTCCGCTGGCAGCAAGGCAGCCGCTCGGCAAACTTGTCACGGGATCAATGCAACCGGTGGTGGTGTCGTCATTCCAGGAGACCTCGGGAATATATTGCAGGGCCGACGTAATCACGTCCGTCCCGCTCGCCGAGCTCCAGTAGCCGCTGCCCGCCGTCGAGTAGGCCGCGTTGCTCTGATTAATCTCCGTCCCGCCCACACCTGTGGCGTAAGCACTGCTCGCCGGATAGTTCACCGCCAACGCCTGCTGTTGCGCCGCCGAAAGAGTTGTATAGAGACCCGGCAGGTTGCACTCGGTCGAACCCTGGTCCCCGGAGGCAACTACGATCGTCTGTCCCTGCGTCGTCGCCTGCTGCAGGACGCCCTCAAACGAGGTCACCCCCGCACTCCCGAATGCCGTCTCACATGTGCCATAGCTCACAGAGATAATCTGCGCCAGCTTTTCGTCCACTGCATACTCAATCGAGTTGTAGACGTTGTAGGTCGATGAATTGCCGGTGTAAACAAACAGAAGGTTTGCACCTGTGGCGATACCGCCCGACCATTCGAGATCCAGGTCGGATTCGCCCTGGTCACCCTGTCTAACGGCGGGGGTGCCGGACAGTGGCACAAGCACCAGAGTCGGGTCCTGCACCGTCAGCCCTGCGGCCTTCTGGAAGTTCTCAATATCGCTCAGAGAGATGGATGACTGCCCGACCACCGCGATCGACTGCCCGGTCCCGGTAAAACCGCCCCCCGTCAGGGTCTTCATGTCATACACAACCTGCAGATCACCGGGAGCAAAAAACACATTCCCCGAGCTGCCCGAAGTAAACGCAGGACTCACACCGGCGCGGTTCGCAGAAATATGGGAGGACTGCGGCCTGAAGCTCGTGAGGTTGCCCACAGAAGCTACTGTGGGCGCAATCGCCGCAGGAACCGACAGCGCCGTCGATGGCGCAAACTCCTGCCTGCCGCTCTGGCTGTAGTAGTGCATCTCTGTGCGAAATGCAGACTCAATCTGCCCCACCGTCCCTGAGAACTGAATTCCCGTCCGGCTCCGATTCACCGACTCGATCTTGAATCCCTGCTGTTGCAGCCACAGCTCCACCTTGTCCAGGTCGGCCTGTGCCATCCCAAAACGCGCCCCAAACTGCTCCGGGCTCAGCCACTGGTGATAGAGAGGAGACCCCGGATTCTGCTGCGCGGCAAGCAGGGCATTCAGGTCAGACTGCTGCGTAGCGGAACGATTGAACCAAAGGGTCATTCCAATGAGCGGCGTATTACTCGGCATCCTGCCGGCGTCAAACTCGGCCCGCGCCATGGGAGGCTGCGAGCCTGGGAGGACAGCCATTTCAGAACTGCTGACCTCTGCCCCAATCCGTGCCGCAACCGCCTGCGCATTTGCCGCGCTCCCTGCCATCGAAATGCACGCTGCAATGGCTGTAACTGCCGTGAGGATCCGCAGCCGGTTCCGGTCAACACATTGGAATATCATCGTTTTAGCCGTCCTTGTATCAATTTTGGTTAAAGCTGATTTCAGTGTGAGTGCATGGAGCCGTGCAACGCTCCCACCTGCTTGTAGGAATTGTGAATCCTGGCAATCTATTCCTTTAGCTAGCTTGATTCGCTCTTACAGGTCCATTCGCATCAAACACCCCGCAAAGCCCGTTCCAACCTGCTTCTATTTCGCTCTAAATCCTGCTACCCCTGGCATGATCCGGTAGCGGCAACTGCCCATGTGCACGCCCCTCGCGCCATGAACAATCGTACCTTCCGCTGTTAAGCCGGAAATACCCTTCTCATTAAATCACCGTTACCCTGAGAAAGCATCCACATCTTACCCCGCTTCATGTACCCCTTTTGTGGGAGGTTGCGCGAATCTGTTCCCGGCGGTAACCTGCCGCAAGCACTGCGGTAATGGCCCATCCTTCGCCATCCCGGATCACTTCGATGCCGGCAGTCCAATCCATCACGCCCTATCCCGCCATCCGGGCTTCCATGCGGATCGGCTCCCCTTCCACTTCATGGAATCCCGTTCGCTTCCGATAAACAGGTCAGCCCGTAAGCGCGAACGCGCTTTTCACCCGGGAAGGTGGTAGCGGACACTCCGGACCGACGCTCTTGCGCATGTTTCAGCCGCGGGGCCGTTGGCCAGAGGCTGACGCAGATCGCCATAGATTTGCAGAGGGAGAAGACGTGAAGGCAAATCCATCAACCCAATGTGCCGAAGGAGCGGTGCATTATGCTGCGCGGCAACCGATCCTCACCGCCAATCAGAAGGTGATCGGCTACAAATTGCTTTTCCGGCAGGACGGAAAGCCCGGCCCCGACCAGGACTCGCCCCAGGCGCAGATCAGCGCCCTCATCGACCTCTCTAGCCTGGTCGGCTTGAATACCCTTTGCGACCAGCGCCTTGCTTTTATCAGTTGCTCTCGTCAGGCCCTGCTCGACAAACACATCACTCTGTTGCCCGCAGAGCGCGCCGTAGCTGAGATTCCACTCAACATCGTTCCCTCCCCCGAGGTCGTGGATGCCTGCCTGCAGCTCAAGCAGGCGGGGTATCGCATTGCTCTTGAGAATGTCACCTCGGGCGATCCCCGCGAACCGCTCTTCGGGCTCTGCGATTTCTTCAAGGTCAACGTGCATCACGTCGCATCGCCGCATCTCCAAGCCATCGCCGCACTCCACCGCGGGAGACGCTCCCGTCTGCTCGCCGACAAAGTCGAATCATGGGATGACTTCCAGTCTGCTCGCGCCGCCGGCTTCCAGTACTTCCAGGGATACTTTTTCCGCAAACCCGAAATCCTCCATACCCACCCTGTCGCCTCAAACCGCATCATCGGCATGCAGCTATTACAGACCATCACCAAAGCCGAGCTTGACTGGCAGGAAATTGAAAACGTCATCCGGCGCGACGCCGCTCTCTATTACCGCCTGCTGCGCTATCTCAACTCCGCCGCCTTCGGCCTCAGCCATGAGATCCGTTCCGTTCGCCAGGCACTCACCATCCTCGGCGAAAACGAGTTCCGCCGCTGGTGCAGGCTCGCCATTCTCCTTGACGTTGCCCAGAACCGGCCTTCCGACCTCGTGCTCTCCGCTCTCATTCGCGCACAGTTTGCTGAGCTGGTCGGCAAACAACTCCGCGTGAGCGACACCGATCTCTTCCTCCTCGGTATCCTCTCGCTTATGGATGCGGTTCTGGAAATGCCGATGGGATTAGTCCTTGACGGCCTCCACCTCAATCCCAATATCAACACCGCCTTGCTCGAACATCAGGGCCCGCTCGCACCCATTTACGACCTCATCCTCGCCGTCGAAGCCGGTGCCTGGGGCGCAACGGTCCGCTTGTGCGAGTACCTCAGGCTCGACGAAGAATTCGTCGCCCAGGCCAGCCTTGAAGCGATGGCGTGGGCCCAGTCCATCAATAGAAACCCATAAAATCGCCGCCCCACCTCTCGCCTCCCTATCAACGACGCGGGCGAGATACAATTTCTCCTGCACGTGTGCACAGGAGGAAACGTCTATGCGGAAGCACTGGATCAAGATCGTTGTCGTGCTGGTCGTGCTCGTTGCGGCCGTGGCTCTCGTTCCATTCTTCGTCAATGCCGACTCCTTTCGCCCCACGCTGGAAACCAAGCTCTCCTCTGCCATAGGACGCAAAATTTCCCTGGGCCACCTCGACTTCTCCCTGCTTTCCGGCAGCCTCGTCGCCAATGACATCACCGTCGGAGACGATCCGGCTTTCAGCTCCGCTCCCTTTCTCCAGGCCCACCAACTCTACATCGGTGTCCAAATCGTGCCGCTGCTGCTGCATCGCCAAGTGCAGGTCACCCGATTCACCGTCGACTCGCCCAACATTCAGTTGATTCACGCAGCAGACGGCAAGTGGAACTTCTCCAGCATCGGCTCAACTGCCCAGCCCGCGACCCCGCAACAGCCGACCGTCCTGCCTGACCTGACCGTGGGCGAGCTGCAGGTCAAGAACGGAACCGCAACCATCTCCTCTTTGCCTGCCATTACCAAGCCCTTCGTCTACTCCAAACTCAACCTGACCGTCAAGCAGTTCTCCTTCGTCCGCTCATTTCCATTCGATCTTGCGGCGGCTCTGCCCGGCTCCGGGTCGCTCACCCTGACCGGAGAGGCAGGACCGCTCGCGCAGAAGGATGCCGCTGACACACCCTTTCATGCCACGTTACACATCAAGAATCTCGACCCCGTCGCAGCAGGCGCCATCGATCCCAGCAATGGCATCTCCATGCTCGCCGACGCCGATGCCCAGTGCAGCTCGGATGGCGATAACCTCGCCACCAGCGGCAAAGTCATCGCCTCGCGCCTGCAACTGGCCCGCACTGGCTCACCCGCGCCGCATCCCGTACAGGTCGACTTCGCGGCCAGCGACGATCTGGATGCTCGTTCAGGAAAAATCTCCGACATCGCTATCCATACGGGCAATGTCGTGGTGCATGTGGCCGGCAATTTCCATCTCACCCCCAAGGCTGTGATGCTGGATCTTCATCTCAACGCACCGAATCTCCCGATCGATCAACTCGAAGAGCTGCTACCCGCCTTCGGCATCCAGTTGCCCTCGGGATCGCAATTGCGCGGCGGCACGCTCACCACCAACGTCGCCATCACAGGCCCCGCTACGGCCACCAGCATCACCGGCCCGGTCGAGATCGACAACACACTCCTCGCCGGTTTTGATCTCGGCTCCCGCCTGCAGGGCCTCAATCTCTTCGGCAAAACCAATGGCGGCACGCAGATTCAAGTCATTCGCACCAGCGTCAACTCCACTCCGGACCTGACTTCGTTCACCAACATCTATGGAAATCTGCCGCAGATCGGCTCGGCAAGCGGGAATGGAACGGTTACGTCCAGTGGGGCGCTCAACTTCCAGATGCAGGCCAAGATCACCTCATCCAACACAGCCGGCGCAGTCGCCAATCAGGCAATCAACGTGCTCGGTGGATTTCTGGGCAGTCGCTTTCAGAAGAACACCAGCAACGGCATCCCACTCACCATCACAGGCACGGCGAAAAGCCCTGCGATTCACGCCAACATCGGCGCCATGTTCCATTAGAGGCGCTTGTAACGTTGTTTGAATTGGAAAGAGTGTATGCAACGCCGTCGGAAGACGGCGAAGTTCAAGCCTCGGCGCGCACCAGCATGCAGGTGATGTTGTCCTGCCCGCCGGCTTTCTTCGCTGCTTCCACCAGGCAGGTGCAGTGCTCGGCCAGGCTCCGGTCCTCTCGCAGAATGGCCGCAATCGTCTCGTCTGGCAGTTCGCGCGTCAACCCATCCGAGCACAACAGAAAAAGGTCACCAGGCTTGGTCTCCATTGCGAACACATCCGGCGTCACCCGGCATTGCGTTCCAAGCGCCCGCGTAATCACGTTCTTTAGAGGGGATCTTTGTGCCTCCCCGCGCGTCATGCGCCCGTTGCGCACCTGCTCCTCAACCAGCGAGTGGTCCGCCGTAATTTGCTCCAATTGTCCGTGGCGAAGCAGGTAGCCTCGGCTGTCGCCGACGTTGAGAACCCAGGCATGGCTCTCCTGCACAGCCAGAGCCACCAGGGTCGTCCCCATCCCGCTCAGCCTGGGATTGCGCTGGCTGCGGGCGAAAATAGCTTCATTGGCTGCGGCTACAGCTTGCGCCAGTCCATCAGGCAAGGTTCCGCCGTGCTCGCTTTGCCCATTCCCCTCGAGCAGCCTCAGCACTTCGTCCACGGCCAGTGAACTGGCAATTTCACCGGCTGCTGCCCCGCCCATTCCGTCGCAGACCACATACACGCCATCCTCCACCGAGTAGCCAAAGGCATCTTCGTTGGAAGGCCGCTTGCGCCCTCGGTCCGTGATTGCCGATGCCAGGTAATGGACAACTGCCGTGGCCACGAACGAATCCTCCACCCAACAGTGTACACGTGGAGCTAAAAAGACATGCCCCAAATTTGACCCACTCAGTGTGCCCGGCCCGTCGCGCCCGGCGTCGTGGCCCTGGTCAGGTCATAGACCTCGATCGACCCCGCATTCACCACAGCCAACCGTTTCCCCGATGGCGAAAAGGCCGCATTGCCCCCGCCATCCAGCACCGGACTCGCCGGCGCCCGCAACGCCACCTTGCCCGTCGCCGCGTCGTACACGTCCACCACCTGTCCCAGGACATCGTCAAGACTCAACGGCGAATATGCGTCAATCGGATGCGTCACAAACAGCGTCTCGCGCGCCATCCAGGAACCCGCCGGGGACATCACCAGCAGGGGCCACACCTCGTTCACCAGCGTCGGGGCCTCCCACAGCCGCCTCCCGTCGGACGACCATGCCACAAGCCGCCGTGAACCATCCGGGTTGCAGGCATTCACCAGCAGCTCGCTGTCGGTGATGAAGTCAACCCGAGGGTCGCAGGTCGAATCCACTGTAGCTAAAGACCGCGTGCCCCCTGTGAAGCTGCTCAAATTCAAACGCCACTGCCGGTCGCTCTTCGCCTGTGTCTCCAGGTAGCCCGCCGAATTGATGGGCAGATACACCGTATTGTGGACGCGGCTCACAAGCAGCACCTGCCCCGAAGCTCTCCGCAGAATGCGCAGCACCACCTCCGGCTGCCCGGCTGCCGGCGGTGAATACGCCGCCTCGGGCTGCTTCACCAGGCTCTCCGTCTTTTCCGGCGTCTGAATCGGCTCAAGCGAGTCCGTCACGAGGTATTGCTGCTCCGGATCCATCTCCAGCCAGAGCAGCGGGCCCGGAAAATGCAGCAGAGGCTTCAACTCCAGAGAGGCATCGCCCTGCTTCAGATCATTCAGGTCGCGCAGCAGAAAATGACCGTCCTTCAGCATCCACAGGTAGCGCGCATGGTCGTGGAGCGTCCACACCGCTTCGTGCTCCACCACGCCCGTGGGCAGATCGATCACCACCGCGCGAATCTGTCGCTCTTCCTCGCCCGCATCGCCCGTCCGGTGAATCAGGCCCGGCGCGCGAAACGTAAACAGCAGCCGGTTCTCATCCAGAAAATCCAGCGAGACCAGGCTCTGCCGCTGTCCCTGGTAGTAGGACCCAGGCGCATAAAATCCCAGCGGCTCCACCGGCACCGTCATCGCCGGCGGCTGTGTAGCCACCATCCAGGGCCGCTTCTCCGGCGGCGCTTCCTGCGTCTGCTTCTTCTTCAGCAAGCCGCCCAGCCCCGCACCGCTTGCCGCCATTGCGGGCCCGCACAACAGCCCCGCTACCACCGCCAGCACCAGGCCCGCGCGCAACCGGTCATCCCCTTCAACGAGCCACTTTGCCATCGATTGCTATTCTCGCCGATACGGGGTCACCTTGGGCAGTGACGGCCCTATCCCCTTCTCTATGCGAAAGTAAAGAAAGCAATGCAATCTCCTCTTTCATCCAGTCCGCGCATCCGCTTTCTCGGCTATGGAGCCTGCGCATTGGCCGGCTGCCTCTGGGGCACCGGCTTTTACTTCGGTCGCCTCGCGCTCAATGAGATGAGCGTCGAATCCATGGTCCTCTACCGCTTTCTCTTCGCCTGCCTCGGCATGATGCCTGTCGCCCTGCTGCATCGCGTGCGCCTCACCTGGCCCGAGACACGCCTGCTGCTCATCTCGGCCTTCTTTGGTATCCCCATCCAGTTCCTCATCCAATTTCATGGACTGGCTCTCACCACCGTCAGCCATGCTTCGCTCATGGTCGGCTCCATGCCAGTGCTGCTCGGCGTCGCAGCGGCCCTTTTCGCCGGTGAGCGGCTCGATGCCATCGGCTGGATGGCCCTCGTCGCCTCCACCATCGGCGCAGCACTCATCGTGCTCGGCGGCCATCGCGGACCCGCCGCGCACGGTCAGCCATCGTTGGGAGGCGATCTGCTGGTGGTCGTGTCCCTTTGCACCGCGCTGGCGTGGATCCTGCTGAGCAAAAAGCTCATGGAGACCCACAGTCCGCCGGTCGTCACCGCATACACCATCCTCTCCGGCACCGTCATG
>JAKBHH010000059.1 GCA_021836865.1 Acidobacteriota bacterium
GGGATTCGTTGACGGCGATGACCGCGCTCGATGGATTGACCGCCGGATTCCAGCCGGAGATGGTGCCATCTTCCGTAGCGAAGAGAAAACGCGCCGGCTGGCCGCCGGGAATCGCAAATTCCATGGCCCCGTTGAAGATGGTGCCGGTGGGCGAGCCCATCATGCCGGAACCCGCTTTGGCGGGCGGAATAGTCACGACGATGGGAACGCTCTGGCCCGTCCCAAGGTAAAGCGTGGCAAGGCCCGTGGCATTGTCCGCAAGCCACCAGGGCGTGGCCGATCCGCGCGACATGCCCCATGGGTTCACCATGTGCGCATCGGTGTTGGGCGCACTGCTGCTCAAGTTGGTGGTGAGGTTTGCGATCAAGTACTGATTCGTGGGCAAGGGAGCGGACATCGGGCCATGATTCTGGCCCCCGTCATCGACGGCTGAAGCCGCGACGGGTAGAAGCAGCGTTGCCGACAACAGCGCTGCCAGCGGGATCGAGTGGGAAAGCTTCATGGGAACGGACTCCTCCATTGATTGACTTGCTCGTGTGGCAAGATGAGTATCCGTGCGGATGGCCACACCTGGAAACCGGGAGAATGTGAGCAGAGCGCGTTGATTTTGATGCGATCATCAAACCTTGCAACACGTTTGATCCTGAGAATAGGCGCGCTTCGGAGGCACAAACACCGACGCGCCCGAGCGGGCGCGTCGAGGGTGTAACGATGAATCGGGGCGGGCAGGACAACGGGGAACGCTATCCGCGCGTGTCCATCGACGTCCAATGTGTGGGATAAATGGGGCCTATGTATTCGGCGCGGGGCCGGATGAGCCGGTTGTCGTCGAGCTGCTCGATGACGTGGGCAGCCCAGCCGGCAATCCGGCTGATGGCGAAGATCGGCGTATAGAGGTCGATGTCGATGCCCAGCATGGCGTACGTCGAGGCCGAATAGAAATCCACGTTGGCGTTGAGCTTCTTCTCGTTTTTGACGTAGAGCTCGATGGCGCGGGACATCTCGAACCATTTGGACTGGCCGGCATCTTTGCCGAGCTGCTCACTCATCTTGCGCAGATGCGTGGCGCGCGGGTCTTCGGTTTTGTAGACGCGATGGCCGAAGCCGGAGACCTTCTGTTTGGCGGCGAGCATATTCTTGACGTACTCCACCGGATCGGCGCCGGCCTTGTCGATGGCCAGCAGCAGGCGCATCACAGCCTCATTGGCGCCGCCGTGCAGAGGCCCCTTCAGCGCGCCAATGGCGCCGGTGACGGCGGAGTGAATGTCAGAAAGTGTGGCGGCGATGACTCGGGCGGCAAAGGTGGAGGCGTTCAGCTCGTGATCGGCATGAAGAATAAGAGCGATATCAAGGGTACGGGTTGCCGTTTCAGAGGGCTTTACGCCATTGAGCATCCACAGGAAGTTGCCGGCGTGGGAGAGCGAGCGATCGGGAGGGACGATTTCCTTGCCTTTGCGCAGGCGGTCGTAGATGGCGACGATCATTGCGATCTGCGCGGTAAGGTTGTAGCTTTTGCGCACGTTCGCGTCGTGGGAATTGTCTTTCTCGTCGGCGTCGTAAAAGCTGAGCGCCGACACCGCAGTTCGCAGCACCTCCATGGGTGTGGCCGAGGCAGGAAAGCTGCGCAGCATATCGATGATGCGCTGGTCCAGCTCGCGGGCCAGCGCCAGCTGCGCCTGGAACTCGCGAAGCGCGAGCGGATTGGGCAGGTGACCATTCCAGAGCAGGTACGTTGTTTCCTCAAAGGTTGAGTTGACGGCCAGTTCGTGAATATCAATGCCACGATAAGCGAGTACGCCGGCTTCCCCATCGATCCAACAGATCCCCGAGTTGGCGGCAACGATACCTTCCAGACCCTTTCCAGCGACAGCGGTGGACATAGTGATTGAATCTCCCCATGCGGTTGCATTCCTGCGATTCTGGCCTAATCGCCAGCCCCGGAATGGCGTCCGGCGCGCAAAAGTGCAGTAATGCTCTTTATAACGTAGCGATTCGATGGTTGTCACATCGGACTACCCGCGATCCTGTTTGATGAAGCGGAGGGGCAAAAAGGATTTTCGCTATGGGCGGGGCCAACTCGCGTATTCTGGAGAATCCCCGGAGCAGACGCCGCCGGGTGAAGGCCAAAGTGCATCCGGCCAACCGGGATCGGTGAACAAATGGGGCGATGGCAGCGTCTAAGCAGCACAGAAAGTGCCACAGCAGGCAATTTGGCAGGGTGATGGAACCCTTACAAAAAGGATGACAAAGCATGAGTGATGAAATCGAAAATGCTCCCCGAACCTATTCCGGAGCGCTGCTGGCTGTCATTGCCATCGCGCTTCTGGGCGCAGTTGGCGGTCTGATATGGACCTACACGCTGAGCAGTCGGTTGGCGCATCAGGACGCGGCGCTGGCCGATACCGCGCAGCAGACCAAGAGCCTGGCAGCTCAGTTGCGCGAGACCAATGCCAGGCTGACTGTAGCCACCGATGAGCTGGGCAAGTCGCTCGGGCTGACGCAGAAGCAGTTGGACGCCCGCGCGCAGCAGCTCATCCAGCGCGAACAGGCTGACAGCCAGCGGCTGGAGAGCGCTCAGAAGCAGACAGCACAGCAGGTCAGCGCGGTATCCAGCGAAGTGTCCAACGTGAAAACGGATGTGGGCGGCGTGAAGACTGACGTGGCCAAGACGCAGACTGACCTGGCCAACACCAACTCCCTGTTGCAATCGATGAAGGGGGATATGGGGCAGCAGAGCGGCCTGATCGCCCGCAACGCGCAGGAGTTGGAGGTGCTGAAACATAAGGGCGACCGCAACTACTACGAGTTCACGCTGACCCGGAATCAGCGCAAGCCGGTGGGCACGGTGAGCCTGGAGTTGAAGAAGACCGACACCAAAAGAAATCGCTTCACGCTCGATGTCTATGCCGACGACAAGCGCTATGAGAAGAAAGACCGCAACGTAAATGAGCCGCTGCAGTTTTACAGCGGTAAGGATCCGGGCCTTTACGAGATTGTCGTGAACTCAATCAACTCAAAGAACCAGGTCGCCGGTTATCTCTCGACGCCGAAGAACGCGCCGGCACCGGTCAGTGCTCAGTAATCGGAACCTGTGGGGTGAGCGTGAGGACTGGCTGATAGCGAAAGCCGAAGCCAAAGTTCAGCCCCTTGCGCGCATCCCACTCGGCCTTGGACAGCCGGAACGAAGAGACAAAGGTTCCTTCAACGGTCTGACCGGGATCCAGGGTGGTTTCCAGCGCGAGCGGCGTAGCCTTCCACGGTGCAAGGTCAGGGTAGGCCAGGAAGACGCGCTGGTAGTCCGTCGCGCTGGCGGCGTAGCTGGAGTGGATCCCATCTGCGAGCGTGGCGTTGGTGAGGATCTGGTAGAGAAACAGCGGCTGCTTGCTCTGGTTGTGCAGGCGCACGTGCGCAAAGACCAGCACCTGGTCAAAGCTCTCCTTGGGAATCGGCGCACCGCTGGCGTCAAATCCTGAACTCTCCGTGTGCATCGGGTGCGCCCAGATGTCGAGAATTGCGCCCGTGGACGCGGGGGGCTTTTCCCCGGCAATCACATAAATGACGATGGCCAGGGTGACGACGAGGGTGGCCGCCACACTGGCCCAGATGACGTGGCTGGTGCCTCGCGTGAAAGACTCGCCGCGTGCGGCATCGTCTATCTGGTCGGGTGATTCCTGGTGGATGAGACTCATGGCGCCCTTATCTTAGCTCCAGAGATGGGCTGAGGGCCATGTCTGTCTTCAGCTCTTTGCCTGGCTATGCGCCGGTTTGCACCGCTATCGCGGCATTCTCGCGCGCAGCCCGCTCTCTTTTTTGAGAACTACCGCGGCCTCAGGGCCGCCAGGAATTCTTGAGCTCCCAACGTGTTGAGCACGTCCTCAGGCCCCAGCCAGGCGCGGCGCAACTGGCGCAGGCCGTATTCCATCTTGGCCAGGTGGCGGGTATCGTGGGCGTCTGTGTTGATAGCGATGCGGCAGCCCAGTTCCCTGGCGAGGCGCAGGTCGCGATCGCAGAGGTCAAGGCGTTCCGGGGCCGCGTTGTGCTCGACCGCCACGCCCAGCTCGGCGGCCCGGCGCAGGACGGCGCCCAGATCAAGCGCGAACGGTTCGCGGCGCAGCAGCAAACGACCTGTGGGATGGCCCAGAATGCGCGTGAAGGGGTTCTCAAGAGCGCGCAGTACACGCGCGGTCATCTCTTCGCGCGGTTGCTCAAAGCGGGTGTGGACGCTGGCGATGACCACGTCCATTTGTGCCAGGACGTCATCGTCCAGGTCGAGAGCGCCGTCGGCCAGAATGTCCACCTCGATGCCGGTGAAGACGCGGATGCGACCCTCCATCTGCCGGTCCACCTCGCGGATGCGGCGGATGTGCTCAAGGGCGCGCTTCTCGTCGAGTCCGTTGGTCATGGCCAGGTTCTTCGAGTGGTCCGTGATGGCGATGTACCGGTAGCCGCGGGCAAGGGCAGCGTCAGCCATTTCAAGGATGCTGTTGTGGCCGTCGGTTGCGGTGGTGTGCATATGCACATCGCCTTTGATGTCGGCCAGATCGATCAGCCGGGGCAGGGCGTGGCGGGCTGCGGCTTCGATTTCGCCCAGGTTTTCGCGCAACTCGGGCGGCATCCAGTCCATGCCGAGAGCGGTGTAGATCTGCTCTTCCGTGGCCGCCGCTATCACCGAGTCATCGTCGAGGCGCGCAAGGGACCACTCGCTGAGCGTGTAGCCCATTTTGAGTGCCCGCTGGCGCAGGGTGACGTTGTGGGCCTTGGAGCCGGTGAAGTATTGCAGCGCGGCTCCATAGCTGGCAGAGGGCAGCAGACGCACGTCCACCTGCATGCCGCTGGCCAGGTGGAAGCTGACCTTATTCTCGCCTTTGGCGATGATGTCGTGGATGCCGGGAAATGCGGCAACGTACTCGACGGCGGCATGGGTGTGCTCGGGCTGGCAGGCGGGGCCGGTGACCAGCAGGTCAAGGTCGCCGGCGGTCTCGCGGCCGCGGCGGAGCGAGCCGGCAGGCGTGACGCGTTCGATACCGGGGAAGGCGAGCAGATAAGCGGAGATGCGCTGCGCGGCCTCTTCGGCGTCGTCAATGCGAAAGCGGCCCGAGCTGCGGCGGTAGTCCTCAATGCCTTTGCGCAGCTTTTCAATCTGTTTGGCGCCCATGCGGGGAAGGCCCGCAAGGCGGTCATCTTCAATGGCTTCTGCTAGCTGGTCCACGCTTGCAACCTGGGCAGCACTCCAGAGCTGGGCAACCGTCTTGGGGCCCATGCCCGGCAGTTTGAGCAAGTCGAGGATGGCGGAGCCGTATTTGGCGAGGAGTTCATCGCGCAGCGGCAGAGACCCTGTGGCCGCAATGGATTGCAGGTTGGCGGCCATGCCTTTGCCGATTCCGGGAATCTCAAGCAGGAGGGCGGTGTCACCGGCGGCTTCTGTCACGTCCACCGTGGTCTGCTCAAGGGACTCCGCCGCCCGGCGGTAGCTCCGGATGCGAAAGCTGTCGCCCCCGTCGATCTCCAGCAGATCGGCCGTCTCGGCCAGCAGGCGGGCCATGGCGGAGTTGTCCATGCATTGAGTATCTTCGAGAGGGGCAGGAAATAACAGGCCCGTGATTCACGCCTGCGAAACCGAAGCCGGTCTTCCGGCGATCCCTGCGCCCGGACGCCGCACACGGCTATGCCGCTGCAGGCAGCGCAGTTTGAAACGCCAGGCCCTGCGCGCATCGCCGTTCTCAGATTCAGAGCCTTTGCGCTGACTCCGGCAGATTCGAGATTTTACGCTGCGGTATGGGCGGCATCGCGATGGCGAGTGACCGAGTCCGCCTGCGGGCCCTTCTGGCCCTGGACAATATCGAACTCAACTTCATCGCCCTCTTTGAGCGTTTTGTAGCCGTCCAGTTGGATCGCCGAGTAGTGAACAAATACATCCGGTCCGTCTTCACGCCCGATGAATCCATAGCCCTTGGCGTTATTGAACCACTTCACTTTGCCCTTGTACTGAGCCACAGGGTTCTGCCTTTCCTGCATCATATTGAGGTTTGCGACGGGCGACACTCCAGGGAACGCCGGCCGCTGTTAGCTATGACGACAGAAATGCGCGAAAGGTTGATTCAAACAAAAAAGGAAAAACGGGAAAAATGAGACGAGCCGGTCCGTGGCCGGTCCGGCTCGTGCGCAAGGCGTTGAATTGACTTGTGTAATGGGCTAAACGCGAGCGAGGATCCTCTTGCCCGCGATTACTTCCTTCCCTTTTTGGCCAATTGCCGCGCGTACAGCAGGATGCTGGTGAGAGTCTTGCCGTCGAGGATGGCGCCCTTGTCGATCATCTTCAAAGCTTCAGAGAGCTTTACCAGTCGCAGCTCGATCTCCTCGTCCTCTTCCGGGTGCGCGTCGCCTGAGATAAGGCCCTCCGCCAGGAAGACCATCATGGATTCACCGAGAAAGCCGGGGCTGGCGTAGTACTCGACCAGCGGCTTCCATCTTTTCGCGCGGTATCCGGTTTCCTCCTCGAGTTCGCGTTGCGCCCCGGCCAGCGGCTCCTCGCCTTCGTCGAGCTTGCCCGCGGGCAGTTCCCAGAGGAACTGATTGGCGGCATGGCGGTACTGACGTTCCACGACGACCCAGGGATCCTTCTTGCTTTTGGAGTGGTCCAGGGCAAGGATCACGACCGAACCGTTGTGGCGAATCACGTCACGCTCGCTCCGCTTGCCGCCCGGCTCGATGAGCGTGTCGTGTTGCACGCGGAAGAGCGGTCCCTTGTAGGTGACGACGGAACTGAGAATCTGCGCGCGCTCGGGCGCGGCGGAGGGTTTAGTTCTAGCGGGGCCGGCCTTGTTCGCTTTGCTTTTCTTTTTACGGGTGACTTTCTCGTTGTTCTGTTTCTTGGGCATCCGGTGGCTCTCTCCTCGGCGCGATATTCGAGCGCGGTCAAGCAAAGTATACGCACTGGCGCGGGCGGGTCGGGGAGTTCTGCATCGCGGCGGCCCCGCGTGGCATCCTGTAATGAGTCACATGCCACCTGAGCCAGCCCGGGCAGGAATCCCCATGGGGCGCGTGAGCCGGAAGTGAACCCGTTGTCGATTGCAGACTGTCATGCCACGACTGTTGTGCCGGGACTGAGCCGGCTTTTCCTGGACTACTGCGCCGGAGCCGCGGAGGCGCGACCGTTTTACGCGTCGCTGCCGCCCGATACAGGATGGCAGCATCGTCCTCCGGTGCCTGCACACTGGCCGCAGATGACGGCGCTGCTGGCGGGGCAGAACCTCGGCGATGCGACTGCGGCAGCGCTGGAGGCATTGCGCGCCGGCGCCGGTGTAGTGGTTACAGGCCAGCAGGTGGGGCTGTTCGGCGGGCCGTTGTTTACGCCCTTCAAAGCGGCAACAGCGCTGGCCCGCGCGCGACAGGCCACGATGGCAGGCAAGCCGCATGTAGCTGTCTTCTGGCTGGCGACGGAAGATCATGATTTCGCCGAGATCGACCATGTGAGTTTTCCTGCACGGCGCGCGCTGCGCAAGCTGGCGTATGCGGCTGCACCTGCAACGCCCGTACCGGTGGGCGGCGTACTGCTGGATCAGTCGATAGCGCCGCTGGTGGAACAGGCGTGGGAGCTGCTGGGATACTCCGATGCCATGGAGGCGCTGGCTGCGGCATACCAGCCGGGCAGGAGCTTTGCGCAGGCTTTCGCTGAGTTTTACGCAAAGGTATTTGCGGCACAGGGGCTCCTTGTGCTGGATGCGGGCGGGCGCGAGGCCCACCGGTTGGGTGCGCCGGTGCTGCGCGCCGCTCTGGAGAGGGCCGACGAGCTGCACGCTGCGCTGCTGCAGCGAAAGGCCGCGCTGGAGGCTGCCGGATATCATGCGCAGGTGGCGGTGGGCGCGCAAGCGAGCCTGCTGTTCCTGATCGACGAGAAGACGGGCGCGCGCGTGGCTCTGAAGCGGCTGGCGCCGAGCGTCCAGGAGCCGCAGGGAGTGTGGCAGGCAGGGCGCAAGACTTACAGCACGGCCGATCTGGTGGGAATTCTTGAAGCAGAGCCGCAGCGGATCTCACCCTCGGCGCTGCTGCGGCCGGTCTTTCAGGATCTGCTGCTGTCTACCTCTCTCACCATTGGCGGACCGGCGGAGATTGCCTACTTTGCGCAGTCTGCGGTGTTGTTTGAGCGCATCCTGGGACGCGTGACACCGGCTCAACCGCGCTTTTCCGCTGCGCTGATCGAGCCGGCAATCGGTGAGCTGCTGCGTGCCCACGAGCTGAGTCTGGATCAGGTCTTCAGGGAGACAACGGACTCACTCGCCCAGCGGCTGGCCGCGCGCGCCATGCCTGTGGAGGGCAAGCGCAAACTGGCCGCCGCGGGCCAGGCGCTGGATGCGGAGCTTGAGCCGCTGCTGGACTGGATGCGTACGCTGGATGCTGGACTGGGGCGTTCCGCGGAGACGGCGGCGAGCAAGATGCGCTACCAGATGAACCGGCTGCGGCGTCTGGCCGCGAACTTTGAACTGCAGCGCGAGGCCGCGCTGGCCCGCCATGCGGAAGCCATCAGCCAGGCACTCTATCCCGGCGGCAGTCTGCAGGAGCGCGTTCATGGAGCTGCCTACTACCTGGCGCGCCATGGATTTGAGCTGGCAGGAAAGCTGACTGAATCCGCGATGAGCGATTGCACGGGACACACAGGGATCTGGTTATAATCCTCGCCATGCAGATGCGGGGATTCCTGATCAAGCCTTTTTCCTTTCTGTTGGCAGCGAGCCTGCTGCTGTGCGCCGCTGCGCAGGCGCAGAAAGACGCTTGCGCGGTGCCGGGTGAAGACAACTCCTATCTGGGCGTGCAGACGATTCGCCTGTGGCCGGGCGATGCTCCTGAAGCGAAGGGCAAGGCCTGCGAAGATGTTCCGACCCTGACGATCTTTGAACCCCAGCATGGATGGGACAATGGATCCGCGGTGGTGATCTTTCCCGGCGGCGCCTACGCGCACCTGGCCGCAAATCTGGAAGGGCGGCAGGTGGCCGACTGGTTCACTGCGCGCGGATTTCGCGCTTTTGTGCTCAGTTACCGCCTCAGCTCGAACGGGTATCTGCTGCCGGTGCCGCTGCTCGACGCGCGGCGCGCGATCCAGACCGTGAGGGCCCGGGCGCGCGACTATTCCATCAACCCAAATCGCATTGTGGTCATTGGATTCTCCGCTGGCGGGCACCTTGCGGCCCTGGCGTCGACGCAATTTGTTCCGGGCAATCCCGATGCCGAAGACGCGATTGAGCGTGTGTCCAGCCGGCCCGACTACACGGTGCTGGGCTATCCGTGGATCGGCGCGATCTCTTCCGACACGTCGCACCTGAGCTATTGCAAGCTGTTCAATGTGATGGACCAATGCGAAGCGCTGCGCAAGGCCTACTCGCCCGACCTGTTCGTGACGAAAGACACGCCGCCGACCTTCTGGTATCACACCTTTAATGACCGGACGGTGCCCGTAGAGCAGGGCCTGCGCTACTACGCTGCTCTGGTGAAGGCGGGCGTGCCTGCCGAGGCTCACATCTTTGCCAACGGGCCGCACGGTACGGGCCTTGGTGGAGGCGATGCCGCGCTGGACCAGTGGCCGGGCCTGCTGGAGACCTGGCTGCGCGCACACGGGCTCATGACGAAAGATGAGGGTGTTGCCGCGCCGGCGCTGACCAGGTAGCAAGGCAGTTACGCGGCCTCTCGAGAAAGCCGAGCAACCAGGATTCGAGTTTGCTTATTGTTGCGGCGCGGTATCCGGCGGTGGAGGCGGCGGGTTATTGCGCCGGTTCATGCGCGCCTGATCCATCGCTTCGTACTGCTGCTTTTGCTGGTCATTCAGAACAGCTTCAATCTTGCCGCGGGTCTCCTCATGGATGGTCCTCATCTGTGTCCGCACCTGATCGCGCGACAGCGACTGATCCTGGAAAAGAGCCTGCATCCTTTGCTGCCGCTCTTCCAAAACGGGCTTGATCTGGGCGCGTTGATCGTCGCTCAAATTGAGCCTTCGAGTCAGCATCTTCAATTGCCTTGCCGGGTCCATGCGTCTGGGGCCCTGGCCCGCAGGTCCCTGCTGCTGTTGCGGAGGCGGAGGTGCGGCGTTATCCGGAGCCTGTCCCCGTGCGACAGCGCCCAGAACAAGAACGGCGCTGAAGGCAAGTGCAATGCGCTTTAAGTTCATAGCTTTCTTCTCCTTTGCGTGGAGTCTTGCCAAATCGCGTTCAAGTGCCATGTCTGCAGTCGAACGCAGAGGTTGGCAGAACTGGATTGCAGCGACCTCACTGCATGTAGGTAGACGCAGAATGCCTCTTCCGGTTGAGGGCGACGCATCCTTTGGCGTCCCGGCAGAAAGGCGGACAGCGGCTCTTCAGCTCTCGTGCATGGTGCGCCTTTATCGCCCCGCAGGTTGAGCCGGATAGCCCTGCCACACATATTCCAGAGCTTCAGGCAGGGTCTGCAGCTTGACGGCACGGTCCACGTGACCTGCGTTGCGTGCGAAGACGAATTGGTAGTGATAGCCTTTGGCGGCGAGCACCCTGGCCATCGATTCATTGGCGACGACCCAGTCGTGCATGCCGTCGCGCATCACGTTGGGATTCAGCAGGTCGCGATCTCCTACCTCCATCCAGATGCGCAACGGCTTCGGCGATGAATTCGGAATCAAATTTTCGTGGAATGCCCATGCCCCGTGCGGAGTCTTCGCGTCGGGTGGCCATTGCTGATTGACATACGTGCCGGAGTACGTGAGGACACGGTGATAGAGCTCGGGGTGATACCAGCCCATGATCAGCGCGCAGGAGCCGCCGGAACTGCCGCCCATCGTCGCGCGGCCATCGGGATCGTGCGTGAGACGCACATGTGCTTTGGATTCAACGAGCGGCAGCACTTCGTGTTCGACGAACTCGGCGTAGCGGCCCGACATGGTGTCGTACTCCAGGCCGCGTTCGCTGCCCTGCGCGTCTCCGCCGCCGTTGCCGATGGAGATGGCGATCATCACAGGCACGCGATGCGCGGCAATCAGGCTGTCCAAGGCGGTAAAGAGCATCTTGTCAGGACCATCCGCACCCACAATGAAAGGCGCGGTGTTGCCGGGCACGTACTGCCGCGGCACGTACACAGCCACATGGCGCGTGTAGGGCGCGGGATGACTTGTGGTGACAATGAGCTTCGCGGGGTCCGATGGATCAGATGTCCCAAACGTGCCTGGGTCGCGCGCGATGCCGGGATAGAGATTGCTGTTGGCAGAGCTCATCGTGAATTCAATCACTGTGCCCTGCTCCACGCCGGCCTGGGCTGTCATCTCGGGAGCCGGCGTATGCGTGGGGCCCAGGATGAAGTTGCCATCGGCGCCGGCCGGAGGAACTGAGCCGTCAGGAAGCTCAGTGGCCGCGACGTAGCCCGGTGCGTGCGGATCGCGCGTGGGCGGCGTGGGGCGCGCGGTGGGCTGCGCCTGTGCAACCACCGCGCAGGAAGATGCGGCAGCGAAAAAAATCGCAGCGCGGGCAAGAGCGGGACAATCTGCGGTCATTCGCCGGGGCAAATGCATCGATCGGGTCGTCCTTTCAGGGATGGAGCATTTCAATTGCAGAAACCCGCATACACGCGGATGCCCCAATTGTAGGGCAGTCAATGGCCTTTCAAATGAAATTCCGGTCGATTCATCTCTCCTGCGAATCGCGCGCAAACCCTTATGCCTGTTACTTTTTTCTATTTGCAAGTCTGATTGCGCCGGGGGAGGAAGTCAGTACGCAGATATAATAGTCATCAGTACGTTTCACTATTCAACGGAGGTTGCAGCAGTATGCACTCTGATTTAAAGCAGTTTGTTCGGTCTCTTTCGGCCGCTGCTCTTGTGGCGCTGTTCGCCATTCCGCAAAACATGGTCGCACAGGCCGCCAACCATCTCGTCAGCCCCTCCCAACTGCAAAAGGCCACCGTCGATGCATCGCGGCAAAGACAGCAGAACATCGACACGCTGAACCAGTTCTTTTCTTCTCCCAAAGCTGAACAGGCGCTTGAGTCTGCGCACATGAACCCACAACAGGTCAGGAAGGCGATCTCCGGCCTGAACGATGAGGAGTTGGCCCAGTTGTCCACGCGCGCCAACAAGGCGCAGATGGACTTTGCGGCAGGCAATTTCTCTGACCACGACCTGCTCATCATCCTCATTGCCATTGCTGCTCTTCTGCTTATCATCGTTGCCGTGCACTAAAAAGCCGGGCCGCATGCCGCGCAGCTTCTTCAGAGTTTTCGTTCTGATGGCGGCCGTGTGCCCTGCGGCCTGTGCTTCCGCCCAGCCAGGAGTCTGGCTCGATGTCCCGTACGTACAGCAGCAGAAGGATGGCTGCGGCGCGGCAGTGATCTCCATGCTGATGCAGTACTGGCTGAAGCAGCAGGGACAGTCCATGACGCCGGGCGCCGCGCCGGAAAAGATTTTGAGTGAGCTGTATGCGGGCGATGCTCATGGCATCTACGCTTCGGCCATGATGCGCTACTTTCAGCAGAACGGCTATCGAGCCTTTGCCTTCGCCGGCCAGTGGGATGACTTTGCGCGCGAGTTGCAGAAAGGCCGTCCGCTCATCGCCGCGCTCAAGCCGGATGCGAGCGGCTCGCTGCACTATGTCGTTGTTGCGGGTATCGATCCCCCGCGTCAGCTCGTGCTGCTCAACGACCCCGCACAGCGCAAACTATTGAAAGAGGACCGCGCCACGTTCGAACAGGAGTGGAAAGCCACCCACAACTGGACCCTGCTCGTGGTGCCGCTGCCTGCGACGCGCTAACGACCCTTGCCAGCCGACCACGCCATCTCCGCTTCTCTCACGCGCACCGCGCAGCGGCCTGTCCTCTGTGCGTTGTTCATTTTCTTCTGCGCTTGCATCGGTCTTCCGGCGCAGGCGCCGCCTGCACAGCCCTCGGCACAGTCCGTAACGGACGCGGAGATTCAGCAGCTTGTCGCCGCGCAGCAATGGCAGCAGGTTGCGGATCGGCTTGCGCCCGTTCATCCCCGCAGCGCGCAAATGGACTTCGACTACGGCACGGCTCTGGCGCATCTGCAACAGGGCCCGCAGGCGCAGGCCGCGTTCCTGGCCGGGCAAAGACTGGCACCGCGCGATCCGCGTTTCCCCACCGAACTCGCCGGCATCGCCTTTCAGCGGAAGCACTACCCGCAAGCTGCCCGCTACTTGTGCCGTGCCCTGCGCCTTGCGCCCGATGACACTTACGCCAACGACTTCCTCGGCACCGTCTACTTTCTTGAAGATAATTTGCCTGCCGCGCTCAAATACTGGAATCACATTGGCAAGCCTTACCTCGCCGAAGTGCGCCAGGAGCCCATTCCGCGCGTCTCCCCCGCGCTGCTCGACCGCGCCTTTGCCTTCTCGCCTGCCGCCACACTCACGCTGCGGCAATACCTTGACAGTCGCGAGCGCATCGGTGCGCTCGGCATTTTTCCGCAGTATCAGCTGGATGTGCGCGCCCGCGACGACGGCCACTTCGACGCGGTCTTTCGCAACCAGGAGCGTAACGGCATCGGCGATACGAAAGCCGAAGCCCTCTTTCTCTTCTTGCGTGGATTGCCTTTCCAGGAGGTCAATCCCGAGTACGACGACTTCCATCACGAGGCGATCAACTTTACCTCCATGGTCCGATGGGACGCGCAAAAGCGCCGTATCCTCGCACAGCTCTCCGGGCCGTTACATCGCTCAGCGACGCTGCGCTATGAGTTCCTGACTGACCTGCGCAATGAGAACTGGATTCTTCGCGACTCTTTCACGGGCAATGCGCCCGCTCTGGCCAGCCTGAATCTGCGCCACGAATGGCTCACAATGGACGTTGCCAGCTACGCGCGGGATCGCGTGCAATGGAGCGCAGGCGCGGAGATTTCGCATCGCGACTACCGCAACATCGTGCCGGGGACGGTGCTTACAAGGCCGATGCTCGCCTCGGGCTACCAGTTGAAGCAGGTCGCGCAGATTGGGTCGAACCTGTTGCGCGTGCCCGAGCATCGCTTCACGCTCCACGCCGACGCCTCATGGCAGATTGCGCGACTCTGGTCAGCGAGCCCGCAGACCTTTGAAAAACTGCAGGGAGGGATCGGCTGGCGCTGGTTTCCACAGGCGCATGGCGGCGATTACGAGACGTTGAATCAGTTTCGCGCCGGCAAAACCTTCGGCCAGCCGCCCTTTGACGAGCTTTTTATGCTCGGACTGGAGCGCGACAACGACCTGCCCATGCGCGCCCACATCGGTACGCGCGACGGACGCAAAGGCAGCGCGCCTCTGGGTCGCGATTACCTGCTGGAGAACTGGGAGATCAACAAAAGTCTCTATAGCAACGGGCTCATCGCCGTGCAGGCCGGTCCCATCCTCGACATCGGCGCCATCAGCGACCCCGGAACCGCGCTCGGCTCGCACCAGTGGCTGTTTGACACCGGCGTGCAGGCGAAGCTCCGCGTCTTCGGCGAGGGCGTCGCGCTCTCCTGGGGCCGCGACCTGCGCACCGGCAACGACGCTTTTTACGCTACGATTCTGCGGAGCACGTGGTAAGCAGAGCCGGCACGCGCGCAAAGGGTGGTCGGCTGTGCGGAGCAATCGGTTACCAACTTCGACCCAGATACACGTCGAAGGTGCGCAGGACGCCATTCAGATTCGGATTCCAGTGGTCTCCATAACTGCCGTAGTAGAAGACCGTGCCGGCCTCGATCTTGTGCGGAAAGATGTAGTAAGCCTTTCCCTGGCCGATCCACTGGGGTACCTGCACCTCCGATATCTGGGTTGAACTGAGGGCAAGATTGCCCAAGGCGGACTGGAACATTCCCGGATCGAAGACCCCTTGCTGGATGAGCGCGGCGTTCCCCATCTGTGCGGCATCATTTGGGTTGAGATCGGGCCGGTAGCCGCTGCTGGATCCGTTATGAGTGAGCCGCAGGTTCAGTCCCAGGCGCTCTTTTACGAGATAAGTTGAGTCGCCCCAGACTACCTGGCTGAGTTGTTTGTAAGGCACGTTGGCCTGATCGACAACATAATTGGTCGAGCTATCGTTCTGGAACGCCATGTAACTTGTCAGGTTGTTTTGCTGGTAAGAATATCCAACCCCGAGATCCCAACCCGATACAAATCGCATGGTAGCGCTGGCCGCGTCGGTATAGAAACGGTCACGCCGCTGAAAGCCGGCGGGCAGGCCGGAGATATCCCCGCCAAAGCCTTGCGCCGCATTCGGAGAATTGGGAAGCGGGACGGCAGGGAAGGCATTCTGGATGATGATGCTGGCATCGTTGGAAAGAACCAGCCAGTTGGCAGGTGTGAGGGTGAGATTGGCAAAGGTGCGATTCTCGTCTTGCGGAACGATGAGGAAACCCGGATGGTTGGTTTTGATCCATTCATCTCCCGCTCGCGCGCTCAGCAGACGGTTGTGATAACGCAGCGCCAGCCCAGCCGTATTGCTGGTTGAGGATGGCACGACCGTGAGCAGATCCGTATTGTCCATGGAATAGACCTGGGGCCACAGGAACGCATTCGAGCGGGTAATTCCGCTGCGCCGGTAGTGAGCTTCGAGGTTGAATCCGGCCGGCAATGCCTCCTCGATCTGCAGACCCTCCCAATGACGGTGAAACGACACGTTGCCATACAGGCTGTAGTAGGGCGTGAAGCCGTTGATCATGTTCTGCTGATGATAGTCGGCGATTAGCCGTAGACGCGGTTGCGCGAGCCAGCTCAGGGTCTCGTCCGAGTCAAACCAGTTTTGCGGATTGTGCGTAAAGGTGTTGCGCAAGCGAGTATAGGTGACTTGCCCGTTCAAGCTGAACTGGTCCGATGGGGTAAGGTTCATGCACACCTTATCCGCGGAATACTGGTTTGGAGAGGGAGGGTCGACATAGTAGTTGCCGGCCGGAAAATCGGTGGGGGCCGGCCCCGACGGAGGAGGATTCAGAATCGAAGGGCCTTCGTTCTCCGGTGTGAACGGCCCCGTGTAGGCAACTGTCGGCAGCGGCAGCCGGTCATTGAAACTGCTGAAGTCGTGTTCCAGGCTAAAGCGGAAAATGCGACGCAGTCTTACATCGATTCCGCCGCCCACGTTGCGCGTGGTGTAGTTTACCGGTTGGAACTGGGATTGCTGGTGGCACAGTTCGCCGCACGTGGTGTTCACGCCGCCGACATACACGGCTGGGGTCGAATTTTCATCCAGATAAGTGAGCTGTGTGGTTCCCGCTCTTGCCTGCATATCCCCTTTTACAAACAGGTGAACAGGCAGGTTGGGCAGCTTGATCCGCGCAGCTCCGCTGGCCAGCCGCCGGGTTACTCCAAAGACCGCATTGGATGGGATGAGATCGGTTACGGCGCCGGGAAGTCCGAAGTCGGTGGGGGAAAGCTGTGTCAGATAGGCATGGTAGTGGTCCTGTTGTTGCACCAGGCTGCGTAGGTCAAGGCCGGCTTTGAGCCAGTTGGCGACGGTGAGCTGCGAACGAAGGGAGTAGTCGTTGCCGGTGAGGACGGTGCCGCGGGAGACCAGAGTGAGATGTTTGCTGGGCAAAACATACGCGGAAGAGACGCTGGATCCAGCCGATTGCTCGAGGGTGTCGTATTCGCCCGCGCGACCTGGGAAGCCGGATATATCAAGGAATCTGTAGGCGGCCGGAGTGATGGAGGAAGCGGACAGCGGGGCCTGCGGCTGCGCAGCCGTGGCGTCTTCGCTTCCGCGCGAGCCGGCGCTCCCATTCGGCGGATTCCCGGCCGGCGCGAGATGGATGTGGCGCAAAGACATCAATCCCAGCGCGCCGCTGGTGACTCCGACAGCAGCGGAGCGCGTCTTGGAGCTGGGCCGGGTGTAAGCCGGCGGAGTGACCGGAACTGTCTGCGATGGTTCGGAAGGCACTCCAAGCGGTCCCTTGTCGATGAATCTGCTGCCGCCGCTTGGGGTGGCGACATCCGTGCCGTGAATCGAGCTGTGGCAGTTGGTGCAGCGATCGGCAAGCGGCAGGCTGGCCCCGTTGTGGTGGCCCGCGTGGCATTGCAGGCAGAGCGCAGGCTCGCTGACCTGCAGGAGATTGGTGTTCGGCGACCCGTGCGCGTTGTGGCAGTTCATGCAACTCTCCGAGACGGGAGGATGCTGGTAGGCAAACGGTCCGCGATATTGCGCGTGGCAACTGAGGCAAAGCTCGTTTGTGTTGGCCATGCGCAGATTGTTGCCTGCCGTGCCGCCATGCGCATCGTGGCAATCCGCGCAACTCATCTTTCCTTCGCGCAGCGGATGATGGTAGGGCATGCTGAGCTGAGCTTTCTCGGTCTGGTGACACTTAAGGCAGGCGTTGTTGATGACCGAGCGGGGTTCCACCATGACGTTGGTCTCCGGCGAAACCAATGTGGCGTTTGCCGTTCCGCGGGTTGCGGTATCGAACCGGGCCTCTCTCGGCTGCGCGGCGTTTGCCGTGCTCGCGTGAACCTGATGGCAATCGACGCAGCGCACGCCGTTCGCCGCATGGACTCCGCCGGTCCAGTGCCGGGTGCTTTGATCTTGCGCGTGACATCGGAGGCAGACGCCATTGGCTTCCGCGGCGGAGCGCTTTTGCAGAGAAATGATCTTCGAGGTATCGCCGCCGCCCTCGACGTGAAGGCTGCCATTGCCGTGGCACTCCTCACACTGCACGCCCTGCTGCGCGTGATACGCGTGCTGGAAGTTTTTGGCCACATCCGCGTGACAGGTGGCGCATGTGTCGGATCCGACCGGCTTGGCGCCCGGTACCTGCAGGTACTTTCCATTGGAAGCAAGCTCCTGCGAAGCCTGGGTTGCCGCGGAGGGAGGGGTGCACACAATGGCCGCAAATCCGGCCAGTGCGATGACGGATAACAGGGTAGAACGCTGCATGGAGTAGCTCCCGTGTGACACGGCTGAAGGTTGGCCCAATTGCCTGCTCACCGCGACGCGAGCGCTGCAGAGGCAAGCGACAGTTCGAGCTGCGTACATGCTGTGTTCGCGGAGAGTGCCGAGGAGCGCCGATTGCCGGCAGGCTAAAACACGGAGGCAACCGATAAGCCAACCGGGCGCGAAAGATGGAACGGTTCAGAGCTCTTCGGTATTGTCGGGAAGACTCTATCGCTGCGCCGGCAGTGATTCTGTATCCAGGGTCACAGATCGAGGTAACAAAGCTGGCCAATGAGTCCGAACCCAGGCAAGCTGAATCGCACATGATGCAACAGCGCCGGTCATGGATGGAAGAAGAGGAGCGAGCCGACCCAACGACGGAACCGAGAGCGACGGTTTCTTGAGAAGGCAGAAGCGTTCCGGCTTACCGGGAAAGAGCTCGATGGCCAATGATCGTCGAGGTCCAGGTCTTCGTCTGCGATAAAGACCTGCCGATCGGAAACAAGGCGCTTTACGCAACCAACCTGCAGGAATCATGGTGAGCGGGCTGCGACCTTCAGGAAGCCTTAATGCGGCTGTGGGACAATTCGTTCGCCGGTGAATCCCTCGGTTCGCCGAGTTTCTCGTGGAGTCTCCCATGCACATCCCGCGTAGCTTTTGTTTTGTGGCCCGGCCCTTTTTCGCCGCCGCTCTGTTCTGCTTTCTTGGGTCCGGCACCGGTGCCGCCGTCGCGCAGCAGCCTTACAAAGTTCTGGACCGCTGGAAGCTGGCCGATGCCGGCTGGTGGGACTACCTGTTGGTCGACTCCTCGGCTCACCGCCTCTACCTGACGCGCGGCGACCATGTGGACGTGCTTGACACCGTGACCGGCAAGCTGGTGGGCACCATCGGCGGCCTGCACGGCACGCACGGCATCGCGCTGGATGCGAGCGGCAAGTACGGCTGGGTCTCGGACGGCGGCGGCAACGCCGTAGTCAAGTTTGACCGCGCCACGTTGGCGACCGTGGCCACTATCCCTGCCGGGACCAATCCGGACGGCATTGTCTTTGAGCCGGCGACGCAGACCGTGTGGGCCTTCAACGGCCGCAGCAAGAATGCCACCGTGGTCAGCGCCACCTCGGACAAGGTTGTCGCCACCATCGCCCTGCCCGGCAAGCCGGAGTTCCCGGCCGTCGATGGCAAGGGCATCGTCTTTGACAACATTGAAGATAAGAGCGAGATTGTGCGCCTGGATGCGCACAGCTTGAAGCTGACCGACACGTGGGCCGCAGGCTGCGAATCACCTTCCGGCCTGGCCTTTGACGTGCCCGGGCACCGCCTCTTCCCGGTCTGCGACGGCAATAAGATGGCGGTGGTGGACTCGACGAGCGGGAAGGTGGTGGCCACGGCGGCTATCGGCGACGGCCCGGACGCCGCCGGCTGGAGCGCCAGGCACAAGCTGGTCTTTGCCTCCAGCGGCGACGGTGTGCTGTCGGTGGTGGATGCGTCTACTCCGGCCTACAAAACGATTGAAAGCCTGCCCACCCAGCGCGGCGCGCGGACCATGGCCTATGACGCAGCCACGGACCGCATCTATGCCGTGACTGCGGACTTTGGCCCACGCCCCGCAGCCGCAACGCCGGACAATCCTTACAAGCGCCCGGCGATGATTCCGGGCAGCTTCACGGTCCTCGTCATCGGCCGCTGAAAGACGGCTCGAAACCAACCGCAATGGGTGCCCATCCTTGCCGCATCTTTTTGTATCGGCGGCAAGGGTCGGCACCCTTGCAGCTTTCATGCGATCCTGAATGCGGCATGAAGATACTCCTCGGCTTCGGCATCCTCCTGGTCGTCGGCCTCTCCCTGATCGCCGACTACAAATGGCGTCAATGGATGGCCGCCCGTCGTCGCGATCGGAGGTGAACGGGGCAGCGATACCACCCCCGGCGGCAACTTTCCCCCATGGCTACCGTTACAATTCTCTATAGGGAGTTGTCCAATCGTCATGCATCCTTCCTTGCCTCATCCCTTCCCCGCGACCCGACCCTCCGCCCGCCTTTTGCAGGGCCTGTTTGTCGCCGTGCTTCTGCTAGCCGGCGCTGGCGCAGCCCTCGCCCAGTTGGCTGGCGCGCCCACCACACCGGTACACGATCCCGCCGCGTTGCGTCCGCCCGCCGGAGCTCGTGTAGCCATTGTCGAATTTGAAGACATGGAGTGCCCGGACTGCGCCAATGCCAATCCGCTGCTGCGCGAGGCCGCGGCCAAGTACAACATTCCCTGGGCTCGCCACGATTTCCCGTTGCCCTTTCACGCGTGGAGCACGCAGGCCGCCATCAACGCCCGCTGGTTTGATACCAAGAGCAAGAAGCTCGGCGACGACTATCGCGACGCGGTCTTTGCCAGCCAGCCCTCCATCGTTGATCTGAACGGCCTGCAGCAGTTTACGCAGCAGTTCGCCCAAAGCCACGGTGTGGCCCTCCCCTTTGCCATAGACCCGCAGGGCAAGCTGGCTGCTGAGGTCAGAGCTGACTACGCTCTGGGGCAGCGCATCGGGATCGAGCACACCCCCACCATCTGGGTGGTCACCTCCAGCAGCAAGGGTGCGCCCTTTGTGGAGGTGGTGGACCGCACCAAGCTCTTCCAACTTATTGACCAGGCGCTGGCCGAGACACGCTCAGACGCGCCCACCCGCACCGCGCACAAGTAGCTGCCGCCGCATGCCGGAGGATTGCAGGTCCGTATCCTGAACATGCATTGCCCTGTGAACAGCCCGCAACAGCAAAGGCGCGAACTCTATTTTCGAAGGAGAAACTTCACTCTCATGTCTTATCTGCCCGCCACTCGTCTCGCATTGCCTCTGGCCGTTGCGATGCTCGCGCTCGCTGTTCTTGTCCCTGCGCGGGCTCAGTTTGCCGCGCCTCCCGGCGGCACGCAGGTGCTGGACACCTCCGCGCTCAAGCCGCCAGCCGGCGCGCGGGTGGCGATTGTGGAGTTCGATGACCTTCAGTGCCCGGCATGCGCCACCGCGAACCCGATCCTGATGAAGGCGGTAGCCACCTATCACATCCCGTGGGTTCGCCACGACTTCCTCATCCCTTATCACACGTGGAGCCTGACAGCGGCAGTTACGGCGCGTTACTTTGACTCGAAGAGCGCCGCGCTGGGCGACGCGTACCGCAATGAGGTCTTCGCCAACCAAACGTATATTTACAACCCCATGATGTTGCGCCAGTTCAACTCGACCTTCGCGCAGAACCACGGGGTCGCGCTGCCGTCCGATATGGACCCGCAAGGCAAGTTTGCCGCCGAGGTTCAGGCCGACAATGAGCTGAGCAAGCGGACTGGCCTTCACCACACGCCGACCATCTTCGTCGTCGCCGCGCACAGCAAAGGCGCGCCGTTCGTTGAGGTGTTGCACCCTGCCCAGGATCTGGACCAGATCATCGAGCAGGCACTGGTGGACACGACTCCGGCGCAGACCTCCTCAAAAACTGGACACAAGTAAGCAGCGGGCAGAGCGACTGGCGACGCCGCGTCAGGCGTGCTGCGGAGCGTGACCGGTCGCGGCCCACCACCCGTCAAATGCCGAGAGGGCGCGCTCGCACTGGATGCGATGGCGTTCCTTCTTGTCGCGTATCTTCTTGCGAAGTTCCTCTTCCAGCGGCTCCAGCAGGTCAAAGGTGATGTTGGCCGGCTGGAAGTCCTTGGGGTCGGCGTGGGTGATGTAGTGGACAAGCGAGCCGAGGGCGGTGGCGCGCGGCACGGGTGTGGGCTGCTCGCCACGGCTGAGGGCGGCCGCGTAGATGCCCGCGAGTAGGCCTGTGGCGATGGACTCGGTGTAGCCCTCGACGCCGGAAAGCTGGCCCGCAAATAAGAGCCACGGCTCCTTTGATTTCAGGCGAAGATTTTCATCCAGCAGAGCAGGGGCGCAGATGTAGGTGTTGCGGTGGATCTGACCGTATCGGAGGAAGCGGGCGTTTTCAAGGCCCGGGATGAGACGCAGGACGCGGGCCTGATCGCCCCACTTCAGGTGGTTTTGAAAGCCGACGAGGTTGTAGCTGTCGGCGCGGAGGTTTTCCTTGCGGAGTTGGACGACGGCCCAGGGAGTCTTGCCGGTGCGCGGGTCGCGCAGGCCCACGGGCTTCATGGGACCGAAGCGGAGGGTGTCGCGGCCGCGGCGGGCGAGGACTTCCAGTGGCAGGCATCCCTCGAAGTAGTCGAGCTTCTCCCATTCTTTGGCTTCCGCCGCTTCAGCGGCGAGCAGCGCGTCGAGGAAGCGGTCGTACTCGGCGCGATCCATGGGGCAATTGATGTAGTCGGCGGTGCCTTTGTCCCATCGGGCGGCAAAGTAGACTCGGCTCATATCTATGGAGTCGGCCTCGACAATGGGGGAGATGGAATCGTAAAAGGCAAGATGGCCGGAGCCGGTGATGCGCTGGATTTCGTCGCTGAGAGCGGGCGAAGTGAGCGGGCCGGTGGCGACGATGGTGCAGTTCGCGGCGTCCTCGCTCTGCAGCAGAGTTGTGACCTCCTGGCGGTAGACGTGGATGCGCGGCTCGGCGGCAATGGCTTCCGCGATGCGCCGGGAGAACTCGACGCGATCGACGGCAAGGGCATGGCCGGCCGGTACGGCGGTTTCGTCTGCGATGCGGAGCAGGGCGGACCCGGATCGACGCATCTCCTGCTTCAGCAGCCACGGTGCGGTGTTGGGGGACTCGCTTTTGAGCGAGTTGGAGCAGACCAGTTCGCCGAATTCGGTGGTCTGGTGGGCGGGGGTGAGGCGCGGCTGGCCGTTGACGAGGGCACGCATCTCGTAGAGATCCACCTGGCAGCCCAGGCGGGCCGCGGTCAGCGCGGCTTCAGGGCCTGCGAGTCCGCCGCCGAGGACGCGAATCTTCACTG
>JAKBHH010000060.1 GCA_021836865.1 Acidobacteriota bacterium
ATCTGCACCCCGGCGACCGGTTGCTGCTTCTCTCCGACGGGGTAGTGGAGGCACGGCGACCGGGCGGCGAGCTGTTCGGATTCGACCGCGTGCATAACCTCAGCAATCAATCTGCGTTCTATATTGCCGACGCCGCGAGAGAGTTTGGGCAGGACGATGACATTACGGTGCTGACGGTGCGGCGGCTGGCGGAAGCGGCGGCATGAAGATATTCGTCTGCCTCGTCCTGCTGATATTGGCGTCCGCGCGCGGAACACTGCACGCGCAAGGCATAGATCCCGGCCAGGACAGCGCGTCGGTCGCGGTGCTGAACGGGCCGTGGAAGTTTCAAACCGGCGATAACCCGCTTTGGGCGCAGCCCAACTTCGACGACTCCGGCTGGCAGGACTACACGATTGATCCGGCGCACGCTGCGTTGACGGCTGTGCAGGCGCTGGACTCTGCTGCTTTGCCGGGCTGGCAGCAGCATGGGCATCCCGGCTACACGGGTTATGCATGGTATCGCATCCGCTTGCAGAGACCGGCGGATGCGCATGATCTCGCGCTGCTGATGCCACGGAATGTGGATGAAGGGTATGCGGTTTACCTCAATGGGCAGCAGATCGGCAGCTTCGGGAAACTGGATGGTTGGCGGATTACTTATACCGGACAACCGATGCTCTTCTCGATTCCTCAAGGCACGGTCACGGATGGTCAGGCTGTCACCCTTGCCCTGCGGTTCTGGGCCTATCGCAATGATGCCTTGCCAAGTGCAAGCATGTTGGGCGGTCTGCGCGGCGCACCGCTCGTCGGCCCTGCTGAGATGCTCCGCGTCTTCCAGCAAAGCGTGCAACAGCGGACAGGTCACCCCCACTGGTACTTAATGTTGTTCACTGCCGCTTGCGGCGCGGTAGGGATGATCTCCTTGTTCCTGTTTTTCCTTAGCCGGAGTGGGCGTGAATACCTTTGGGCCGGGATCAGCCTGACCGGCCTGGCCCTGGTGGCGTTAGCAACCTTGGTCAGGCAAGCGCAGCAGACAAGCATTCCATTCGAAGTGTCCTACACCGCCGAATTCGTCCCGTTTTGCGCTGCATTTTTCGCGCTGCCGATGGCTGAAATGCATCTGTTATGCGTGCCCAGACCGCTCTGGCATCGCATCAACTATGCGTTATTCGCAGCGATTTTCACCTGGGGTCTGGTGCCCTTTGGCCTGGCTCTCGGTCTGCTGCCGCCATCAGCCTTCATCGATCGCATTTCCAACGCGGATCTGGCGCTCTATCTCCCTTTTGTTTTCCTGCTGCTGGCGATCACCGTCGATGGCCTGCGCACGATAGGAAGAAAAGCATGGTTGCCTCTGACGCCAGGCTTGCTCTTCGCCTTGTACCTCCTGCTTTTTGAATTGTTTGAGTTGAAAGGGCGGCTGGTTCTGCTGACCGAAACTGTTTTTGTCTGCGTTCCGCTGGCTGTTCTGGTCATCTTCCTTTTGCGGTTCGTTGAGCAGCAGCGTGAAAACGTCCGCATGGTCGACGACTTGAGGCAGGCGCAGGAAGTGCAGCAGGTCCTGCTACCGGAGAATCTGCCGCAAATTGCGGGGCTGACCATCAAGAGCGAATACCGCCCGGCGCGTGAAGTGGGCGGCGACTTCTTCCAGATCGTTCCCCATCCCACGGACGGTAGTGTGCTGATCGTTGTGGGTGATGTAACGGGAAAGGGCTTGCAGGCTGGAATGCTGGTTGCGCTGATTGTCGGCGCGATTCGCACGGCGGCTCAGTACGATCCCGATCCGCTGCATGTCTTGCAGGCATTGAACAATCGGCTCTGTGGCCGCGGCCAGGCTCACGCCACCTGCCTTGCGCTGAGCATCGCCTCGGATGGAGCTGCTGTACTGGCGAACGCAGGGCACCTGCCGCCGTATCTGAATGGGAAAGAGTTGCCGATGGAGGGTGCGGTACCGCTGGGCATGGTTTCCGGCGCGGAGTTCTCTGTCATGCGATTTCAACTCGCGCAGGGAGACACGCTGATGTTGATGTCGGACGGAGTCGCGGAAGCGCAGGACCGGCATGGCAGCCTGTTCGGCTTTGAGCGCATCCGAACCATGCTGCAGCAAGCCGTCACGGCGGAAGATATCGCAACGGCAGCGCAGGAATTCGGGCAGGAGGACGACATCTCCGTGCTGATGGTGCGGCGGCTGGCGGAAGCGGCAGCGTAATCTTCCCGTTTGCGAGAGGTAAAACAAAGCCCCATCCTTGCGGATGGGGCTTTGTTGTGAAGCGGGATGGCTGAGTGCGACTCAGTCGTAATACTCAAGCCCAAGGTGGGTGATGAGGTCCGCACCCATGATGTGGCGCAGGGTGTTCTTGAGCTTCATCGATTGGATGAAAAGATCGTGCTCGGGGTAGAGGCCGGGGGCGGTCTGCGGCGACTTGAGGTAGAAACTCAGCCACTCCTGCACGCCGATGGAGCGCAGCGATGGCGTGCGCTTGGCCAGGTCAAGGAACAGGACCAGGTCGAGCGCGATGGGCGCGGCGAGGATGGAATCGCGGCAGAGGAAGTCCACCTTGATCTGCATGGGATAACCGAGCCATCCAAAGATGTCGATGTTGTCCCAGGCTTCCTTGTCGTCCCCGCGCGGCGGGTAATAGTTGATGCGAATCTTGTGGTAAATGTCCTTGTAAAGGTCGGGGTAGAGTTCGGGCTGGAAGATGTATTCGAGCGAGCCGAGCTTTGATTCTTCCTTGGTCTTGAAGGACTGCGGATCGTCGAGGACTTCGCCGTCGCGGTTGCCGAGGATGTTGGTGGAGAACCATCCCTTGACGCCCAACATGCGGGCCTTGAATGCGGGCGCAAGGACCGTCTTCATGAAGGTCTGGCCGGTCTTGAAGTCCTTGCCGCAGACCGGGGCAGCGTTGCGCTTGGAGAGCTCGAGCAGCGCCGGTGCATCCACGGTGAGGTTTGGCGCCCCATTGGCGAAGGGCACGCCCTCAGAGAGAGCGGCGTAGGCATAAATTTGCGATGGCGCAATGCCGATGTCGTCGTTGTCCAGGCCCTTCTCGAATGCTTCGATGGTCTGGTGGACGGCGGTCGGTTCGAGAAAAATCTCCGTGGAGCCGGCCCAGATGACGACGACGCGGTCCACGGTCTTCTTGAAGGCGCGAATGTCGGCGATAACCTGGTTGGCAAGATCGCGCTTGTTTTTTCCCTTTTTGACGTGGGTGCCGTGCAGGCGCTTGACGTAGTACTGATCAAAGACGGCGGGCAGGGGCTTGATCGTTTCAAGATACGGCTTGAGCCTGGCCAGCATCTCCTTGTCGAGGACGGCTGCGTGGGCGGCTGCCTCATAGACGTTGTCCTCGAAGATGTCCCAGCCGGTGAAGACGACATCGTTCAGGTTGGCCAGCGGAACAAAATCCTTGATGAGGGGCGATTTGTTTTCGGTCCGCTTGCCGAGGCGAATGGTGCCCATCTGCGTGAGCGAGCCGATAGGCTTGGCCAGTCCGCGACGGACGGCTTCAACGCCGGCGATCATGGTGGTGGCGACGGCTCCCAGGCCGATGACCATCACGCCGAGTTTGCCCTTGGCGGGCTCAATGTTGGTTGCGCCGGCAGTCTTGTGGCCGCCTTGCTCTTCAATTGCCATTGCTTCTCCTACCCTTCTTTTGGTTGCTGCTGCATTCCGATCCGTACAAAAAAGTGCAAACTGCGAGACAAACCAGTGTACCGCTGCGCGAGCGGCCTTCCGCCGCTGCAGCTGCTATGCGGATTCCTGCTCCCTTCCGCGGTTGAGGTGAGACCAGACAAACCAGGCGATGCCCGCCACCAGAGCGAGTTCAACGCCGAGATGGAAGCGGTGAAAGGCCTGCTCGAAGCGCGGGTCGCTGTGCCACTTCTCGCCCAGCTTCATGCCGGCGTAGGCAAGGGCAAAGCACCAGGGCCACGAGCCCACAAAAGTATAGATGTGGAAGCGAAGTTGCGGCATCCGGGCGATGCCCGCCGGAAAGGCAATGAAGGTGCGCACCACGGGCAGCAGGCGGGCGAGGAGGACAGTGATGGAGCCGTATTTCGAGAAGAAACGGGTCATCTGGTCCAGGTCGTGGTGACTCATCAGAACCCATTTGCCGTAGCGCTCGACCATGGGGCGGCCGCCTTTGGCACCGATCCAATAGGCGACGACGGAGCCCAGGTTGCAGCCCACGGCGCCTGCCGTGGCAGTCCAGAAAAGGCTGAATCGGTTGAGATAGACCAGGTAGCCGGCGAAGGGCATGATGATCTCAGAAGGCAGCGGGATACAGGCCGATTCGATTCCCATCAATGCGACGATGCCGGCGTAGCCGCCCATATCGATGACATGCGTGATGAACCGCACGAGGACGGCGAGAATTTGTTCGCTCATTTGCACTTCCAGTATAAAGCGCGCGGGCGGGCCGGCCTGCGGCGCAAGACTTGGACAGGAATGCGGAGAGCGCGCGCTTTGTTAGGATGAGGGTGTTGCAAGGAAGATTTGAGGTGGCTCCGTTGTCCGATTCTCCCGCTGCTTTTCCCCCGGTTCCGCTGACCCTGGAAGGCTCCAGCCTGCTGCATCAGTTCTTTCGCTTTAACTGGACGGCGTGGCGCGCCTGCCCGGCCGAGCACCGAGCACAGATCGGCTCGCGTGCGGTCGCGGCGCTGAAAAGCATGGAACGGAACAGCGCGGATGCGCCAACGCGGACGGGGCTCTATTCACAGCTTGGCCACAAGGGGGACCTGATCTTTGTCCATTTTCGCGAGTCATTTGAAGCGCTGAACCAGGCGGAGCTGGAGCTGGCGCAGACGGAGCTTTACGACTTTTTGGAGTTGCGGCACTCCTATGTTTCGGTGGTGGAACTGGGGCTGTACGAGTCTACGCGGAAGACCTATGAGGCGGCTTCGGCGAAGGGCTTTGCGACGCACTCGCCGGAGTGGCAAGCAGAGGTGGATGCCAGCCTGCAACGTGGCGCGGAGGCAATGAAGACGCGGCTCTTCCCTGCTGTGCCGGAATCAAAGTATCTCTGCTTTTATCCGATGGACCGCAAGCGTGGCGAGGAGAAGAACTGGTACTCGGTTCCCTTTGCCGAGCGCCAGCGCATGATGCACCTTCACGGGCTGATCGGACGGCGGTATGGCGATGTGGTAAAGCAGATTATCTCCGGGTCAATTGGGATGGACGACTGGGAGTGGGGCGTGGACCTGTTCGCCGAGGATCCGGTGGTCTTCAAGAAGCTCATCTACGAGATGCGCTTCGACGAGGTAAGCGCGGTGTATGCGCTGTTCGGGCAGTTCTTCCTGGGCATCCGGCTGCCGGTGGAGAAGCTGGGCGGGTGGCTGGAGGGGCGGCTGTAGTCTCCAAGGAAACGCTGCTCGTTTCAGGGGGCTGAAGTCCTCTGCTCCCTCCGTGGGCTGGCAGATTTACACTCCTTACCATGTCTGCTAAGAAGACAAGTTCAGCGAAAGCTCTGAAGAAGCCTGCGCGCGGCGATGTTGCGCCGGAGCGGGTGGCGGCGATTTTGAAGGGGTTGGATGAGGCGTATCCGGAGGCGGAGTGCGCGCTCAGCCATCGCTCGCCATGGGAGCTGCTGGTGGCGACGATTCTGTCAGCGCAGTGTACGGATGCGCGGGTGAATATGGTGACGCCGGAGCTATTCCGGCGCTTCCCTACCCCGGCGGCAATGGCCAAGGCGAAGCCCGCGGAGTTGGAGGCGCTGATCCGCTCGACGGGGTTCTTTCGCAACAAGGCAAAGTCGATTCTGGGCGCGGCACAGAAGATCACGAACGAGTTTGGCGACAAGGTGCCTGAGACGCTAAAGGAGCTGATTACCGTGCCGGGAGCGGCGCGGAAGACGGCCAACGTGGTGCTGGGCGTCTGCTTCGGCAAGGCCGAGGGCGTGGTGGTGGATACGCACGTGCTGCGCATTGCGCGGCGGCTGGGGCTGGCGAAGGGCGATACGCCGCAGAAGGTGGAGCAGGAGCTGATGCGGGTGCTGCCGCAGGAGCGGTGGATTCGCTTCAGCCACCAGATTATTCATCATGGGCGAGCGGTGTGTGATGCGCGCAAGCCGAAGTGCAGCGCGTGCAACCTGGAGCCGCTGTGCACATCGAAAGACAAGACGTGGGCGAGCTGACGAGTCAGCTTTCCCAGGTCATGACATCAAGACCTTGGGCACGCTGTCACGCTGAGCCCCTGTTTACGAGTTAACGGAAAAGACTGGCAACAGCCGCGATGAGGCCGGGGATGTCGTGTGGACTGGCTTCGACGGCGGGGGGCCAGTTGTGCTCGCGCAGAGTCTGGCTGGTGATGGGGCCAATGGAGACGGCGGGGATTCCGGCGAAGGGAAAAGCGATGCCGGCTGCGTGAGCGGCGTCCGCAAGGTGCGTGACGCTGGAAGAGCTGGTGAAGGTGGCGGCGTCGATTCCCTTCTCCAGCGCGACGCGCAGTTGCGTAGGTGCTTCGGCAGGCATGGCGTTGCGATAGGCATCCACAACATCGATGACGGCACCGGCGGAGCGAAGCGCGTCCGGGATGACGTCGCGGGCGGCGGCGGCACGGGCCAGCAGGACACGCTGGCCTGCGATGCGCGGGACCAGCTCGGAGACAAGACTCTCAGCGACGTAGGCTTCTGGAATGAGGGCGACGGCGAGGCCGGCTCTTTCTGCTTCCTCGGCTGTGGCGCGGCCCACGGCGGCCACCCGCGGCTGGACTGAGCCTTTCCACACGATGCCATGAAGCGAGGCGCGATCGGCCACGGCGCGGACCGCGTTGGTGCTGGTGAGGATGAGCCAGTGGTAGCTCGCGAGCTGCGCGAGGGATTGGTCGAGGGCATCATAGCTCGATGGCGGCTGGATTTCAAGAACGGGGACTTCAACGGGAATGGCACCGAGTGCCAGCAGGCCCTGGCTGAGTTTGCCGGCCTGAGTGGCAGCGCGGGTGACGAGGATGCGGCGACCCGCGAGGGGTTGCGACGTCACCGGGCGACTCCGCCATGGGTAGCGAGCAGCGGGCCTGCACCGGCGGCGATAAGCATTTCTGCGGCGAGTCGGCCGAGGGCTATGGGGTTGGTGCTGGCCGGAGCGCGGTCATGGATACGAATGGCCTGGCCCGAGTCCGGCGCGGCGACGACGGCGAAGATTTCTACTTCAGCAGAGGATGCGCCATTGGAGTGGCTTATCACGGGGCGACAGTGGACGCCGATGGGGACCTGGCAGCCGCCGCCCAACGCGGCCAATGCAGAGCGCTCGGCGGTGACGGCGTAGCGCGTGGCCGGGTCGTTGAGAAATGCCACGGCGGCGATGGTTGCCGTGTCGCCGTTGCGGGTTTCAATGCCGAGAGAGCCCTGGCCTGCGGCGGGGCAAAAGTCATGCGGGTCGAGGCGCTCGCGGATCCATTCGGTTTTTTCCAGCCGGTCGAGACCGGCCGCGGCCAGCAGGATGGCGTCGACCTGGCCCTCAGCGAGCTTGCGCAGGCGAGTATCGACATTGCCGCGAAACTCGATGGCCTCAATGTCGGGGCGGAGAGCCTTCAACTGGGCGCGGCGGCGCTGGCTGCTAGTGCCCACCTTTGCGCCCTCCGGCAATGCGGCGAGGCGGTCGTACCGGACGGCGACGAGCACATCGCGCGGGTCAACACGGGGCGGCGTCGCAGCCAGAGCAAAGGGTTCGGGCAGCTCGGTGGGCAGGTCTTTGAGCGAGTGGACGGCGAGGTCGACGCGGCCCTCGGCGAGCGCCTCCTCAATCTCCTTGGTGAACATGCCCTTCGTCGTGCCGGATTGAACCGCGACCTGGGCGAAGGTGACTGCTTGCAGGCGGTCGCCGGTGGTTTTGATGATTTCGATTTCCACCTGATGATGCTCAGCACGAAGCAGGCTCGCAATATGATTGGCCTGCCATAAAGCGAGCTGCGATCCGCGGCTTCCGATGCGAAGATTCATTTGCCACCCACCACGCTGGTTTCTTTCACCGGGGGAGTCTCAGCTTTCTGTGGAGTTTCGGCGACGCTGGCAGGATTGGGTACGTCTTGCGCGCGGTCGACTCCGATGGGCGCGCCGTCGGCTGCGGTAGGCAGCGACCAGGTGTCGCAGAGAGCTTCAAGACGGGTGGTGTCGTTTTCGCGAGCGGCCTGCTTGAGCGCCTGCATGGGCGGATGCAGCAGCTTGTTGACGAGGCCACGCGTGAGGGCCTCAACGGCGGCAAGCTGCTCGGCGGTAAGGGCGCCGATACGGGCCTGCACGCGGCGCAATTCGGCCTGGCGGACCTCTTCAAACTGACGCTGCAGCGAGACGATGGCCGGTGCGACGTTGACGGTGCGCTGGCGCTGGTGGAAGCGTTCCACCTCAGCGGAGATAAGGGCTTCGGCGCCGCCGGCCTTCAGGTTGCGCTCGGCAATGTGCGCTGCGGCCACCTGCTGCAGGTCGTCGATGTCGTAGACGAAGATGCCATCGATTTTGTTTACTGCGGGGTCCACATCGCGGGGCACAGCTATGTCAATGAAGAACATCGGCCGGTTACGGCGGCGCTGCATAAAGATGTGGCCGTGCTCGCGACGGAAGATGGGGTGCGGCGCTCCCGTGGAGCTGATGACGATGTCGGCCTGGGTGGCGGCGTCGTGGAGCTCCTCAAAGGGAATGACGCGGCCTTTGAATGGCTCCGCGAGCAGGCGGGCGCGCTCGATGGTGCGGTTGGTAACGAGAATGGCTCCCGCGCCCTGCTGGACGAGGTGGCGGGCGGCTAACTCACTCATTTTGCCGGCGCCAACTAAGAAGACGGTGCGGCCCTGGAGCGAACCGAAGATCTTCCTTGCCAGCTCGACGGCCACCGAGGCAATGGAGACGGAGTTGGAACCGATCTCCGTTTCAGACCGGACTTTTTTGGCAGCGGAGAAGGCGCTTTGGAGGAGATGCTCCAACTGGCCGCCGACGGTGCCGCTGGCGCGGGCGACGGCGAAGGCTTCCTTGACCTGGCCGAGAATCTGCGGCTCGCCAACCACCATGGAATCAAGGCTGGAGGCGACGCGGAAGAGATGGCGGACCGCGTCCTGGTCTTGGTGGCGATAGATGTGGGGCGCAAGCAGGCCGGGGTCGAGATCAAAGTGGCGGTGAAGGAAGCTGGCCAAGTCGGCGTCGGGTGACTCCACTGCGGCAACGATCTCGACGCGGTTGCAGGTGGAGACGATCATGCACTCGGTGATGCCGGGCTCGGCGGCGAGTGCGCGGGTGGTCTCCGGCAGGTCTTCACGGGAGATGGCGATGCGCTCGCGCAGCTCGATGGGTGCGGTTTTGTGGTTGATGCCGATCAACGCTAAGGTCATTGGGCACCGAACCTGTGCACGTGGCTGAACATGTTGGCGGCCCAGACAGCGAGCATGACGACGAAAACGGCGCCGGAGAGGTAGGCGGCCTTACGGCCCCGCAGGCCGGCATTGTGTCGAACGAAGAGCAGAAGGACGTAGACCGCCCACATGAGAAACGAAGCAATGATTTTTGGATCGGTGAAGTAAGCTGCGCCGAGCGGGGTTTCCTGCACCAGGACCGAGCCGATGACGAGACCGACGGTCATGCAGGGAAAGCCGAAGAGCAAGGTAGCGTGGGCGATGCGCTCGAGTGTGTCGAGCGGGGGCAGCCAGTCCAGCGGTGCGAGGCGCGACGGCGTATCTGACTTGAGCTTGGCTTTGAGGCGCCGCTCCTGCATGAGGTAAAGGATGGACGCAAGCAGGCTGAATCCGAGAGCGGCGTAGGCTGCCAGAAGGGCGGCAATGTGGGCCACAAGCCAACTGGCGCGCACCCCCTGGGATGGGAAGGTGTAACGCTCGATGCCCAGCGCGGGAACGAAGACCAGAAAAAATGTGACCGGTAAAGCGAAGAATCCAAGAGAGATGGCATCGTAAAGCCACCAGACGAGCAGAAAAAGAGCGACGACGGCAAAGCCCATCAGCGATTCGGTTTCGCGGACGCCGACGGGGACCCAGCGATGGGCCAGCGCAAGCATTTCAACGGCGGAGACGAAATGGAAGAAGAAGGCCATTCCGGCCAGATGCACACAGATGCTGCGCCAGCGCTCCTTGTTATAGAGCACGGCCGGGAAGACGGCGACACTTGCGGCCGCATAGAGGACAGCGGCGACTCGTAGCCAGAGGAGGTGCATCACGACTTCAATCTTAAGGCCTTAGTTGTGCCCGACGTGTGACGTAAATCACCAAGCGGGCATTTTGTGGCGCTTTGCGAGACGGTCGTGCGGCGGGCGCGGTGGTCTATGCTGGTAGCTGCCCGGCGGGCCAAAGCCGCGGGGCAGCTTCTCAGGGAGGGTTGGCGGACAATGTTGAGGCGTTGGAGTGGCTATGTTGTTGTTTTGATTCTGACTTTTGCAGCGGGTGTGCGGGGGAGTGCACAGGCTGCAAGGCAACCGCAGTGGGTGGGCACATGGGCGACTTCGCCGATGCTGGCGGAGGGCGGATTCCATGTATACGCCTTCAGTGCGACCACGTTGCGCCAGATTGTGCATGTATCCGATGGCGGGCAGCAGTTGCGGGTACGATTTACGAACGAGTTCGGTAAGGATCCTTTGACATTGAGCGATGCGCATGTGGCACTGAGCGCGGGCGGCGGGGCAATCAAGGCGGGAACGGATCACGCGCTGACGTTTGCCGGCGAAACAACTGTGCGGATTCCACCGGGCGCTGTGGCGTACTCGGACGCGGTGGCACTGGTAACCGAGCCGCTCTCCGATGTGGCAGTGAGCTTCTTTCTGCCCTCGCAGGTGATGCGCGCGGAGACGTTTCACGCCTTTGCCGATCAGGACAACTACATGGCGAGCGGCGATGAGGCCGGAGCAGCGGCACTGAATGGTGCCGCGACGCTGGAGTCGTGGTACTTTCTAGACGGCGTGGATGTGCCCGCGGTGGATGGCGCGCGCGCGGTGGTGACGCTGGGCGACTCGATTACCGATGGAGCACACTCGACCAGGAACGCCAATCTGCGCTGGCCGGATGTGCTCGCAGCCCGGTTGAAGCAGGAGCACGCGCTTCAGCAGGTGGCAGTGCTGAATGAGGGCATCGGCGGCAATCGCGTGCTGAACGACGGCTACGGACCGAGTGCGCTGGCAAGGCTGGATCGCGATGTGCTGGCGCAGGACGGGGTTCGGTATGTGATTGTGCTGGAGAGCATCAACGACATTGGCCGTTTCGCCCGGGCGCAGGGACCGGAGGACGATGTAACCGCGCAGCAGCTTGAGGCGGGGCTGAAGCAGATTGCCGCTACCGCGCATGAGCACGGCATCAAGGCCTACGGCGCGACGTTGACGCCGTATGGAGGAGCTGGGTATTTCTCCGATAAAGGAGAGCAGGTGCGAGAGGCTGTGAATGACTGGATCCGCACCAGCGGGACGTTTGACGGAGTGATCGATTTCGACCAGATTACACGCGACCCCGCGAACCCTGCGCGCTTCAATCCAGAGTACGATTCGGGCGATCATCTGCACCCGAGCGATGCGGGCTACAAGGCGATGGGCGCTGGCATCGACCTGAAGCTCTTTCACGAATGACGGAGATTAAAGCGCGGGCTGGAGAACGGCAAGGCCCGCGCGCGAGACCTCCACGTCTTCTTCAGACTTGCCTCCGCTGAAGGCGACGATGATGTGGCCGGTCTTTCCCTGCCCAATGACACCTCCCTGCCAGCCGAATTCGCCAGTCATCGGTGGACGGCTTGCGGTGCCGCTGTTCTGGAGCGTGTCGGCCATTTCAGCGGATTTGGCGTAAGCGATACCGATCAGGTTGTTCCCTTTGGCGGCTGCAGTGGGTTCGTCTTTCATGCGGCCGACGATGGCCATGCGCGAGGTCCAGCCCTGGATGGTTTCGCCGGGTGCGTAGGAAACGACGGCAACTCCGGTGACGTGCAGTTCGGCGGCACGGCTGCGCATGGCGGCAATGGCGGCGTTGGCAAGGGCGTCGAATCGCTTGGCGCCGACTGGCTTGCCAGGCTTGGCCGCGTGGTTGCCTTCGCCGCCTGCAGTGAAAGTCGCAAAGAGATAAAAACCTGCGGCGAGGACGATTCCTGTAAGAAGTTTTCTTGTCTTCATGTCACTCCTCAGATTGCGGCCGGTTTCCTCCGTTGGCATGAGGATCGGCCCAGCGAGGATTGTACCCGGCGGCGTTGACTCAGCCAGCAGCGAGGGCGAGTTCCAGCGCAATCTCATTTTCTTAGAGCTTCACTCAGATAATGCTGCATGAGTATCTCTGGGAGCAGGCCGCTTCCCGCATGGACGACCTTACCGTCAGCCGTTATGTAGAAGGTTGTGGGAAGCACCGAGACGGCTCCGAACACCGCATCCATCAACGGGGTTTCGCGCACGAGCGGATACGAGACGCCTCTGCTTTTCATGAACTCGCCTGCCTGTTCATATTGGCTCGCGTCGGCCACAACTCCGATGACGACGAGGTCACCCGGGTGCTCTCGCTGCAACTTCTGCAGGGAAGGCGTCTCAATGCGGCAGGGTCCGCACCAGGGGGCCCAAAAATTCACGATCATCGCTTTCTTTTCAAACAGAGCAGCGGGGAGCGGTTGGCCGTTCAAACCGACGAATTGAAGACTTGCAGGATTCACTCTTTTGGGCGCATGAGGCATCTGCCGATGAAAATAGACAAAGGAGATGAATCCGACGAACAGAAGTAGGGGCAAGTGCTGCAGCCATTGTTGCAGCACGGGGGGCTCTGTAACGGACGAGGTAAGTTGATTGGGTTTCATTCTGTTCCTGCTCTTGACACCGGTGACGCGGACTCAACCGCCGAATTCTGGCTTAGCCCTGTATTTTGGATGCAAGAAGGCGCTCTGCCTCGCGACGGCCCGCTTCAAACGGCCTGGAATCCTGCTCAATCAGGCTTAGCGCCTGCGCGCCCTCCAACAGCAGCGACAAGGCTTCGCCGAGCCGCTCTGCATCGGAGATGCTTGCTGCCTGAAGCATACCAACCAGCCGGTTTCGCATCATGCGCTTGGCTTCCAGCGCAATGGCACGCACCTCGGGGAGCGTCGCGCCCATCTCCTGGGTTGCTTTCAGAAATGCGCACCCATGAAAGCTGCCTTTGCCTTCCCGCTCTGCCATCCAAATGAAGACATCGAGAACCCGCCTGCTGGATGGCGGCAGCCCTTTGAAGTGTTCATCGAGATACTGCTCCCGCCTTTCCAGACGCCATCGAAGGCATTGTAAAAGCAGGATTTCCTTTGACCTGAAGTGCTGATACACCGTCATTTTCGTCACTTGAGCGGCGGCGGCAATCTGGTCCATGCTCACGGCAGTGAAGCCGTGCTGAAGAAACAAGGCGGCGGCAGTTTCAACAATTCTTTGAGTTGTGACAAGTCGTGATTTCATATGTATACTTACTGGTTAGTATAGTTCGTCGGGCAAATATGCACAGGAAAAATTGATTCCGGCGCACGGATACGAGAAGGACGCTGCCCCGGAATCCGCCACCTCGCGATCATTCCCGTGGTCCATACGCCGCAAACCTGGAAGAACATTGCTATCCGGGAGTCTCTGAAAGACGCCGCAAATCCACCCATTGCATGAGTTTAAAGGACATGAGGAAAATGACGAAGAAAAAGGTATTAAAGGTACGGCAAGCAGTAGGCGCTGCACTGCTCCCTATTGCAGCGGTTGGCTTTCTTTTTCTGCAAAGCGCCGCCTGTTCCACGCAAGCCGCTGTGCAAACGGCAACCGATCCGGTGGCGCAAGAGTTTCCAAGCCAGAATTTCCCCGAAAATCTTCCCGGTTCCGATGTGACCGAGTATTTTCCTTCCGAGTGGAAGACCTATGGATCGGTGGCTGGACGCAATGCGGTTTTTGCCGTTCCCAATTCCGCTCCCGATGCGCTGCAACATGGGGTTACTTGGGCCTTTGCCGGCGCGGGGGCGATCCCATTGAACGGCCCTCCTCTGGATGGAGACTTCAAGACAACCGCGTACACAATCGGCATGCCCGTGGGAGTTTCGGTCGCGCAGGGACTTTTATATGTTGGCGATGACAATGGCTACACATATGCGTTGAATGCCATGACCGGCAAGTTGGTATGGTCGCACTACGGCTGGAACATGAACATGAGCAATCCGCTGGTGGATGGGGATCGCGTGATTGTATCGACGGGAAACGCCTACTTCAATTACGAAAAAACCATGGACTACGTGAGGGGCAAACGCACGGTGCGCGGTCCGGGACTGAATTCCATCTATGCTCTCGATCGAACCACGGGCAAGGAACTATGGGCCTATCACACGCCGGGTGAAATCATGCCGACTCCTGTGGATGTAGACGGGTTTCTCTATGTCGGCACCGGCGACGGAAATGTTTACAAACTCGACGCGGCCGCCGGAACGCTGGTGTGGAAAACGGATATCCAGTCCTTTGTCAGCATGTCGTCTCCAGTGGCAGGCGATGGCAAGATTTTCCTCGGCGGAACGTATCCGAACTACTTCTATGCAGTCGATCAGCAGACCGGACAGATTGCATGGAAGACCACGATTCCCGGTCTGGTGGCAACGGGCATCAGCGATTGCACGCCCGCATACGCTGCCGGAATTGTCGTCCAGGAAGCGACGATTGAATCCGGAGATGCGTCGAACCCTGTAGCGAACGTACTGCTGGCGATGGATGCGAAAACGGGGCAGATTCTGTGGCAGCATCGCATGGCCAATGGCCCCGTTCCGCCCGCGATGAAGACGGCTACTCCCATGATTGACGGGGGCATTGTCTATGAAGGCAGCCCGGTCAGCGGAAACTATCATGCTTTTGACCTGAAGACGGGCAAACAGCTTTGGACGGCGCACCTGGGCAGCCAGATTCGCGCCGGAGCGGCAGTACTGGATGGCGTGGCGTACGTGCCCTACCACTCTGGAGATATTGCCGCAATTCGCGTCTCAGATGGAAAGATCCTGGGACAAAAACACATTGGCGGTTCGTTTGGGCCCTCTTCGCCGGTTATCGTCGGCGGCACGCTGTATGTGTCGAATGTCTTCGGCTGGGTGAACGCGATACCTCTCCGGCAGATCCAGACGGGATCGCCGGTGCAGTAGATCAGGAATGCGGTGCTGCTGCTAAGAGCGGACACAAGGAGGGCCTGGTGGCGAAGCCAACTGCGCCGCGGGCCCTCCAAAGCTGCTGCACCCGGACGGCCGGAGACATATCGCTTGCCGCGCGGGCACGGTAATCTTGTAATCAATCGTGCAACCCTCTGAGATCCGACCTACGGCTTTGACGGCTCCCCCTCCAGACGAGAACTCTGTTGAACTGGTGTCTGTCCCGCAGGCCATGGACAAGGCTCCGACCGAGTTGACGCCGTTCATGCGGCAGTGGACGGCGGCGAAGCGGGAGAATCCGGACGCGCTGCTGTTCTTCAGGATGGGGGATTTCTACGAGCTGTTCTATGACGATGCGGTGGTGGTGAGCCGGGAGCTGCAGCTTACCCTGACGGCGCGGGACCGCGAGCGCAGCCAGCCCATGTGCGGGGTACCGTATCACGCGGTGGAGAGCTACCTGACGCGGTTGCTTCGCAAAGGCTACCGCATTGCCATCTGCGACCAGATGGAGGACCCGAAGCTCACTAAGAAAATCGTCAGGCGGGAGGTGACGCGGGTGCTGTCGCCGGGGACGGCGCTGGATGCAGGGCTGGGGCAGGAGCAGAACAATTTTCTCGCGGCGTATTTTGCGAGCGGCGCGCCGAAGGAATCGGTGTGCGCGCTCGCGCTGCTGGATGTTTCCACAGGCGAATTCCGGACAGCGGAATTTGCGGGTGCTGCGGCGCAGCAGCAGGCGGTGGACGCGCTGATGAAGGCAGGTCCGAGCGAAGTGCTGCTTGCGGCGGGCGCGGAAGTTCCGGCAGGGCTGGAGCGAGCAGCAACCCGGACGCGTGTGGAGGATTGGGTATGGACGCGCGAGTTTGCCGTGCCCCTGGTGGAGCGGCAACTGGGCGTGCGGTCGCTGGAAGGGTACGGGCTGACGGGCCATGATGCGGCGGCGATCGCGGCGGGCGCGGTACTGCACTATGTGCGCACGACGCAGAAGAATGAAGCGCTGCACATTGACTCACTCCGCTTCGAAGAACACTCGACTGCCCTGGAACTGGACCAGGTGACGGTACGGAACCTTGAACTGGTGGAGCCTCTGTTTGCCGGGCTCGGTTTCGGGGGGCAGGAAAGCCGGGCAACGCTCTATCACACGCTGGATGCATGTCTGACGCCGATGGGCAAGCGGCTGCTCCGCGCGACAATTCTGCGCCCGCTGGCGGATGGGGTGACCCTGGAGGCGCGATATGAGGCGGTGGGCGAGGCGCACGGCGACCTGCTGAAGCGCGAGGAGGCGCGGCGGGCGTTTGGCGGCATTCTCGATTTGGAGCGGCTGCTGGCGCGATTGAGTCTGGACTCGGCGGGACCGCGGGACGTGCGCGCGCTTGGAGCGAGCCTGGCACGGTTGCCGGGATTGAAGATCGCGCTGGAGGCGATGACTGCACCGCTTTGGTGCGGGCTTGTATCACGACTGGATGCGCTGGACGATGTGACGGCGCGGATTGCTACGACACTGGTGACCGAGCCACCGCTGACGCTGGTAGACGGCGGCGTGATTGCGACAGGTGTGGATGCGGAGCTGGATGAGCTGCGCGCGATTTCGACCACGGGGCGGCAACAGATTGCGGCAATCGAGGAGCGAGAACGGCAGAGGACGGGAATAGGTTCCTTGAAGGTTCGATATAACTCGGTATTTGGGTATTACATTGAGATTACAAAAGCTAACTTGAGCATGGCTCCCGCTGACTATGAGCGCAAGCAGACCCTGGTAAATGCTGAACGATTTACGACGCCGGAGTTAAAGGAATATGAGCGCAAGATTCTGACCGCGCACGATCGGTCAATTGAGATTGAGAAGCGAATCTTTGCGGAACTGCGGAGGTTTGTGCTGGACGCGGCGAGGAGAATCCGCCGCTCATCGGCTGCCGTTGCGGAGGCCGATCTGCTGGCCAACTTTGCGCATCTTGCGGCTCTGCGGCGGTATGCGCGGCCGCGGCTGACAGTTGAGCCTGTGCTGGAGGCTGTGGCGGCGCGCCATCCTGTGATTGAGCAATGGATGGAGGAGACGCGCGAGGGAAGGTTCATCGCCAACGACGTCTACCTGAATGCAGGAGAGGATGGGCCAAGTCTCTTGCTGATTACCGGGCCTAACATGGGCGGCAAGAGCACCTATCTGCGGCAGGCGGCGATGCTGGTGCTGATGGCCCAGATGGGAAGCTACGTTCCCGCTGAAAGCTTACAGCTTGGATTAGTGGACCGTATTTATACGCGCATCGGCGCGAGCGATAACGTGGCGCGGGGGCGTTCGACCTTCATGGTGGAGATGACGGAAACAGCCACGATCCTGAATACCGCCACGCACCGGTCGCTGGTGCTGCTGGATGAGATGGGGCGCGGGACGGCCACATTTGACGGGCTGAGCCTGGCGTGGGCGACAGTCGAATATCTTCATGCGGAGACACGTGCGCGAACCCTCTTCGCCACGCACTATCACGAACTGACGATGCTGGCGGAGAAGCTGCCGCGGGTCCGGAATCTGCGTGTGGGCGTGAAGGAGACGCCGGGCGGCATTGTGTTCCTGCACAACATTGAGCCGGGCGCGGCAAGCAAAAGCTACGGCATTGAAGTAGCCAGGCTGGCGGGCCTCCCTCCGGCGGTGATTGAACGCGCGCGACACGTGTTGCGCCAGCATGAGAGGCAGGAGCGGCAGAGCGTGCAGGTGGAGACGGCGCCGGAGCCGCTGCAACTGACAATGTTTACGCCGCTTTCACAGCGCATTGTGGACCGCATTGAGTCCGTGGACGTGAATGCACTGACTCCGCTACAGGCGCTGAATCTGCTGGAAGAGTTACAGCAGGAACTGAAGGAGAAGGGATGACAGTTGCGTTGCGCCAGGCTGCGGGAAGCCTGCTGGTGGTGGGACTGGGCGGCACGGAGCTGAGCGTGATGGAGCGCGCGTGGCTGAAGCTTGTGCGTCCGGGCGGTGTGATTCTCTTTCGACGGAACATTGCCGATGCAAGGCAGACCAGGGTGCTGTTGGATGAGGCGACGGGGCTGTGCGCGGCGCATAGCTTCCGCTGTGTGGATGTTGAGGGCGGGACGGTTGACCGGTTGCGCGATGCGCTGGCGCCGATGCCTTCTGCGCAGGCGGCGGCGACGGCGGATTGGGCTCTCGGCCTCTTGCAAAGAGCGCGTAAGGATGGAACGCCCAGCCGTTCGTTCGCGCGCCGTCAGGGCACATTGATTGCGCAGGGAGTACGGGCCTTCGGGTTTAACACGACGCTCGCGCCAGTGCTGGACCTGGCGCTGCCGCAGTCGACGAAGGTAATGGGAACGCGCTCTGTGGCGGCGAGTGCGGAGGATGTGACTGCGTATGCGCGGGAGTTTCTGACTGGGCTGGCGGAGGCGGGCGTAACGGGGTGCGCAAAGCATTTTCCTGGATTGGGCGGAGGGACACTCGACTCGCATGTGGAGACACCGCAGATTCGCCGCGGATGGAAGGAGATGTGGCGCGAGGATCTGGCGCCATATCGTGTGCTCCGGAATGAACTGCCGATGATAATGGTGAATCATGCGGCATACCCCGAGACTCTCGGAAAAGATAAACCGGCGAGCGTGTCGTCGTATTGGATTTCGACAGTGCTGCGGAAACGCATCGGCTATCGCGGCATTATCTTTTCCGATGATCTGGAGATGGGCGGGATTCTGAAGCACGTGCCGATGGAAGAGGCTGTGGTAGCGGCGGTGCGCGCAGGCATGGACACGATGGAGGTCTGCCACAGCGCGGACCTGATTCTGCGGGCGTATGAGACGCTGCTTGCGGAAGGAGAGCGGTCAGCGGCATTTCGGGAACTGTTGTTTGCTCGCTCGCGCGATGTAAGCCTGAAGCGAGCGAAACTGTTTGCGCGCGGAGTGGAACCTGCACTGACGGTACGGCAGTTCGAAGCGCTGCGAACGAGGATTCTGCGCTTCCACGAAGAAATAATGCGGCGGGTCAAGGCTGCGGAGACGCGGCGATTGGGCACGGCCACACAGGCGGATACAGTATGAGCGCGCGGGCGATGACGGTGGCCGGGGTGATGAGCGGAACGTCGGCCGATGGCGTGGATGTGGCCGTGATTCGGATCGCTGTGGGCCGCGCGAGGCCGAGGCTGACGCTGCTGGCGCATGAGTCATTTCCCTACCCCGCTGCTTTGCGGCGCGCGGTGCTGGCTGCGATGAACGCGGGCGAGACATCGACCTGCGAGCTGGCACGGCTAAACTGGCGGTTGGGGTTGGCCTATGCGGAGGCTGTGCAGGCTACGTTGACGCGGCATCGGGTGACGGTGGAGTTGGTTGGTTGTCACGGACAGACGCTCTATCATCAGGCGCGCGCGGCGCAGTATGCAGGGCGGAGCTTTGCGTGCACATGGCAGGCGGGCGAGGCTGCGGCGATTGCAGCGGCGACAGGCATTCCGGTAGTTTCGAATTTTCGCCCTGCTGACATGCTGGCGGGCGGGCAAGGTGCGCCGCTGGCGCCGCTGCTGGACTATGTCCTGTTTGCGGATGCGAGGCGCGGGCGGGTGCTGCAGAACATTGGCGGGATTGCAAACCTGACGGCACTTCCTGCAGGAGCATCGGCCGCGCAAGTTATGGCATTCGATACGGGGCCGGGCAACATGGTAATGGACGGATTGGCGCAGGAGCTTTTGGGTAAGCAGTTTGATCGGAACGGGGCAGCGGCTGCGCGCGGTGCAGTGATTGCACCGGTGCTGGAGCGGATGATGCGCAATCCTTACTTTGCCCTGAAGCCGCCGCGCACAGCGGGTCGCGAGCAGTTTGGACGGGAGTATGCAGCGGCATTTCTGGCCGCGTGCAGACGACACAGCAGGAAGCCTGAGGATGCGCTGGCAACAGCTGCGGCGCTGACGGCGGAGAGTATCGCACAGAGCTACCAGCGGTTTGCCCATGTGCAGATGAAGTCGACGCCAGTGGACTACATCGTTTCCGGCGGAGGTGCGCGGAACGCAACGTTGATGGCAATGCTTGCCCAGAGGCTGGGGCCGCTGCGCTGTGAACTGTCAGCGAGCGAGAAATTCGGGATGCCCGCTGCGGCCAAAGAGGCAGCGGCCTTTGCGCTCTTGGCATGGCACACGTGGCACAGGCTGCCCGGGAATCTGCCTGCCGCGACAGGCGCGAAGCGCGGGGCGATTCTGGGCCAGGTGACGTATGCGTGAAGACGAACCTTGGAGTTTCATGCCCGCCCGTCCTTTGCGCATGCGGCGACAGAAGCGGCGGAACACGCTGACGCTTGCGGTGGCGTGTCTGCTTATGATGGCAGGTTGTCACTCCGCCAGCCGAGACCTGCGGACGCTGGTGTTTCTGATTGAGAGTAGCCCCGCGAATCTTGACCCTCGGATCGGCGCGGATGCTCAGTCGCAACGAATTGATGCCCTGCTTTTCGACGGGCTGGTGGCGCACGATGAGAGCTTTCAATTCACGCCGTCACTTGCCCAAAGCTGGGAGCAGCCTGACCCTCTGACGTGGGTTTTCCATCTCCGCGATGGAGTGCGCTTTCAGGATGGACGAGAGTTGACCGCGCGGGACGTCGAGTGGACGGTGAACTCCATGCGAGACGGGACAGTCATTTCGCCTAAGGCTGCGGCGTATGCAAGTGTGCAGAACGTTGAAGCGCAGGATGCACGAACGGTTGTCTTTCACTTGAAATATGCGGATAACTTTTTGCTGAGCAATCTTGCGACAGGTGCGCTGGGCGTGGTGCCGGAGGGCAGCGGGCCCGAGTTCTGGCGGCATCCGATAGGCACGGGACCCTTTCGCTTTGTGAGCCAGCAGATGGACCTGGATGTCGTGCTTGAACGCAATCTGCTGAGTTGGAGAGTTGTACCGCAGATTGAGCGTGTGCGCTTTGCCGTTGTGCCGGATGGGATTACGGAGGCGCTGGAACTGGAGAAAGGATCGGGCGATGTGGCCATCAATTCTCTTGCCATGGATGCATTGCCGGAGTTGGCCGCACGGCCCAATCTGCAAATTGAGGACAGCCCGGGCACGGAGATTCAATACCTGGCATTCAATGTGCGCGACCCGCTGCTGAGCGATGTGCGTGTGCGGCAGGCGGTTGCATGCGCCATTGATCGCGCTCTGATCATCAGGACGCTGTTGGGCGGTCACGCGCAGCCGGCAGAGAGTCTTCTGCCGCCGACTCACTGGGCCTGGACAGGGGCTGTGGCGCGTTATGACTATGACCCGTCGCGCGCCGAGCAATTGCTGGATGCGGCTGGATACCGTCGCAGAACCGATGGGGTGCGTCTTCATCTGACGATGAAGACGAGCAATGCGGAGGATGTGCGGCTCTTGGCGGCCGTGCTCCAACAACAACTGGCACGCGTGGGGATCGCCCTTGATCTGCGCAGCTTCGAGTTTGCGACGTTCTACTCGGATGTGACGCGGGGAGCCTTCCAGATGTATTCCCTGCGCTGGATTGGCGGCAATGAACAGCCGGACATCTTCAGCTACGTGTTTGCGACGCGCAATTTTTCGCCGAGGGGCGGAAACCGCGGGCATTATTCAAACCCGCACCTGGACGCGCTGCTGGATGACGCAGCGCAAAGCACGAACCAGGAGCGGCGTCGCAAGGATTATGTAGCGGCGCAGCAGATACTGGCGCAACAGTTGCCGGCGATCGACCTGTGGTATCTGGATACGGTGGTGGTGCACAACCGTCGCCTGACGCATGTGGTTCCCGCGCCATCGGGAAGCTATACGTTTTTGGAAACCGCTCAACTATCGCAGTGAAGGCATGCATCTTCAGCTTGTCTTAAGGATTGCAGGTTCCAGAGAAGCGGAAGAATCTCGCAGCGTGGTTGACTTTACGGGTACATCCTGCATTCATTTCACGCATCGGTACAGAGACCTCAACTTTTCCCTTCCACCGTTCGTCTATCGAAACAGAAAGCATTATCGGGCCAGGCGCGCAGAGCGCTCTGGAGATTGAGCCAATGAGACACGAGAAAGATATGCACGCTAACGCCCGCCTGACCACGACGCTGCTGGCCCTGGCCTTTGCGGCCACAACGTGGGTCTACGGTCAGCCAGCCGACCGTTTTGTGGGAACCATTACCGCGTTAAGCGGCGACACGCTGACGGTGAAGACGGACGCGGATGGCTTGCGCGAAGTCGAAGTGCCCGCATCGGCTGTGCTGAAGCGAGTGGAACCTGGACAAAAAGACCTGAGCGCCGCCGTCGATATTCGGCTTGCGGATCTGGAGACCGGAGATCGCGTGCTGGTGAAACTGGCTTCCGGGGTGGCAGGAACAACACCGCAGGCAGCGCAGATTGTGACGATCAAGCGCGCCGATGTAGCGGAGAAGGAACAGAAGGAACGCGCAGACTGGCAGTTGCGGGGCGTGGGCGGACTGGTGAAGAGCGTGAATGCCGCAGAGGGCGCCATTGTAGTGACCAGCGGCGCGGGCACGACCGCAAAGACAGTGACCATCCATGTGAGCAATAAAACGGTCCTGAAGCGGTACGCGCCCGGGTCGGTGCGGTTTGACCTTGCGCAGCCGGCGCCGATTGATGCGGTACACCCCGGCGACCAACTGCGGGCGCGCGGCGAGAAGAAT
>JAKBHH010000061.1 GCA_021836865.1 Acidobacteriota bacterium
CATGTGGCGATGACCTGCCACCGATAAGGTGGCCCAACTCAACCGGGGCCGCGTTAGCGACCCCGCTCAAGCCGCTTCGAGCGGCTCACAAAACGAAGCCCCCGGCTCTGCCGGGGGTAATCTCACTGGGCAGAGGTTCAGCCTTGTTGCCAGCGCCAGTCGCGAATTTCCGGCAGGTCTTCGCCATTTTCCGTAACGTAGAGGCGATGACGCTGGATGGCTTCGGAGTACCATTGGCGCGCGGCATCGGCCTGCGATGCGAGCCGTGGGACGCGCGTGATGGCATCCAGCGCCAACTGGAAGCGGTCGATGTTGTTGAGCACGCACATGTCGAAAGGTGTCGTGGTGGTGCCCTCTTCCTTATAGCCGCGCACGTGTATGTTGTGGTGATTGTGGCGCCGGTAGGTAAGCCGGTGGATGAGCCAGGGATAGCCGTGGAAGGCGAAGACGACCGGTACGCCGACCGGGAAGAGGCGATCGAAGTCTTCGTCGGGCAAGCCGTGGGGATGCTCGGATTGCGGCTGCAGCGCCATCAGGTCAACGACGTTGACAACGCGGACGTGCAAGTCGGGGACGCGGGCACGGAGCAGCATGACGGCAGCCAGCGTTTCCTGCGTGGGCACGTCGCCGCAGCAGGTCAGGACCACGTCGGGCGAACCCTCATCGTTGGAGGCCCACTCCCAGGTTCCGACGCCGGTGGTGCAGTGTGCGATGGCTTCTTCGATAGTGAGCCACTGCGGAGCCGGCTGCTTTCCTGCGACGATGAGGTTAATGTAGTTTTTGCTGCGCAGGCAGTGGTCCGCGACGGAGAGCAGTGTGTTGGCGTCCGGCGGCAGATAGACGCGCACCACGTCGGCCTTCTTGTTCACGAGGTGGTCGATGAAGCCGGGGTCCTGGTGCGAGAAGCCGTTGTGATCCTGCCTCCACACCAGCGAACTGAGCAGGTAGTTGAGAGAAGCGATGGGCTTGCGCCAGGGAATCTCGCGGGTAACCTTGAGCCATTTGGCGTGCTGGTTTGCCATCGAATCAATGATGTGGATAAAGGCCTCATAGCAACTGAAGAAGCCGTGGCGTCCGGTGAGCAGGTAGCCCTCAAGCCAGCCCTGACACATGTGTTCGCTGAGCACTTCCATCACGCGGCCGGTCTGCGCCAGGTTCTCGTCGACGGGCAGCGTTTCGGCCATCCAGGTTTTGCCGGTCCCGGTGATGACATCGCCGATGCGGTTGCTGGCAGTCTCGTCAGGACCGAAGACGCGAAAGTTCTTCTGCTCCTTGTTGGCTTCCATCACCGCATGCAGCAAGCGGCCCAGGATGCGCGTGGATTCGAAGTCGTGCTGTCCGCGGCCCTCGATCTTTACAGCGAAGTCGCGGAAGTTGGGTACCTTGAGCGGCTGCAGGAGGAGGCCCCCGTTGGCGTGGGCGTTCATGCCCATGCGGCGGCGACCCTTAGGTGCGATTTCGGCCAGTTCGGCGCGGAAGGCGCCTTTCCCGTCGAATAGCTCTTCGGGCTTGTAGCTGCGCATCCACTCTTCAAGCAGGCGCAAATGGTCGGGCTTCTCGCGCAGTTCGCTGAAGGGGACCTGGTGAGCGCGCCAGGTTCCTTCGACCGGCTTGCCATCGACGAACTTCGGGCCTGTCCAGCCCTTGGGCGTGCGCAGGATTAGCATGGGCCAGGCGGGGCGATCAGTTGAGCCGTCTTGACGCGCGGCCTTCTGGATTTCCGCGATTCGGTCGAAGATGGTGTCGAAGACAGCTGCCGCTTGCTGATGCATGGTGGGTGGGTCATCACCCTCGAGTGTGAAGGGCTCATAGCCATAGCCGCGCATCAGATCTTCAAGTTCAGCGTGAGGGATGCGCGCCAGAATGGTGGGATTGGCGATTTTGTAGCCGTTCAAATGCAGGATGGGAAGCACGGCTCCGTCGGTAGCGGGATTGAGAAACTTGTTGGAATGCCAGCTTGTAGCCAGCGGGCCAGTCTCGGCTTCTCCGTCGCCGACTACACAGGCAACGACGAGGTTTGGATTGTCGAACGCCGCGCCGAAGGCATGCACCAGCGAGTAGCCCAGTTCACCGCCCTCGTGGATGGAGCCGGGTGTCTCTGGCGCGACATGGCTGGGAATGCCGTAAGGCCAGCTGAACTGGCGAAAGAGGCGCTTGATGCCGTCGCTATTTTGCTCGATATGGGGATAGATCTCGGTATAAGAACCTTCGAGGTATGTGTTGGCTACGAGCCCTGGGCCACCGTGTCCGGGGCCGATGATGTAAATCATATCCAGGTCACGCTCGCGGATGATGCGGTTCCAATGAACATAGAGGAAGTTGAGTCCAGGCGTGGTGCCCCAGTGGCCGAGCAGGCGGGGCTTCACATCCTCCAGGTTGAGCGGGTGATCGAGCAGCGGGTTGTCTCTGAGGTAAATCTGACCGACGGAGAGATAGTTGGCGGCGCGCCAGTAGGCGTCCATTTTGGCCAGCAGTTCCGTGCTGAGCGGGCCCTTGGTCGTTACTTTGCTCATGATGCCCTCGCAAGGTGAGATCCCCGTGACATTGAAAAGCGTAGCAGCCATGGGTTCCTTGCACGGGTGATTGAGGTCACATGGCGGCGGGACAACGGACTACGTTGTGGGATGCCGGGAATCTGACATCGGTTTGCGATTTAGACGCGAGAGGTGGCACGTGGGTTCAGGGTGCGCGCTTAGAAGCCAAGCCTGAGCACGGAAGTCAATGCGGAGGATGCAGTGCGTCGGCAGGCCAAGACCGTTCGGCGCAGGTCCTGCGGGAAAGGGCCGACTGGGGATGAATTCAATCCGTACTGGAACTGTCGGGCGCCTGTTCAGTGCATAGGCTGAACCGCCTGCTGCGGCGGCTCCAATTTGAAGCAGTCAAAGCCGAGAGATGCTGCCATCGAGGTCGATGTACCGGGCCAGGGTTCACTGCGGTACACTGACAGCCGATGCGGGTCTTTGGAATTGACTGTGGAACAGAGATCACGGGGTTTGGAGTGGTTGAAACAGACTCTGCGGCTCGCCAGCCTCGACTGATTTGCAAGGCGGTTGGGGCCATTCGTCTGAGCAAATCCAAACCGCTGCCTGAGCGCCTGGCTCAGGTATTTGAGGAGCTTTCGCAGCGCATGGCGGAGTGGCAACCCGAGGTGGTCGCCATTGAGGAGGTCTTTTACTCGGTCAACGCAAAGTCTGCGTTGAAGCTCGGCCAGGTGCGCGGGGTGGCGCTACTGGCAGCCGCCAGACAAATAGTTCCCGTGGCGGAATATGCTCCGCTCAAGATCAAATCAAGCGTGGTTGGATATGGACTTGCGGATAAACAGCAAGTGCAATATATGGTGGCGCGCTTGCTGGGTCTGGAGGGGGTGCCGGAGCCGGCCGATGCCGCCGATGCGCTTGCGGTGGCCATCTGCCACATTCACACGGCACAAACGCTGCTGCGGCAAGGGGTTGGTCGATGAAGGCGTTGTGGCTCATAGTGTTTCTGTTGACTCCGGCTACGATGGTGCGGGGAGCTCAGGAGAGTTCGCTGCGTTTGGATTTCTCTAACCCTGACCTTGTCCCTGCCCGCTGGACCCTGGTGGTGCATCCTGACGGGAGCGGTCATTTCCATGCAGAACGGGGGGATGCTCAAGGGGCAGATTCGGCGACAATCGAGCCTGTGGTGATTGACCGGGATGTGCAACTGAGCGGCACGTTTGCGGGGCAGATGTTTCAAATTCTCCGCCATCATCCCCTTCAGGCGGGGCAGTGCGAGAGCCGGAGCAAAGTTGCGTTCCAAGGCTGGAAGAAGCTCGAATACAGCGGGCCGAACGGCGTGGGCGCTTGCGAGTTCAACTTTGCGAAGGATCGGGAGATCGGGGCTGTGGCAGACTCCCTGATTGCAGTTGCAGCAACCCTGATTGAGGGTGCGCGACTGGAAATGATTCTGGTGCACGATCCCCTGGGGCTTGATAAGGAGATGGACTATCTCACGGAAGCGGCGGGTGACGGCCGGCTACTGCAGATCCGCACGATCCGGAACATCCTTCTGCGCCTTGGGGACGACTCAACCGTGATGGAGCGGGTGCGAAGACGGGCGGAAAAGCTTGCGGAATGCCAGCAATAAAACGCTGGAGAGGGCCTACTAGGGAGCAACTTTTTGCCCATCACGGTGTCTTATGTTTGTTAGCAGTTCCTCTGAAGCGGAGTGGTGGGAATGGCCTGAAAGGTTGGAAGGCAGATGAGAATTGGGCGGAAGTGCGGGCTCAGGAAGCAGGGATGGTCAGCGTTTGCGGTTGTAGTGGCGGCTTGCCTGTTGTCTTCTCCATTCAAGACCCTGGCGCAAGGTCAGGGCCCCGGAGCAAGGGCCGTGCGACTGAGCAATGTCGAGGGCCAGGTGCAACTCTCGATGGGCAACCAGATCGTGGCACAGCAGGCCCCGGTAAATTCCCCGCTCTTTGAAGGGACGCAAATCTCGACTTCAGATGATGGACGCGCTGAAGTGCAGTTTGAAGATGGAAGCGTCGCCCGAATCTCTCCGAACAGTTCGATGACGCTAAGCGTGCTTCGCCAGCAGGGCGAATCCACGGACACGGAAGTCTTGATGCAGAGCGGGCTGGGCTACTTTGAGCTGCAGGGTGACAGTTCCGTGGACCGGATGCGCGTGCGGTTTGGCAACAACGCGGCCTCGGCAAGCGGCTTTACGGTGTTTCGCATCGACCTGGATAACCCTCCTGGAGAGATGGCGGTGTTCTCTGGGAATGCCCACCTGGACAATGGGAGCACGATGTCTGTAGATATGCATGGAGGCGAGAGCGTGCGCCTGAACAGCGCAGATCCGACCAACTGGGCGCTCTTGGAGTCGATTGAACCGGACTCCTGGGATGCGTGGAACTCAGACCGGGATCAGGCACTGACCGCGCAGGAGGCGACTCGGACGGCAGCGACCTCGAGCCTGCCAAACAGCAGCAACCCGGCATGGAGCGATCTGGATGCGAATGGGGATTGGTATAACGTACCGGGTCAGGGATACGTGTGGTCTCCCTATGAGGCGCAGAATTCAGGTTGGGACCCCTATGGCTGGGGTAGTTGGCTCTGGACTCCGGGATTAGGGTACGGGTGGGTTTCAGGCGAGCCGTGGGGCTTTATGCCCTATGCGATGGGGATGTGGGATTTTTATCCCGGCTTTGGCTGGGGCTGGATGCCGGGTAGTGGTGGCGGCTGGTGGGGGAACGGCGGTTGGGCATCCAATGTGGGGAACGGCCCCCAGCGGTACCAGCCGCCCATGAAGCCGCGTGGCGGGCCGGTGCTACCGGTGCATGGCGCCCCAATGATGCAGGGAAAGTATGAGGCGCACCCGGTTATCAGCGTGAATCGGTTGGTGCCGAACCCGACGGACAACGCGCCACGTGTGCGGAATGCACCAAGAGTGATTGCGGGCAACACGTTGCAGCCACTCAGGCCGCTGGCACCTCGACCTTCCTATCAGAACGGATTTGCTTCTGGGCAGAATCGGCAGATGGCGCCACTTTCGCGGCCGGGTACAGGCGTGCATTATGGCTATACCGGCAACCCCTACGGAAATGCGGGTAGGCGGCAGGGCAATTGGGGCGGCGGAACGGGCACCCGACAACTGGGTTCTTCTGGGCGCGCGACCGGAGCGGCTGGCAGCGCAGGTGGAGGCAGCTTCCACGGTTCAGGCTCGAGCCATGGGTCCACCGGAGGCGGTGTATCGCACGGCGGAGGCGGCGGTGGCGGCGGGTCTCACGGCGGCGGCGGAGGGGGCGGTCACCGCTGAGGAGCGCCGATCTAAGTGGGAATGAGCCTGCCGCGTAAGCGGAGCCCCGGTCTCATGCGGATTGTTCTCAGGTAGAAATCTGGTTGGAGAGTGACCCGTTGGACAGCGCGGCGATCTGCTTCCAGAGGTCTGCCAGGGACTCGACGGGTAAGGCCTCTGAACGCGCCTTCTCATCGATACCGACTGCGGAAAGCAGCTCGGCTACCTGCGCGGATGGAACGCCGGCGGCGCGCAGATTGTTGGCCAAGGTCTTGCGTTTTTGTGCGAAGGCTTTCCGCAGAAAGGCCAGGAACTGAGCCTGGTCCACACCCAGTGCAGTGAAACGAGGAGCAAAGCGCCAGCGAAGGACCGTCGAGTGGACCTCGGGCGGGGGAGAAAAGGCGCCCGGCGGCAAGGTGAACAGAGGTTCGACGAAGCCGTAGAGTTGCGTGGCGACGGACAAGAATCCGTAATCCCGCGAACCGGGCGCGGCGGCGACACGGTCGGCCACTTCCCGCTGCACCATCAGGACGGCATGATCGAGCGCGGTGTGGCTGGCGGCGAGTTTGAGCAGAATGGGCGAAGTGATGTAGTAGGGCAGATTGCCCACGACGATCAGGCGTTCCCCGGTTTGGGCCGCTGCGGCGGCAAAGTCAAATCGAAGCACATCCAGGTTCACGATCGAGACGCGCTCCGGGGAGAGCTCGGAGCGCAGGCGCGCGGCTAGCTCGGCATCAAGCTCGATGGCCAGCACATGTCGCGCATGGCCGGCGAGGACGCGGGTGATGGCGCCTTTACCGGGGCCAATTTCAACCACGGTCCGCGTCGAGCAATCGCCCAGCGCGGTGACGATGCGCTGGATGGCGTTTGCGTCATGGAGGAAGTTCTGGCCGAGTCTGGATTTCGCGGTCATGGCTCCCCTGATGTTAATTGAGCTGTGGCTGGGGGCTGCGGCGGAGGTGTGTCTAGGCTTCGTTTTTGAGCACGGCCAGATGCAGTCTACGCCGCAACGCAAAGCCCGCCGCCGCGTAGACGCGGATGGCGTCATCATTTTCGGCGAGCACATGCAGAAATGGTGTTTTAGATCGCCGACAAATTGCGTCGAGCACGGTGGCGACCAGGACTCGTGCAAAGCCGCGGCCGCGCGCCTCCGGATGAGTGCAGACCGCACTGACCTCAGCGAAATGCGGCAACTGGAGGCGCTGGCCAGTCATCGCGAGGAGGCGGTCTTCTCGGAAGATGCCCCAAAAGGCGCCAAGCTCGATGGTGCGCTGCCTAAAGGGGCCCGGCTCCGTGAGCGAGGCGAGCTCAAGCATGGCTGGGACATCGGCAATTGTGAGGCGACGAAGGGTGGCTTTGGGCTCCAGTCGGATAGGGAGTGGAAGACCGGAGCCTTGAAAGGTCATCTGGTCAAGCACGCCGGTGCGCGTGAGCGACCAGCCGGGGGGCGGCTCCGGCGGTGCCTCAAGAAATACGGCAAGCAGGCCGCCAGGACCGGCGAGGCCGCGCAATGCATCATAACTTGCAGATGTCTGATCGCACGTGGCGCTGAGCGGGCCAATTTCGGGCAGGTAGCGCATGGCCCTTGGGTTGCCGATCGCGAAGCGGCTGTGCTCTGTGCGCAGAGCGTTCCAGATGGGAGTGTCGAGTGGATGTACAGATGCCATCTGGTATGGATGTGTCTGCGAGGCTTGCCGATGCGGAAATGGCGTTCGGCGATATCGAAGAGAAGAACACGAATCAGCTGGGAGAGTGAATGATGAGGGTTGCGGTTGTTGCCTCAGAGTGCGTTCCTTTCGCTTCTACAGGTGGCCTTGGAGAGGTCGTGGGTGCGCTGCCGCGCTACATGGCGAGGTTGGGTCACCAGGTCACGGTCTATTTGCCGTTCTACGGCACAGTGCGGCAGCAGCTTGGACGCGACTACAAAACGGTGATTTCCTCCATCACGATTCCATTTTCTCACTACAACCGCTTTTTGCGTGTTATGGATGGAGGCAAGCGTGAGGACGTGCAGTACTACTTTATAGATTGTCCGGAACTGTTCGATCGGGAGGGTTTATACGCGAACCAGGGAGGCGATTATCAGGATAACTGGGAGCGGTTTGGGCTGTTTTGCCGTGGGGTTCTGGAGGCTAGCAAGCAGCTTGGAGTGCCTGAGGTTTTCCATGTGCATGATTGGCAGGCGGCGCTGTTGCCGGTGTATTTGCGCACTCTGTATGCGGTGGACCCCGTGCTTCGCTCCAGCGGCGCGGTGCTGACGGTTCACAACGCGGGCTACCAGGGATGGTTTCCGCCTGAGACGATCGCGCGGTTGCTTTTCCCATGGGACATTTACACGCCTAACGGTGTGGAGCACTACGGTACGTTCAACTTCTTAAAAGGCGGATTGGTTTACAGCGACATGATTACGACGGTCAGCCGACGCTACGCCGAGGAGATTCAGACGCCGGAATATGGAGCGAGCCTGGACGGGGTATTTCACTGGCGTGCCCAGGAGATGCGGGGCATTCTGAACGGCGTGGACGATACGCACTGGGACCCGGCACGCGATGGGAACCTCGCTGCTCATTACACACGCGAGAATCTCGCGGGCAAGGCTGATTGCAGGGCAGACCTGCTCCATGCCTTTGGCCTGCAGGAGCTGCCGGCAACGACAGCGGCAATTGGAATCGTTTCACGACTCGCGAATCAAAAAGGTTTTGACTTGCTTATGCAGGCTGCCGATGCACTTGCTGAACGGGATCTGGCGATTGTGATTCTGGGTACTGGAGAGCCGCACTATGAAAGGCTGGTGAGGGAATGGGCGGTGCGTCGGCAAGAACGAGTAAGAGCACAGATTCGGTATGACGATGCCCTGGCGCACAAGGTGACGGCGGGCTCGGACATGATTCTGATGCCTTCTCGCTACGAGCCGTGCGGAATGAACCAGATTTATGCCCTGCGCTATGGAACCGTTCCCATTGTGCGAGCGACAGGCGGGCTGGAAGACACGGTGCAAGAGTGGAATGCGGAAAGTGCGACAGGAACAGGATTCAAGTTCCAGGACTACTCGGCGGAATCAATGTTGCAGGCGGTCGATCGAGCTCTCGATGCTTTCCGCGACAGAGAAGCATGGCAAACGATGATGCGGAATGGGATGGCCCAGGATTTTGGCTGGGACAAGCCGGCGCGGGCCTATGCAGCAGTGTACGAGGATGTGGCGCATCGAAGAGGTTGAGACGGGATCAGGGCGGGTCCCGACGGAGCCGATGAAATTTCTGTGCGGAGTGATGGGTGCATCTGTGAGCTATCTTTATGCGCGACGAGCGGACTTCTTGTCCTGATACATGGCCATGTCTGCCTTTGCGATGAGGTCGCGGAGAGATTCTGAGGAGTTACCACTAGCGATGGCATAGCCGATGCTGAAGCTAAGCGGGAAGCGGCGCTGCAACTCTGGATTGCGCGCCGCGGTTACAGCGTGCAAGCGCTGAATGATCGCGGTGATTGTATCCAATGTGAACTGGCCGGCGGCGGCAAACTCATCGCCCCCGATCCTACCGATGATGTCGTTTTCTCTGAAGCTTGTGGCGAGGAGCTTTGCCGTCTCTGTTAGAGCGGCTGAGCCGATGTGGTGTCCATGGGTATCGTTGATTTCCTTGAGCTTGTCAAGGTCAATGAACAGGACGGCGAAGGGCATCCGGGCCCGGCGTGCCGACAACAAGGCGCTCTCTCCCAGGAGATGGAAACCCTTCACGTTATAAAGGCCGGTGAGACCGTCGCGCAGAGTCAGGTCGCGAATTTCATTTTCCATGCGGTTAATGCGCCGGGCGATGACCCAAACGAGTGCAAAAAGCACCACCGTGGCAATGGAGGTCAGAACTGGAGCGACGAAGGACAATGGACCTGTCGGGCTGAGAAGGATCCGCCCACGCACCGCCTCTCGAAAACATTGGAGGAAGATGAGGACAGGGAGGAGCCAGCGTGCCACTCGACTGCCGATGGATGATCCAAAATAAATGCGGAAGACACCGAGCTCTGATCCGGACAAAACGGCAACAAAACTCAGCAGCATCAGACAGGCAAGCGTCGGAAGCGAAACCGGATTGACTTGCGAGGGGGTCACGGCACCGGCGGCGGTTAATGTGAATTCCCAGAAGAGATTGACGACCAGAAGACAGATTGTGATCTTTGTGATGTTCGCAAGGCGGTGGAGGAAAGGCGTACCAGCGCGCACTAGGACCGTGACAATAGCCAGTAAAGCGAATGCGATCGCGGATCGCGCAGGGGCGCCACCATTGAAGCTGCCTATCGACCCGTCGATCGGAATGATAGGCACGATATGAGAGAAAGTAGTGAGGAACCTGTGGTTCCCGAAGGGGATCGAAGAGACCGAAAGCAGGAGGGTGATCCCGGCGAAGATCCAGGTGGGAAGTTGCGCGGTTGGAGAGCGATCCGGCTCCGCCAGGAAAAAGCCCAAGGAGCAGCAAAGGGCCGATAGCGCCTGTGGACCGTTGATCTGGAGCAGCACAGATGGCAGAGAGTGCCGCAGGCCGGGAAAAAGCCAACCGAGCAGAGCCATGGCAGATATCTGAGCCGTCAAGCCCAGGCAAACCTGCTCGATGAAAAACAGGGAGTGCAGGAGGCTCGGACTTGGTTCGTCATACACCGGAGCTGCGTGGAGGTTGATCATCGTCGAGGAGCCGTCAGGGCCAGCAAGCAAATCGCACTGATTGCCGGCCTCACTCATCGTCCCCAAAAAGGCGATTTGACGAAATGGTACAAAGGTTGCACTTTGCTCACAAGTAAAGGGATAGAGTGTGCCTCGTTTCAAGAGCTTCGCCCAGCGGCCGGTGTGGAAACCCGCAGGGATGTGAGCGCATAAGCCGCTTGAATACTGGTTCTAGTGGCTTGTCGGCTCGGAGCGACAAAGCCGCATTGTGGTCAGAGATCCGCCGGCAGGCAAGGCTTCGGGAGGAACCGGGGACCCATCACGTTGGTAATGACTGGTACACTTTCGAGTGATCACAACCCACCTTTTTTGGCAAGGACTTCAGACACTTCTCCTATGAATGCAAAGTTCGCACTTTCCACGATCAATGACCTTTTTTTTCATGTGTCAGCCGCTGGGAACCCTCGCGCAGTGCTTTGGCAAGGCGAGAATGGGAAATGGCTCCCAATTTCGTCTGCCCAGCTTTACCAACGCGTGCGCGCGCTTGCGTTAGCCCTGCAAAGCTGGGGTGTCGGGCGTGGCGATCGGGTTGCGCTGATCAGCGAAAACCGCTGGGAGTGGTCGGTTGCGGATTTTGCCATCCTCGCGATTGGCGCGGCGGATGTGCCGATTTATCCGACGCTGACAGGCGACCAGATTGCTGTGCTCCTGCAAGATGCGGGGTGCAAGGTTGCGATTGTTTCGACGCGGCAGCAGTTTGACAAACTGCAAGCGGTGCGGAGCAGCATGTCGTTGGATCGGATTGTGTTGATGGATTCGGAGGCACCGCCCGCCGGGGCAATTCCGCTGAGAGAAGTGCTTGCGGGTGCGGACAAGAGAGGGAATGAGCGAGATGCCGGATTTGACGCATTGTTGCGGTCCGCTAAGCCGGAAGATCTGGCAACGCTGATTTATACCTCCGGCACGACGGGTGAGCCGAAGGGCGTGATGCTGACCCACGGCAACATTGCTCAGAACCAGAACGTGGCGGTTGCGGATTTTGCGATGGATGCGACCGATTCGTGCATCTCGTTTCTGCCGCTCTCGCACATCACGGCGCGTGCGCTGGACTACGTGCTGTTTGGGAAGGGCGCTCAAGTTGCATACTGCTCGCAATTTGATCGATTGCCGCAGTCGATGAGAGAGCTGCGGCCGACGGTGATTGTGGGCGTGCCGCGCGTATACGAAAAGATTCGCCAGGAGGTGGAGCGTCGGGCTTCGCTTTCGCCGGTCAAGAAGCGCCTGTTGCAATGGGCGGTGAAAGTGGGGGCGCAGCACAGCGATGCGGTATATGCGGGCAAAAAGCCGGAGGCTCTGAACTGGAAACTGGCGGACAAGCTGATTTTCTCCAAGGTGCGCGAGGCGTTTGGCGGACAAGTAAAGCTGTTCCTGTCCGGCGGCGCGCCGCTCGGCATTGATACGGCAAAGTGGTTTGCCTCAGTAGGCATCGCAGTGTGGGAGGGGTATGGGCTGACGGAGACTTCGCCCGTGATTGCTCTTAACTCGCCGAAAGCCCAGCGGATGGGCTCGGTGGGGAAACTGATGCCGAATGTGGAGTTGCGGTTTGCCGAGGACGGGGAACTTCTGGTGCGCGGGCCTTCAATATTCAAGGGCTATTGGCAGAAGCCGACGGCCAACGCGGAGTGCTTTGATGCGGAGGGGTGGTTCCGCACGGGAGATATTGGGCGGCTGGATGCGGATGGGTTTCTTTACATCACAGATCGCAAAAAGGAACTGTTGAAGACCTCGGGCGGCAAGCTGGTCGCACCGCAGCCGATTGAAAACAGGCTGAAGGCGGATATTCTGGTCGGGCAGGCGGCGCTGGTGGGCGACAAGCACAAGTTCATTTCGGCGATCGTGTCGCCGAACTTTGCAGCGCTGGCAACATGGGCGCAGCAGGAGGGTATTGAGGCGACAGACCGGGCCGCACTGATCGCAGACGAGCGAGTGATCGCGCGCTACGAGGAAATTGTGCGGGCGGCGAATGCGGGGCTGGCCAACTTTGAGATGATCAAGCGATTCCGTCTGGTCGCCGAGGAGTGGTCGCAGGAGTCCGGCGAGCTCACTCCATCGATGAAGCTGAAGCGGCGGGTGATTACGGAGCACTACGCGGACGTGATCGCCGCACTCTACGCGGACGAAGCAACCGCACGCGGCGAATAGGCGCAACCACAACGCCCGGCTTGGGGCGGAAAAGCCCGCGCTTGCTCCACATAACCTGCAACCCGCGAAAAAAAGGCGCGCCCCATGCGCCCATGGCAAGGATGCTGCCGAAGAGGATGACTGCGTCAATACTGAGGCGACCGGTGCGGGACCAGTACGCGTCCGGTTCGAGGTTGAGCCAGAGGGCGAACTCGTCGAGGGTGAGCGCGGCGCCTACTCCGTAACTGACGGACATCAGGCGGCTGAAAAAGATGGAAAGCGGGGAGTGCGACCGACCCAGGTCGAGAAGCCATCCGTAGCCGACGAGCAGCAGGATGAGAATTCCCCAGACCAGGTGATGAATGTGGAGCCCCCGCACGACGACCCAGTCAAAGGGGCCATGGTTGTGAATGACGAGGCTGACAAGCAGCCGCACCCCAAGGAAAGTGACGAAGAAGGAGACCGAGGCGATGAACATGCGCCTCCTCGGCCGGTCCGGGATGGTGGAACGGATGAGAAATCCCAGGCGGGTGAGCTGCAGCAGCACGAGCAGCACCACCACGACCAGGCTGGCGAAGGCCAGCAGTAAGAGCGCACCGGTTCCGGGCATATCTCATTGAATCACTTTGGCCGTAGATAGCAAGGCGCAAAAACATTTTGCAGGAGAAAACTGGATGAAGGTGATCTGTCTCACGATTTCTCTTTACAGCTGCGGGTTACACTAATTAAGGCGTTGAGTTTTCTGCCTGTCTGCTGCCGGACGCGTAAACCCAGGGAATTGCTTCCGGCATAGTCTGATGCGGCTGTGCCAAATCGAAGAGGAGATTCTTCAAATGCGAGTTGCTTTGTTGACCGGTGGAGGCGACTGCCCCGGTTTGAATGCGGTGATCTATGCAGCCGTGCGAAAGGGCATCCAAACCTATGGTGACGAGTTCATCGGCTTTTTGAATGGCTGGCGCGGCGTGCTGGATAACAATTGGATTCCTCTCACACTGGAAAGCACCGATGGAATCCAACTGAAGGGTGGCACGATCCTTCACTCTTCGCGCACGAACGTGAAGAAGATTCCCGGCGGGATTGAAAAGGTGCAGGAGGTTTTGCGCATCAACAAGATTGACGCGCTGATTGCACTGGGCGGGGACGATACGCAGTCTGTGACGCTCTACTTGAGCGAAAACGGCGTGCCGAGTGTGGGGGTGCCGAAGACCATTGACAACGACATCAACGGCACGGATGCAACATTTGGCTACGACACGGCAGTGTCCATTGCGACCGAGGCGATTGATCGCATCCACACAACGGCGGACTCGCACAACCGCGTGGTTGTAGTAGAGGTGATGGGCCGCGATGCGGGTTGGATCGCGTACGCCTCGGGTATTGCAGGCGGTGCACATGTGGTGCTGGTGCCGGAGCAGGAGATTGACATCGATCATGTTTGCGCGCTGCTCAAGTACAACTACGACCACGGCAAGCACTATGGCGTGGTCGTTGTGGCGGAGGGATGCCACCTGCCTGAAGTCGGCCAGGTGATTGGTTCAGCAGAGGTGGACTCCTTTGGGCACGCTCGTCTCTCGGGCATTGGCGAAGCTTTGGCGGACCTGATTGAGAAGAAGACGGGCTTTGAGACGCGTTCCGTGAATCTGGGCCATACCCAGCGCGGCGGTGTGCCAACGGCCTATGACCGTCTGCTCGGGCAGCGCTATGGGTTGCACGCGATCGACATGGTGCACGAGAAGAAGTGGGGCCGGATTGCTGTGCTGCACGGAACGGAGATCACGGACATCACGATCAAGGAAGCGATCTCGACCAATCGCAGACTCGACGAGCGGTTCTTCAGCGTGATTCGCGATCTGGAAGCAAAAGTCTAAACGGGCGCACGGACTGGCGCGACCGCAAAGGGTCATCCTCCTGACGGGGATGGCCCTTTGTATTGGGATTGCGTAAAGTGGAGGGATGCGGTATCGCCCTTACAGGCCGAGTGATTTTGAGGCTCTCTACGCGATTGAAATGATCTGCTTCGAGCCGCCGCTTCGCTTTCCGCGCAAGTACATGCAGCGTCTTACACAGTCAGACCAAGGGGTAACCTGGATTGCGGAGAACCAGACGGAAATGGCTGGATTTGCGATCGTGGAATGGAGCAGGCAGCTAAGGGGACTGGTTGCCTATCTGGCGACGATCGAGGTGCAGCCCGGAGAGCGGCAACAGGGCGTTGGTAGTGAGTTGCTGCGCCTTGTGGAGCAGTCTGCGCTGGATGCAGAAGCTGGGCTTCTTTGGCTCCACGTGGATGCAGAGAACGAGGTGGCCCTGCGCCTTTACCGGAGGCACGGCTACGCGGAGGTGGGCCGTGTAGTGGATTACTACGGAGCGGGGCGGGCAGCCCTGGCTGTTTGGAAGCCGTTGCAGCGTGAGCCGTGAAGGAACGGATCTCGTTGGCCGACGGCAGAGCGTAGTTGAGCACCGGGTGCAAGACTGCAAGAAAGCTCCTGCCAAAGCAATTCGAAGCTGCCGAAGCCGCTGGGGCTTTGCGTTCACTCGCCCGCGAAGCTTTTTCACGATGTTCCGGTTGGCATCATGGCGCCGTTGAACAAGGTCAACGCGGTGCAGGCGGCGCGGTGAGCCCGATAAGCCACAAGCGAGCGCGTCACTGCGTTTCGCGCGTTTCCACTTACTTGCCGAAGGGCTGTTTAGCGGTGATGCGTGGGCGATTCTCGGCCTGCAACTCTCTGCTCGCTTGCTCGACTTCACGGAAGACGCGGAGCAGGTTGCCTCCGAGGATCTTGCGGCAGTCGTCGGCAGAATAGCCACGTGCCATGAGGGCGGCGGTGATTTTGGGCAGATCGGCGGGCGAGTCGATGCCTTGTGGAAGCTGTCCGTTGACGCCGTCGAAGTCGGAGCCGAGCCCGACGTGATCGATGCCGGCGACTTTGGCGATGTGGTCGATCTGATCGATGAGATCGGAGAGCGGCGGTCGCGGGATGCGGTCGGCGTATTGACGCTGCAGCTTTTCGATCTCAGCCTGCGGCGCTTCCTTTCCTTCTGCTTTGTACTTGTCTTTGAGCGCCTGCACGACTTTGTTGGCCTCGGGCTCAATGGCTTTGAGTGCGTTGCGATAGGACTGGGAGACGAAAGCGGAGTAGAAGTTGACCTGGACGACGCCGCCTTTGGAGTCGGGTCCGCCGGAGTTGGCGATGGCGCGGAGCATGTCGTCGGTCATGTTGCGCGGCGAGTCGCAGAGGGCGCGCGCGCCGGAGTGCGAGGCGATGACGGGCGCGCGGGTGATGACGAGGGTGCGGTAGAAGGTGCGGTCGGAGACATGGGAGATGTCGACCATCATGCCGAGGCGATTCATCTCATAGACGACGTCTTTGCCGAACTCGTTGAGGCCCTCTTTGGTATGCAGGACATTGGGATCGTCGATGTCGCCGGAGCTGTCGGCCCATCCGTTGGAGTTGGCCCAGGTGAGGGTCATGTAGCGGACGCCGAGGGCGTAGTACTGGCGCAGGAGTGCGAGCGAGTCTTCAATGGAGTGACCGCCCTCGATGCCCATGAGCGCGGCGAGCTTGTGCTCGCGATGGGCACGCTCGATGTCGGCGGGCGAGGTGGCGAAGAGCATGGCATCGGGGTGGCGGGCAACCTGCTGCCTGACGGAGTCAATGAGGATGAGGGTGCGGCGGGCGTAGTGGCCCTTGTTGGCTTCTGGCTCGACCCAGATGGAGAAGAACTCTGCGCCGAGGTTGCCCTTGTGGGCGGAGTCGAGGTTGAAGTTGCCGCCGTTGAGCGGATCGGAGAGGTCGTAGCCTTCATCGACGAAGCGCTGGGGCGTGTCGGCGTGGGTGTCAATGACGATGGCGGAGCGCTGCACGTATTCAGGAGTGAGTGCTTTGGTCATTTTCGAGGAAGCCTTGGGTGCGGTTTGTGCGGACGCATGCGATGGAGAAGCAACGAGGGTGAGGCCGAGCGCGAGCGGCAACAGCAAAGCGGAGGTGGCGGTGAGGTGCATTGCGATGAGTTTATAACGGAGCGCTGTGCGCGGGGATGGTGCGGCGGTAGTGCAGTTTCCGGATTGCCGACGAGACGGATACAAGCCGCACCCCGGCGCGGCCCATGAGTAGTCGGACCTCACTGAATCGTGTCAAGCACGACCTGTGCGTCCATGGATCTCATGCCGATTCCGTCAGATGCACCTTCAGTCTTGCCATAGGTGAACCGGTACAGGAGGTCTTGGCGGCCTTTCTTCATCTTGGAGCAGAAATCGGCGCGACAAACGAAATCCTTCGGGCGGGTCACAAAGACCTCTACCGGGGTCTGAAAACCGGGTGGGAAGTACGCGTTTACCTGATGTTGCGCATTGGCGCCCAAACTGCCTTGGAACCTTGTCGCTGTAATCATGAAGCTAATATCCTGGGATGCATTGAGAAAGACGGAACCCTGTGAGCCAGCGAAATTAACTGCCATGGCCAGAACATCCACGCGTCCGGTGGTATTGAGGATGACAGCACGGCCCAAGCTCGAGACGCGGACCGGCCCCGATAAATCGTGGATCTCAAGAGGATCGTCGCTATGCACGGTCAGTGGCGCTCCGGCGGGTACATCCAATAGCAGACGTCCGTATCCAATCGTACCAGGGCTGTTCAAAGTGAGCAGACTTCCGGTGCGCTGCATCGAGACTTTCTGCAAGTTGACATCAGCCTCCTCGGGCGTATTGCCTTTTCCCGTCGCGCAATAGTGGACGATCCAGCGAGCCTGGGGGGACGCTGCGATTTCGACTAGATTCCCCAACTCCGCAGCGATCGTCAAAGAAGGAACCGCACTAAGCGGCAGGTCAAGAGCATTGCTGCGTGAGCGAGCGTAGAGAGCAGGCCTGGAACCTGTTGTAAAAGCAGGCGCACTTTGCGGCGGCGGGCTGGGCGAGCAATTGAATTGGAAGGGGTGCTCGTAAAAGGTTGTCGCCACAAGTTGTCCGTAACGTGGATTGGCCTTCTGACTGGAGCAAGCAGTCACACCGAATAGCAATGCGCCGACAGCATAGATTGAAAGATGCTGTTTTATGCGGGTGCGGGCCCATCTGCAGCCGTTCATTTTCGCGTGCCCCGTAACGCCTTGATTGAATCGATCAGATTCTACGCCTTGTAGATGCATCCAAAAAGATCTTCTCGGGCGAATGACCGCCAAGCCGGAAATTACACCACTCCCGACGGCGTGCGCACACGTGAACCCGAGAAGAGGATGGCGGCCTACTGCTGCGGCGCGGGGGCTGCGGCGGGTGCGGCTGGTGGTGGCGGTGTCTGAGGCGGCGGCAGCGGCTGGCCTTCTGGGATGATGGTGACCTTGTTGAGATACACCGGGGTGATGGGCTTGTCGTTCGAGTCGCGCTCGACGCGGGCAATAGTTTGGACCACGATCACGCTGGGCTCATCGCACTGGCCGAAGAGGGTGTAGTGCTGGTCGAGCGTTGGGTATGCCTGCTCGGTGATGAAGAACTGGCTGCCGTTGGTGTCGGGGCCGGAGTTGGCCATGGCGAGGCGACCTGGGACATCGAAATTGAGGTTGGGGTCGAACTCATCGGGGAAGGTGTAGCCGGGATCGCCCATGCCGGTGCCGGCGGGGTCGCCGCCCTGAATCATGAATTCGGGAATGACGCGATGGAAGGTGGTGCCGTCGTAGAGGGGCTTGTTGTGCTGCTTCTTGTGGGTGACGGGGTCGGTCCAGTCCTTGGTGCCCTGGGCGAGCGCGATGAAGTTGGCGACGGCGTTGGGGGCCTGCTTCTGGAAGAACTGGCAGGTGATGCGGCCCATGGATGTGTCCATGATGACGTGTGGGCCGTTGGGCTGCACCATCGCGGCGGCAGTGGCCTGGGGCGCGTCGGGGATTTCGTCGGCGGGCTTGGCGGAGTCCTGCGCACGGAGATTCCCGACCGTAAGCAGGACTAAGGCAGATGCAAGACAAAAGTGCTGAAGTTTCATGCCAATCACGAGGGTACATCATCCCGCGTGGCGACTGCCAGCGCGGGGTTGGGGTCGCGGCTCGATTTTCCTGCATGGAGAGATGGCTACCAGAACCGCGACACAGAGGTTGCTCCATCCTTTCCGCAGAGCATCCGCGGAAAGGATGGAATTTCCTGCGCTGCCGTGAGGCCTACGTCAGGCGCAGGAACCGGTTGGGAGTGACCTCGGCGCCGGGGAAGACCAGGCCGAGATTGGTTGCCCCGAGGTTGTTGCTTAAGATCTCGCCAAGAACCTGACGGTAGTCGGTGGTGAGGGCGAGGTCGCGGCCCTGGTTGAGTTGGTGATTTTCAAGGCCGGGCCAGCGACCGTAGATTTTGCCGCCTTTGATCTGGCCGCCGAGTACAAACATCACGTTTGCATGTCCGTGGTCCGTACCTCCGGTGCCGTTTTCATGTGCTGTGCGCCCGAACTCGGACATGGTGACGAGGGTGATGTTCTCGGCGTCGTCGCCCATGTCGCGCCAGAAGGCAGCGATGGAGACCGAGAAGTCGAGGAGGCGATTGGCGAGCTGGCCGTTGACGCCGCCCTGATTCTGGTGCGTGTCCCAGCCTGCGACGTCGGTGAAGGCGGCTTCAACCCCGAGATCGGCCTTGAGGAGCTGAGCGATCTGACGCATGTTATTGCCGAATTCAGACTTGGGATACTCGACGCCGGGAGCGGGCGCGTATTGTGCGGGATTGGCGGCGCGGAGCATCTGGACGGCGTCAAATGTCTCTTCGCCGGCGGCGTGGAAGATGCGGTCGCCGCTGCCGGCATACATGGCTTCAAATGCGCTGGCTGCGGGTGAAGGGGCGGGTCCGCGGGCGCCGACGGTGAAATTGTTGATGTTGTTGAGGGCAATCGCGGGAACTTTGCCGGCGAGGGTGAGTGGGACGTCGGCCCCGAGGGCGACGGCTCGAAATTGCGAATGGTCGCAGTGACAGCGCAGGTCTTCAGCCTGCAAGGCGCGGTTGAGCCATCCGTCCCGGGTGCTTTTGACGCCGGGCGTGCCAGACTCCATGTAGTCCTGGGCGTCGAAGTGGGAGCGGGTCATGTCGGGCGATCCGACGGCGTGAACCACGGCGAGATGGCCCTGGTCATAAAGCGGCTTGAAGGCGGCGAGCGACGGATGGAGGCCGAAAAAGCCGTCGAGGTTGAGCACCTGGTTTTGCGGAATGGCAATGCTGGGGCGCATCGAGTAGTAGTTCTTCTCGCGCCAGGGCACGACGATGTTGAGGCCGTCGGCGGCGCCGCGCTGGAAGATGACGATGAGACGGCGCTTGGGTGTAACGGCGGTCTGACCCAGTACAGAGCGAACCAGGAAGCTGGGAATAGCAGTTGTGCCGGCGAGAGCCAGGGCTCCGTTACGAAGGAAAAATCGGCGGGATGTCGGCATGGCATGTCACCTCTCTAGCGGCGCTGGAAGTCGGGTGATCCAAGTAGAAGCCCAGCAAGCAATTGATCCTGTCGCTCGATAGCATTGGCTGCACGGGCGTTGTCTGCGGAGGTTGCTGAAATGGCCTGTGGCGAGGCGGTCTCCTGCTGAAACTTCTGGAGCAGAGCCGCACGAGTGGAGACGCTGAGACCACCAGGCATGAGCATGGACTCGAGGCGTGCTTCCTCACGGGCGATGGGTTCGTTGGACCGGGCGCGGACGGATGGGGGCGCTTCGTCCTGGGGTTGAGGTGCCCAGTCTGCGTAGATGCCGGGCAGACGGTTGGCGGCGAGGGCCAGGGCGAAGTTCATGCGATCGACCAAAGAGCCCGTGCTGACCCAGTCGGAGGACTTCCAACTGTACCCGGTGGGTGGGATGCAGCCGTAAAGCGGCATGCCCATCTGGCGGAGGGCATTGGCCACCGGGCGCAGGTTATCAACACCAGCATCGCTGGCGCGCACTGTAGATACGACGTACTCAATTGGTGTTTTGACCTTGGCGCGATAGACGCTGGTGGACCAGAACTCAGGGGAATGAAAGAGCGTCCTGAGTACCTGCGCTATGTCTCCATCGCTGGCCATGTAGGCTTTGGCCATGCGGTCCACGAGCGACTGCGGGGGGTCATCCGCAACGAAGCGCACTGCCATCTCGTGGCAGAGGAATTGCGCCGTGGCCGGACGGGTGGCGAGAAAATGCAGGAGTTCTCGGCCTTCAAGCTCGCCATGGTCCTTGAACTTCTGGCCCATGACTTTTTTTGTACCGGGCTCGTGACGGTTGGGGTTGAACTGGAAGCCGCCTCCGCGTACAGGCCGGTCCACGGTCCATCCGGTGAGGATGCGGGCCACCTGGGTCACGTCAGCCTGGGTGTAGCCGCCATTCACGCCGAGAGTGTGGAGCTCCATCAACTCGCGGGCGTAATTCTCGTTCAGGCCTTCGGGGGCCTTGCGCTGGTTGCCGGGGTTGCGCCAGGCGGCTCGCTCGGCTCGCTGCGCAGCCAGCGAATCGGGACCGATGCTGGTGGCGTTGTCGAGATAGATCAGCATCGCTGGGCTGTGAGCTGTCGCTTCCAACAGGTCTTCAAACTTTCCCATGGCCAGGGGGCGGATCGTGTCGCGCTCGTAGCTGACTAGGTAATAGGGCATCTGCTCGTTTTTGCGCAGATAGACATTGAAGTGATTGAACCAGAAGTCCGTCATCACCTCCTGCAACTGGGCGGTGGAGTAAATATCGCGAGTGAGGCGCTGGGCGATGAGCTCTTCGACGACGGTGCGCTCGGGGCCCTCCAGTGCGGCAACCGACTCCTTCTGCTCGGGTGTGAAGTCCGCGACGAGGGCTTTACGCTGCTGAGGCCGCAGGGCCTGGATGAAGCGGTCGAAGTCAGGCTGTGTCATATTCGCGAGTTTGGCGATGCGCTGCTGAGGGCTAAGGGCGACCAGAGACTGGAGCAGCGAGGCATCCGCGGGCAGTGGTGCGGGCGCACCTCGCGGTGACGCGCCAGGCATCTGGTCCTGCCCGGAGGCAGGCACAGGTTCTTTGGCCATGGGGGTTGGATTTTCAGCCTGCTCGGTCGCGGTGTCCACGCCCATGCCGTTGCTGCCCGCGCTGGTTGTCGGCGGCACTGGCTCCTGAGGCGCGCTGGCGCTGGAGGGATTCTGCTGTTGCTGCTGCTCGCGCCGGGCTTGGAGGCGCTCCATCTGGTTGGTGTAAATGGCGTAGGGCAGATCGGCCTGCGGAGCGTCGAGCTTGCGGTTCGTCATCTGGCGAAGCAGTGCATTGCTGGGGAGGCGGTAGAGAAGGTCCTCGGTGCTCAACTGCATGGCAGGGAATTGGGCGAGACGCGCGTTGAGGTCTGAGAGGTCGAGGCTGGCGGGATGTAACTGCGATTCAAACCAGGCATCGAGGCCCATGGAGCGGACTGCCTCCAGGTCGCCAGGGCGCGGGCCGAAGGTGAAACGGTTGAGGGCATGAAGGATGCGGGTATCGCCCTGCAACTGGGTGGACTGGAAGGTTGATCGGGACGTTTCGGTGCCGGGGGTTGCGGCGGCTGCGGGCGTGGCGGGACAGAGCAGGCTGAGGGACAAAAGAGCCGCAACGGGGCCAAGCAGGCAGTTCATCGGTCGCTCTCCTGGACGAAGTGAATGCCGCGCGGGAAGTCGTGGGCACTCTAGGGGGACAGACGTCAATCGAGGAGGAAAGTTGTGGTGGCGTTCAGCAGCCTTTTTTGCAGCGGGCCATAATGGCCGCGTGGAGGCGCTCTCGCAGGCTGGCTGGAAGCTCGTAAATCTCGTGGGAGCGATAGATTTCAATGGTTTTGCGCGTGGTGTTGAGGGTGACCTCGCAGTGCTCGCAGCCTTTCAGGTGCTGCTGCAACTCGGCACGTGTGTCGGGGTTCACCGAGTCATCAATAAGGTCGTCAAGGAGGGCCAGGAACTCAGTGCAGGTCATTTCTTAGCCCCTCTTTTCCTGCGGAAGTAGCGGCTGAGGCGCTCGCGCAGCTGAAGCCGGGCGCGCAGCAGGCGGGA
>JAKBHH010000158.1 GCA_021836865.1 Acidobacteriota bacterium
TCGCCAATGACGGCTTTGGTCTCCTCATAGACGCAGAAGGTGTAGCCGGTGATCTGTCCCTGCTCGACGGCGGCGTAGCCGGGGAGCATGCGGCTGTCGAGGTACTGCAGCAGGAGCCTGGAAGAGCTGCCGTAATCCCAGTGGAGGCGGTCAAGCCAGAGGGCGCTCTCCGCTTCCAGCAAAGGGCGGAGCACGGGCGCCGCGAAGTGCCGCAGGTCAAGAATCTCGATAGTGGCCCCGGTTGTCATGGTCGTCTGGGTTTGGCGGCTGAAGGCGATTCCAGTGGCCCCCCGGCGTGATCCTGCGGAGTACCCGGAGCGCGTGGGGGGACAAAGCACATCTTTCGCTCAATGTACACGAGTTGGGCCGATCCGCACGCTTTGGATTGCGTGCGTGCGGGCTCAAGGGGTGTTTCGGGGCCCGACGCGGTAGACCTCGAGTCCCTGCTCGGGCCAACCGAGGACGGGGGCATACTGGCGGCCCTCCAGGTACTCTCGGAGCGCCTCAGTGGTGTGCAGGTCAACGCCGGCGCGGCCGGTGACCCTGGCGACAAGCAGGTGTTCTCCGTCGGGAACGCCGGTGTCTTCGTAGTTCACGATCTCCTGATTGCGATAGAAGCCAAGGCCGTACTCCACGTCGCGGCGGACGCGAAAGACAGCAACCGTCTCATCGGCGGGGGCGAGGCGATCCAGTTGCTGGGCCAAGGGGCGGGCGGAGTAAGAGCGGTCCAGCAGATGGATGACGCGCTTGCTGGCGCTGACCGCGGGAATGCCGCAGAACGGACCTACTCCATAGAGGAACAGGACGAGAATGGCGAGCACGGCGGTGGTGGCCAGGCGGAGGCGGGCCACGCCGTAGGCATGGACGACGACCAGGATGAGGAAACCAGCGCCCGCGGCGGCCATGAGCGCGGCCAGCAGCATGTTGACGGGGGGCATGTGCGCGCCGCGCACCACAAACCAGGGCAGGAGCAGGGCAAAAGTCGTCATGAGGCCAGAGATGGCTGCGTGGCCGATGAGTTCCCACTGGCTGAGGCCTGGCTTGCGTCGGCGGAAGAGATAGTCGCCGGTGAGGATGGTGATGGGAGGAATGGAAGGGAGGATGTAGCCGGGGAGTTTGGACTGGGAGAAGCTGAAGAAGACGATGGGGATGAGCGCCCAGAGGACGAGGAACTCAGGAAAGGCATCGCCGGGGCGGCTGGGCTTGGGCTTGGCTGGGCTTGCGTGTCGCAGCCGCCACTCCGCCACCGAGGTCTGGATACCGTCCACGAGGGCGCGCAGGGCGAGGATGGTCCAGGGCATGACGGCGAGCAGAACGACGACGAGGTAGTACCAGAAGGGCTGCTCGTGCTGATAGCGATTGGTGGTGAAGCGCTCGAGGTTGTGCTCGAGGAAGAATTCGCGGAAGAAGGTCGGGTTCTGGTGCTGGACGGCGATGAACCAGGGGAGGACGATGGCGAAATAGAGCAGGACGCCGGGCCACCAGAGCGACCGGCGGACGATGGACCACTCCTTGCGGAGGATGGCGAAGGCCATGATGATGAGCGCGGCCAGGAATGGAGCCACGGGACCCTTGGCGAGGGTGGCGACGCCGGTGAAGAAGTAGATATCAAAGAGCCAGAACTTGGAGCCGGTCTCATACCAGGCATACCAGCCGAGGAGCCCGATGGAGAGGGGCGCGGCGAGCTGCATGTCCGTGGATGCTCCGCGGGCAAAGCCGATGATGCCCGCGCAGGCGACGGTGATGAGCGCGGCATCCAGGTGGCCGCCACGGCGGAAGCGGCGCATATGCAGGTAGATGAGCGCAACGAGGATAAAGGCGAAGCTGGCTGAGGGCAGGCGGGCGCTCCAGTCATGCACGCCGAAGTCCTGAAAGACGAACATGGCGCGCCAGTAGTAGAGAGCGGGCTTTTCCAGCCAGGGGCGGCCGTGCAGGTAGGGGGTGACGCAGGCGCTGAGCCGGCCCTTGAGGGTGTGCGCCGAGTCAAAGCGGACGAGCATCTCGTGGGCGATCTGGGCATAGCGTGGCTCGTCGGCGCCTACCAGGCCGAGGCCGTCGCCGCCGAGCAGAGGGATCTGACCGTACAGGACAAAAAACAGCGAGGACACGAGGAATACGGCCACTTCTGCGCCGACTGCCCAGCGGGTTGGCTGGGTGTGTCGGCCTTCAGGCGAATCTGGCGCAGTCGGTTGCAGTGTAGTCTCCACTTAAAAAACATCTCCTGGGGGCTGTGCAGACTTGATTGAGCAGCCCTTGCCGGTTTGCCGGGCTGCAGCGGAAGGTAGCGGCAGTCTGGCCAGACGTGCGGCTTGCGAGAGTTCCAGGACGGAATAACCCCATTCAGATTGCAACAGGGACAAGGCTAACAGATTTGAGCAGGACACTAGCGGCGGCTCCCGTTGGGAGCGGCGAGGCATTTCCGCATCACGTTCAGGATGGCGTCGACGGCGGAGGCGAGCGGCCCGTCGAGCGTGCAACCGGCGGCATTCTCGTGCCCGCCGCCATCGAGCGAGCCGGCAATCGCCGCAACGTTCACTTGACCTTTGCTGCGTAGGCTGACGCGCATGCGGCCCTCGGGCAGCTCGCGGAGGAAGACGGCGGCCTCAACGCCGGCGATGGAGAGGGCATAGTTGACAATGCCCTCGCAGTCTTCTTCGGCTGCGCCGGTACGCTGCATATCCTCGTCGGTCACCCAGAGCCAGGCCAGGCGGCCCTCCCGATGCAGGTTGCCCAGGGCCGCGCCGAGCAGCAACAGCTTTGCGGCGGGGGTGGAAAAGTACACATCCTGGGCGATGCGGATGGGATCGGCGCCGGCTTCCACCAGCTCCCTGGCAAGCTGGAAGGTGGAGGCGCGCGTGGAGCCGTAGCAGAAGCCGCCGGTATCCGTAAGGACCGTGGTGTAGATGCAGGTAGCCATCTCCGACGTGACCGTTCCGCCTGCGGCCTGCACCAGGCGATAGACCATCTCCCCGGCGCTGGATGCGTTGCGGTCAATCCAGTTCACCTGGCCCCAGGGCGTGCCGCTCAGGTGATGATCCATATTAATGGCGAAAAAGGGTTCCAGGCCCAGCAGGCGAGTGCGCTCCAGGCCGTCACACTCGAGCAGGATGGCTGCGTCGTAGGGTCCGTGGACGCGCATGGCGGTGCGAATGGCATCGGCCTGGGGCAGGGTGCGATAGACGGCGGGAATGCGGTCCGCTGTGACGAGGTCGGCGCGCTTGCCCATCTGCCGGAGGAGCATGCCCATGGCCAGCATGCTGCCGACCGCATCGCCGTCGGGGCGCGAGTGAGAGCAGACGAGGAAGCGCTCGCCTTCCCGCAGGACGCGCAGGATGCCGAGGATGGGATCCGCCTCAGCGGGCGGTGGGTTCTGCGGGATAGCCTGGGCGCGATTGGCCTGCATCCGCGGCTACTCCTTCGGTGCTTTCTGCCGCTTGCGGGAGCGATTCATCAGCTCGTCGATGCGGGCCTGGAAACGCCCGGAGCGGTCGGCAAGAAAGCTGAGCTCGGGAACATGGCGCACGCCCATGCGCTCCTTGAGCTCAAAGCGAATGTAGCCCTTGGCGGCTTCAAGCCCGGCGACGGTCTCCTCCTCGGCGTGGGCAATGTCGGGCACGGCGCTATCCAGAGCCACGTAGACGCGCGCCGACTTGCCGCCAGGGTTCAAAATGACCTCACTGACGTAGCAGAAAGCGATGCGCGGGTCGACCAGCTCGCCCTCGATCATGGCGCCGATCTCCTCGCGCAGCGTCTCCGCTACGCGATCCTGATGGTGCTTGCGTGCCCTGTGCTCTGGCATGGTGCGAAGTCCCCTTGGGTAAACCCCATAGGATAGCAGAGGTCCTGGGCGCGGCCTTAACCCGAAAGGGGCAGTCGCGGCGTCAGCTTTCAAGGTATTCCCAAAAGGAATCGAGCAGTTCCGCGCCCAGCTCATTGGCCATGCGGCGCGCGGCGCGCTCCACCTCTTCAATGAGACCGTGCAGGTAATCGCGCGAGCGGGAGACGGCGACGACGCCGAGGGTGGCCGACTGCCAGGTGACGGCTTCATCCATTTCGGCGACGGAGATGTTGAAGCCCTGACGCAACTGGTCCTTCATGGAGCGGACGACCTGGCGACGGTCCTTGAGCGACCGGGCGTGTTCAATGCGGAGTTCGAGGGTGAGGTGTGCGACGGGCATGGAAAGTGACCCGGCCGAGCGAAGACGATTGTGCCGGTTGTCCATTCTATGCGCTCTTGCGCGGTGGTTTGGCAAGAGGCAATGGTTTGGAGGCGCGTGAGTCCGCGCGATGCCGGGCCATGGCTACGGCAGGAGCGCGAAGGCGACGATGGTGTGGCCGGATGGGTCGGCTTTGGAGGATGCTTCGCACTCGGCCAACAGACGGTTTTCCAGCTGATGCGGAGGCTGCATCTCGCAGGCTGCAATCTCCGCTTCGCTTGCGCCGACGAAGCACAGTTCGCAGCAGGCGAGCGCCTGGACGTCGTCCTCCGCGGCATCCATGCGGACAGGCGGGCCGAAGACGCGGCAGGTCATGGGTCGCCAGGTGTAGACATCGCAGAGGCCGGTGGCGGGGTCGAGCGCAGGACAGGGCGCGTCGTTGGCAAAGTCTTCAAAACGGGCCTGGTCTTGCTCAGACGAGCCGAGCAGGCCGGTCTGCGGGTCGCCGGGAAAGCTGGACGTATGTTCATCGAGCCAGAGACGGGTGCGGAGTTCGATGGCGGCGGCGAGCGCGGGCTGCTCGCGGCGCAGCGTGGCCATGCCGGTACGCAGGCGCTCGGCGTCGAGAGTGTGGATGGCGAAGGCTCCGTGGCAGCACTGCGTGCAGCCGGGCCGGCAGGCGAGCCAGGGGCCCGCGCGAAGGGCCGCATCGGCAAGAGCCGCGTCCATGATCTGCACGAGTTCGCAATCGCCTGAGGGGAGCGGCATGGTTGCAAGGATAGCGGATTTGCCGCGGAGCGCGGTTTGCAGACGACCGCGCGCACAGAGCTGGGATATAGTCTGTGCGTGGTGCGAAAGAGGGGATTGGGATGGCGATGCATGGCGCGGTTGCTCTGATGCTTCTGTCTCTGATGGCGCCGGTGGCGGTTGCCCAGCAGGCGCGGCTGCTGGTGGCGCAAAAGGGGCTGGACAGCCTGGGCATCGTCGATCCGGAGACAGGCATTGTGCTTGGATCGGTGGCCGAGGGCGGCACCACCGGGCATGAAGTGGAGGCGTCGCCGGATGGGCGGCGGGCGTATGTGCCGATTTACGGCAACTCCGGCGTGGGCCAGCCCGGCACGGACGGGCGCGCGATGGTGGTGATCGACATTGCGGCGGAGAAGGTTGTTGGTACCGTCGATTTCGGCCATGGAGTGCGTCCGCATTGCCCGGTGTTTGGGCCGAAGGACGGGCTGCTGTATGTGACGACGGAGCTGGATCAGAGCGTCAGCATTCTCGACCCGAGGACGCTGAAGCTTGAGGGGTCGATTCCCACCGGGCAGCCGGAGAGCCACATGCTGGCCATTGCGCACGACGGACAGCGCGGCTACACGGCTAACGTGGGTCCGGGCACGGTTTCAGTGCTGGACATGGCGGCGCGCAAGATGGTGAAGATCATCAAGGTGTCAGGCAACACGCAGCGGATTGCCGTGTCCATGGACGACAAGTGGGTGTTTACGGCCGACCAGACGCAGCCGCGCATCGCGGTGATCGATACGGCGACGGAGGAAGTGGCGAAGTGGATTCCGCTGGAGGGCGTGGGCTATGGCAGCGCGCCTACTCCAGATGGGCGCTGGCTGCTGATGGCGATTCCGGGCAGGAACCAGGTGGCGGTGGTGGACCTGAGGACGATGACGGTGGCGCGCAACATTGATGTGGGCAAGAGCCCGCAGGAGGTGGTGATGCGCCCGGACGGCAAGCTGGCATTTGTCTCCTGCACGGCGAGTCACCAGGTGGCTGAGATCGATATGAAGACCTGGAAGACGCGGCGGCTGATCTCAACGGGATTGGGGACCGATGGGCTGGCCTGGGCCAGGGGGCGATAGACAGGCGGCGCCTACTCGGGGACGCCATCGTTCACCTGGGCGCAATCCATGCGCAGGGTGCCGCTGTCGTTGAAGACCAGGCCGTAGAAGCGGAAGACCCCACCGGCAGCAATGGGGCTTGTGTTGAGCATCTGCGCGCTACTGTCTGCGTAGACGTAGACGGTGTTGGGATTTTTGAGCAGAGTAGTCTGGCCCGGCTGGACGGCAAGCGCAGGGAACAGGTCATACGGCGCGAGG
>JAKBHH010000159.1 GCA_021836865.1 Acidobacteriota bacterium
CTGATGCTAACATATCGACATTGCCAGAACGGGATGCCGGTAAACGCGCATAAGGAGAATCCATGCGCAAGAGTCGGTATCAAAAAGGTTCGGTCAAGAAGCAAGATGGCCGATGGGTCGCAATGTGGTGGGTCGATAAAAGCCACAAGAGCCGCGTGATCGGGTTGGTCAAGGACATGACCAAGTCGGAAGCACGGGCAATCGTTGACGGGATTGTGACGGAAGCCGAAGCCAAGCAAAACCAGAACAGGGCATGGACGTTTGGCGAGTTCGTGGAAGAAGTCTATTTCCCCTATTACAGCCGCAAGTGGAAAGCCTCGACGCGTGTCAATAATATGAACCGCGTCAGAATCCATCTGGTCGATGGCCTCGGCAAGATTGTTCTAGGTTCCTTCCGGCGAGACGGCTTGCAAGATGTACTGGACGACAAGGCGAAAAACCTGTCGTTCTCAACTGTGGATCACCTGCGCTGGGATCTGAAACAGATTTTTGACCTTGCAATGGCTGAAGGTCTGCTTGTCAGAAACCCCGCGATATTGCTATTCACGCCGAAGGACGCGGCAAAGCCGGTTCGGAAAGTGATGAATATGAAGGAAGTGCAAATGCTGTTTGGTGCCCTCGATCAACGGGAGCGACTGGTCGTAAAGCTCGCAGTCATGGCGGGCATGCGTCCGGGCGAGATATTCGCGTTGACCTGGGGAACCCTAAAATCGTCCTACGCGGATATTCGGCAGAGGGTCTACAGGGGAACCATCGACTCACCTAAAACCGATCAATCCGTTCGCAAGGCTGCGTTGCCCGAAGGGCTGCTGCGGGACATTGATGTCTGGCGCATGATGGCGGTATCCACACAAGACAATGCGTGGGTCTTCCCGTCGGAACGGATGACCCCAATGTCAAAGGACAACTGCTGGAACCGGAACATCAAGCCGAAACTGGACAAGATCGGTATGGGCTGGGCTAATTTCCTGGTCATGCGCAGAACCCACGCCACGCTGATGAACGAACTCGGGGTGAGCGGAAAATTGGTCGCCGATCAGCTCGGCCACAGCCTTGATGTGAACCAAAACGTGTACACGCAAACGCCGGTCGAGAACAGGCTGCCGGCGGTCAATCAGCTGGAAAAAAGCCTCTTCTTGATGTAATTGGAGCAGAAATGGAGCAGAGGTTTTTAGGTCTCTTTGTAAGTTGTTGATTTTATGGAGCGGGAGACCGGGATCGAACCGGCGACATTCAGCTTGGGAAGCTGACGTTCTACCACTGAACTACTCCCGCTTCGCAGATCGACGCGCGCTCCTCCGCAAGCTGAGTATATCAAGCCCATTGCCGCGCCGCACGACATGCTCTCCGTGGGCCGCGCGCTGCGGAAAACACCCATCGTTTGCCTGCCCAGCCCTTTGGCAGTTCTTACCTCGCACACCAAAGCCGGATGGGGTTCAGCGGCCAGGTTGCAACGGACCTTGGGCTGAGGCGCAGTACCGTGCGAATCTGACGTACAATTAGGCGGCTTCCGGAATACGCTTTCACGCTCCGGGAAAATCCGACCTCACCTTACAGGATCGAATCGAGATGAAGCTTTCCTACCGCAGCCTTGCCGCTCTTCCCGTGATTTTGCCTCTCTGCCTTGCCACCGTCACTGCCGCGCCGGGCAGCGCACAATCCCTCAGCGAGATCAACGGGCAGAAACTTGTGACCCTAACCCGCGCCGTCACGAGCCAGGCCCGGCCGGAGTTCACCAGCATTACCCTCGCACCCGGCCGCGGCATGGAACTGATCCAGGTCACCGCAAACTTCCCCGGCAAGGGCAACGTCAACGTGCTCGCCTCGCCCAGCCTGGCGGAAGCAAAAGCGATGCTCGATGACAAAGACGACGCCAACGGCGACCTGGGCTACAGGTTGGGCGCGGCATTTCTTGTTCCCTACCCCAACCGCATCCGCGGCCCGCTCTCCGCCGACGGTAAGACGCTGACGGCGGAGTGGGAAGGTCACACCCTCACGCTGCCCGCCAATAACATTGGTCAAAAGCCCGGCGCCGAGCGTCACGCCATGCACGGACTCATCCTCAAGGCCAAAACTGACGACGTGCAGGTGAAGGATATTTCTGGCGGGCAAGAGGTGACGGGCGTCATCCATGCCGGCAACTTTGGCGGTCACTGGCTCTCCAGCACGGACCTGCTGTACACGATCACACTGACCGCGGAAGCCGTCGATGCCACAATTGTCGCCAAAAACGTGGGCCCCGAAGCCGAACCCATCGCCATCGGCTGGCATCCGTATTTCAACCTGCCCTCTGGCGATCGCACCCAGGTCCGCCTGCGCATTCCCGGATCGGAGCTAGCCGAGGTGGACAACTATGACAACGTCTTCCCCACCGGCAAGCTCGTTCCCGTCAGCGGCCAATATGACCTCCGCGCCCCCGGCGGCAAGCCCCTCGCCCAAAACTTTTACGACGACAACTGGAGCCACCTCGACTGGAAGAACGGCGCCGTGACCGTGCAGGTCATCGACCCCGCCGCCCATTACGCAGTCAACATTGAAGGTCTTTCGCCGGAGATCAAGACCATCCAGGCCTACGCACCGCCCACGGCCAAGTTCGTCGCGGTCGAAGACCAGTACAACTTCGCCGACCCCTTCGGCAAGGAGTGGGGCACGATGAACACCGGCATGGTCACGCTCAAGCCAGGCCAAAGCACCAAATGGCACGTTCGCCTGCACGTCTACGTGCCCTAAGGGCACCCTCAAGCCGCCGAACTCTCCGCGCTCCCACCTTTCCCGCGGATTGTTCCTCGGCGGGAAGGATCGGGAAGCGCGAATCCGGCTTAATCCTCCGGCAGCTTCGAAAGCCTCACAGTCCGGCCGGTTCGCGCCGACTCCCGCGCCGCATCCAGAATCTGCATTACGATCACGTTGGTGTCGAGTGACGTGAGATCGCCTTTGGGCACAAACTGCCCGCGGAGCACAGCGGCCAGGTAGTTCAGCGAGTCGTTCTGCGGAGGCGCGAGCGGAGGAGCTGTTACGAGCCGCTCCGGCGCATCTTCGTTGATCCGCAGCCTGATCTGGTCCGCCGCCACCGTAATCGCATACCCCTTTGCTCCGTAGACTTCCATGTCCTTGCGCGCGAAAGGCCAGTTCCACGAGCCCATGATGACGGCCTGGGCGTGTGGGTAGGCCAGCACGATGGTCGAGTCATCATCCACCCTGGGATAGAGCTGCGGCTTGTCCTGGTTCACCACTGCCGTGACCGTCAGGGGCGCTTCGCCGTGCATCAGCCAGGTCATCAGGTCCACCCCGTAGCAGCCAAAGTCGTAGAGCGCGCCCGCCCCGTTCTGCGCCGGGTCCGTCAGCCAGCGGAGAAACTCCGGCGGCACGCCAATCTCCGCAGGGCCCTGGTGGCCGTCATGGACCACGACGCGGCGGATGGAGCCCAGTTGGCCCGAGGCGACCTCGTCATAAGCTGCCTTGTTGCTCGCGTACCAGGTGGTCTCATAGTTCACCAGCACCTGGATGTGATGCTCCCGCGCCGCCCTGCGAATGACCAGAGCGTCGTCGAGGGAGATCGTCAGCGGCTTCTCGACCATCACCGAAACTCCATATTGCGCTGCCGTCTCAATCACCTTGCGATGGTCGCCGATAGAGGTATAGACGAGCACGGCCTGGGGATGGCGCGCCTGAATCAGGCTTGCCGTGTCTTTGTAGAAAAGACTCGCGGCCAGCGCATACTTCTTCTGGTACCTGGCCGCCAGCGCCTGGTCGGGCTCCGCAATGCCCACAAGTTCTACATAAGGGTGCTTCGGCAGTTGGCCCAAAAAGCCTTCCACGTGCCCATGCACCAGCCCTACAATCGCCACCCGCAGCGGCGCGGGCTGCTTCTGGGCCGAAAGCAAAGCGGGCACCGACAGCAGCAGCAGGCTTGAGAAGACGCGGCTCAAACGAGAAGTGAAACAGGCTTTGAAGCGATGCATCGACAAGAAATCCTCCTGGCAGGTGATTCTACGGGAAGGGGAAGACGTATCTCCTCTGGTACCCCTACATGGGAGCGCGCGGACAACCGCATCGCATCTGCGGTCATCATGGAAAGAAGATCGATAGGCTGGCCAAAGCCGCCAGAGAGGAGCTTCATACCATGCCAGTCCCCCAACGGATGCAACTCATTCGTTATGTTTTGCTTGCATCTTTTGTAATGTGTCTGGACCTGCCTGCGGCCCAGGCACAGATCCCGAAAGGCGATCTCTTTTTCGGATACAGCCGCACCGGCTCTGACGTCTTCTATCCCAACGTAGGTGGCCTGAACGGCTGGGAGGCAGCCGGAAGCCTCAAGGTTGCGCCCTTTGTCAGCGCCGATGCCGACGTCGCCCATTACGGCCTGGGCGCAAGTTCGGCTGTTCCCAGGACGACAACATTTCTTTTCGGGCCGCGCATCACCGCAGGAGCTCTCGGTGTCAAAGTCTTCGCTCACGGACTCATCGGCGGAGAGCACTCGGCCAACAGTGCCTCCAACACCCCTATCTCCGGCGGCGCATTCGCGTATGCGATTGGCGCGGGGCTGGATGTGCCGATTGCGCCGTTCTTTGGCTGGCGGTTTCTGCTTGACCGCATCAACGCACCGACGCTGTCCCCATCGACGGGAACAGATATTCGCTTTTCCACAGGACTGGTCTTCCATTTTTAGCGAGATGACTCGATGCGGCAGCCGCGCGCTGTCAACCCCTGGGCTTCAATCGTCGTCCACCTGTTCGTGAACTCAGTTGAGACCCGCTTTCGCTGCCCATGCTGCGGCTCCCGTACCCTTGAAGCTCCCGAGGCAATGGGACTATGCCCGGTCTGCTGGTGGGAGGACGACGGCCAGGACGACGAGGACGCCGGCGAGGTCCGTCTGACCGTAAATGGCACCCTCAGCCTGACCCAGGCCCGTGCCCACTATGCCCAATGCGGTGCGGCTCATCCGCGCTTCCTGCCCTATGTGCGCAAGCCGCAGGTCACTGAGCAGTAACGTAACTTTCGCGGTCCGCCACCAGAGCCATGCCGATGGGCCGGTTTGACCCTGCCCGCAAACCCACTTACCATGAATTGAGGTATTTTTTCCGTCTCGCGGCGCTTGCCTGCCTCCAGGGCAGCAGTCTCGCACGGCAGTTTGTTTGGCGCCAAGAGCGCCTGGAAGGCGAAACGTTGAGTCCCACTGACACCGTCGAAAGCAACCCCCAACCTGAAACGGCTGAAGCTGCGTCCGCGCACGATCACTCCCACGATGGCCACGACCACGGCCACGACCACCAGCAGGGGCCAGTACTGAATCCGGAATGCACCCGCGAGATGGTCATTGAGGCGCCCGCAGAGGAAGTTTCCAAAGCCTTCCGCAGGGTCACCCGCAACTATCAGAAGTATGCGCGCATCCCTGGATTCCGGCCCGGCAAGACGCCTGAGTCGGTAATTCAGCGCCGCTATGCCACCGAGATTCGCAAGGAAGTCATCGACTCCCTGCTGCCCGAGCGCTTCAATCAAGGAGTGCGCGACCTGAATATCAAGCCGGTAGGCCAGCCGCAGGTGACGGAGCTGACCATTGACGACGGCAAACCTCTGCATGTCAAGGCGGTGTTCGAGTACATCCCGGATTTTTCCATTGAGGGCTACCAATCCGTCACGGTCGAGAAGCCGTCCGTTGAGTTGACCGACGAAGAGTTCCGCCGCGAGATGGATGAACTGCGCGAGTCCCGCGCGACCATCGAGCCGGTAGAGGAAGACCGAGAGATGGTGGATGGCGACTGGGCGCAGATCTCCTACACCGGCGTCGTGACCGGCGAGGACGATGCTCCTCCGTTGAACGGCGAAGATGCCTTGGTTGAGATCGGTGGCAAAGACACCGTGGAGGCGTTTACCCAGGTACTGCGTGGAGCAAAAGCCGGCCAGGAGTTGAAGGCCGAGGTCATTTACCCAGCCGGGTATCCTGAGGCAAAGCTGGCCGGCAAAACCGTGGCCTACGACGTGAGCGTGAAGGCCATCAAGAAGCGCACCCTCCCCGAGCTGAACGACGAGTTTGCCAGGGAAATGGGCAGCTACGAGAGCCTCGCAGACCTTGAGACCCGCGTCCGCGAGCACATGGCCAGCCGCAAACGCAACAGTGTCGAGTCCGAGACTAAAGACAAGCTCTTTGCCGCGCTAACGCAGAAGTTTCCCTTCCCGGTGCCGGAGTCGCTGGTGCAGGATCGCATCGATGCGCGCCTCGACCGCGGCCTGCGCGCCCT
>JAKBHH010000160.1 GCA_021836865.1 Acidobacteriota bacterium
CAGGTCCTGCCACGCAGGGAGCGATGCGCTGGACGGATTGTAGAGGGCGCTCAGCACATGGCCTGCTTTGGTTGCACCGCCATCCAGCGGTCCATACATACCTGCATAGATCACCTCACTGCCGCCCGGCAACGCCATGGCCGCCAGGGTGCGGATCAGCGCATTGCCGTTGCAGTAGGCCTGCCCCGTCACGCCATCCAGAAACGGGCTGATGGCGTTCGACCCGGTCCATCCGCTGCCGTCGGCCGAGCCGCGCCACAAACGGCAGGTGCCTACGATCAGTTGCGCCGCGTCAAGAGGATCCAGAACAAACGGCGCCGGCGTGGTCATCGTCTGTCCATCGCCGCTCACGTCTGCATCGTTTACCACCGGCGTCACGCCAAAGGCCGCGGGAGTGCATGCGCCGGTCTGCGCGCACAGATGGATGGAGACACCCGCCTCGTTGTTCACGTACCAGTTCGAGCTGTTGGTCGGGTCGATCGCCACAGGACCGCCCTCGCCGCCAAGGATCTGCGGCCAGTCCGCGGTTGCGACCGACGTGCTCTTCACGCCTGCCGTGCCGTTCACTCCAAGGCCGGCCATCATGGTGTAGGGAGAAGTGGTCAAAGCCGAGACGCTGGCAACCTCAGCGAGCGAGCCCAGGCCTGCATTCAGGTTCTGGAAGTGCGTGACATCGGTCGCAGAGCAAACCGAGCCGGTCTCGCCCACATCGTCCATCGAGCGCCAGAGGCCGCTGTCGTTGCCCACAAATACCTCCAGTGGATTGGCCGCGTCCCAGGCCAGCGCATGTTGATACTCACCCACCTGCGCGCTCATGCAGCTGGTTGAGTTGGTCGTGTTGCGCCATTGGCAGCCCATCGCCAGGCTGCACTTCCACAGATCGTTAGCGCCCGCCAGCAGTAGTGTGTCCTGGCCTGCGGGCACGGCGGCCAGAGCCAGATCGTAGTCCCCGTTGCCAATCGTCGCCGCGCCCATCAGCGGATCGTTGCTTTCAAGCGATTGAGTCGACCACTGTGTTGCAAAGGCCAGGCTTGCGTTGACGCAGACGCCCGCGCTCACCGCACAGGCATCCTGCCACAGGCCCTGATCCTGATTGAAGCTGTCCACCGTCCAGGCAAAGGTGTCGCCCGTCTGCGGATTCACTGTCAATGCCCCGCGAAAGATGGGGCAGGCAGTCGAACCGATCGACCCGATATTCGTCGGACACATTGCCGTCGACAACCCCGCACCGGGCTGCACCGTCAGCCGTGTCCAGTGGATGCCATCCGCCGACTGATAGTAGCCGTGGTAGCGCACCGCCGCGATAAAGAGATGCCGCACCGGGTTCCACACCACTGCCGTCGCAGCGTTGCCGTGGGGCGTCGCATAGGTGTCGGTCGGTCCCTGCACGTCAGCTCCGCTCGAATCCGTAATCGTCGCCAGATGCCAGGAGGCGCCGCTGTCGGCCGAGTAGTAGAGCCCTTCGTAACTTGACCCTGGCCGTTCGGCATTCGCCAGCGTGCCTTCGTAGGCCTGCGAGACTGCTGCCACCACAAGCTGCGGCGTCACCGTGCTCCACGCAAAGCCCGCGAACCCCTCGCCCAGAAACGTGTAGTCCTGAATACCAAGGCCCTGTTCCACATCGGTCGTCTGCTGCAGCAGGCTCCAGGTATTGCCACCGTCCGTCGAGCGTAGAATGCCTGCGCCATAGTACGAGTCCAGCGCATCGTTGGGGTCGCCCGTTCCCGCCAGCACAACGCCCGTTCCGCCCGGCTGCACCGTCACCGCGCCGATACTGATGGAGGCGTCGAGCGCGCTGCTCATGGCCGCTGTTGCGTCCATCAACGGCGTAAAGACGACGTTGGACGCATTGGCCGTTCCTGCATTCTGCGAGAGCCAGACGCCGCCGCCGGTCGTGCCCAGGTAAATCCGATTGCCCGTCGGGTCGGCAGGGTCAAACGCGATCGAGGAGATGCGCCCGGAGACCGTGCCGTAACTCGCGGAGTTGACCGCCATGGGGCCAAGTGGCTGCCAGGCTGCGACCGGGCCGGTTGCGGCGGCAATCGGCCTGGCCGTAGCGGGGCGCACCCGGGCCGCGGTCGGTTCGCTGCGCTGCACGCCCCATCCGCGCTCGGCCAGAAAACGCTGCCCTGCGGCGACGCGCGGCGGAACGCCTTGCCGTCCCGCGACAGGGAGCAAGGCCTGCGCACTTTGCGCGGGAAGCACCGGCCCCGGCGCAGCGACAAGAAGCGCAAGAGTCGCCAGCCACTGGCGGCTGGACGAAGAGATTACCCGGCACATGCGCGCACACGGCGTAGAAGTCCTCGCACCGCCACCGGCAGCAGTTGAGCTAAGTAGGTTTTTGAGTCCCCAAATCTTCACACGCGCTCGGGATCCGATTCCCGCCTCCCCTCTCGCATTCTCCGAGGGGGCTTGAGCGGAATCCAATGGATTGCGCAACGCGAAACACACAGTTTCCGGGTTTGGAATTGTGTCTCATTATAGAACGGGGTCGGAGAGCCTCTTGGTGACTTTAGACACCCTTCCCGATTGCGCCTATAGCGGCATCGCGCCGGCGCGCCTGCCCTGCTGCCTTATATAGGTATCGGCATCGAATTTCTTTGCGATGGACGCGCCGCTCATCGGCCGCACCAGACCGAAGACAGGCCGGTTGAACCACGGCCGGTCGTGCCGGCCCACAATCGCCCAGGCAACGCCCGCATAGCCGTTCGGGTCGCGCCCGTCCAGCTCGTAACGGTCATTCAGCAGCACCGCCCACTCGAAGGCGCGGGCCGGGTCCGGCGCCCATTCGAGAATCTTCTTGGCCCAGTACATCCGCATGTAGTTGTGCATCCATCCGGTCTGTACCATCTCAAGCTGGGCGGCGTTCCATAGCTCATCGTGCGTCTCGGCGCGCTCCATCTGTTGCAGGCTGTATCGGTAGGCGCGCTCATCGCCGGCGTGCTCCACCAGCGTCTTGCGCGCCCACGGCTCAGCGCACTCCCAGGTGTCGTAGTCCGGCGTATGGCGCACAAACAGAACAGCAAGCTCGCGCCAGCCGATCAACTCATCCAGAAACTTGTCGCGCGCCGATGCGGGCGCTTTGCCCTGGCGCACCGCCTCGTCCGCGGCCAGCGCAATGGTGAGCGGACTGATGTTGCCAAAGTGCAGATAAGGTGAGAGGCGACTCGTGCCTTGCACTTCGGGATGGTTGCGCGCGACCTCGTACCGAGCAAGACCATGGGCCGCAAAGGCATGTAGCTGCCGCGCAGCGGCGTGGGTGCCACCGGTAAAGCTGTCCACCGGGCCCACGCTGCGATCCAGCTTAGTGAACCCTGCCGTGATGTCGGCGGCAAGGTCGAAGGATGCGAAGGGCTTCCATGGCTTCCACGGGTGCAGTGGAAGCATCTTCGGCACTTCTACCAGGTAGGTGGGGAGTTGCGCCTTGAGATGCGGGCGAAAGTGATGGAGGAGAAAAAAGCTGCGCCCGAAGACGGCTGAGGGAACAACCACATCGGCGTCCACAGTCCAAAAGGGCAGCTTGAGGCGGCCGGCCATCACCTTTCGCCAGCGCTCGGGCTCGCGGCACGGGTTCTCATCGCCGATGACCAGCGCCGCCTCGACCTCATCCAGAAATGATTCGAGGGAGTTGTCCGGATGCCGCCGCACGATGAAGCCAACACCCCGCTCCGCAGCATCCTCGGCCACCTCGCGCAGTCCCTGGGCCAGAAAGTGATAGTGCCGCAGGTTGGCATTCGGGTAATTGGGGATCACTGAAAAATAGACCGCTACAGGCAGCCCGAGCAGGTTACCGACTTCGATTGCGAGGTCGAGCGCGGGATTGTCCAGGATGCGCATCGCACGCTGCATCCAGTAGACGACGCACTTCGCGCCTGCGCGCGGCGAGCCGTTGCGGCGCACCTGAACGCGTGGGTGGTTGGCAAGCTTTGCCAGTTCCTCTGGGGCCTGCACATCATTTCCGCGAATATGCATTTCATTCAGCGTATACGCTCCAGTGCCTCGCCGCATGAAAAGGGCCGCCCCGCAGGGCAGCCCGTTTTGGTGAGAAGAAATAATGCCCTACCAGCGTCCCCACGCGCGTGTGAAGTAGTCCGCCAGCGTCATACCGATAAGGATGAAAAATGTGAAGACGCCCGCACCCACCGTCAGTTTCGTCAGCTTGGTGCTGTACTTTACGTGCATGAAAAACAGCACCACCAGCACCGCCTTGATCACCGCAATGCCCAGTGCGACGATTGGGTTGAAGATCCCCATCTCGATGAAGGACGCCCCTACGGTCAGCGATGTAAGCGCCAACAGCGCCAGAAAAATCACCACGTAGACCTTGGGGCTGACAATGTGGTGCTCGTGTTCGTCGTGATGTGCTTGCTCACTCATGGGTCGCGTCCTTTTCACTGGTGTCTGCTGATCAGGTATAGCAGCGGAAAGAGGAATATCCAGATAATGTCAACAAAGTGCCAGTAGAGGCCGAAGTTCTCTACAAACGTGACGTGGCCGGTCGTATAGGCGCCGGCTCTCGCCCTGAAGATCATGAACCCCAGAATTGCAATGCCGATGATCATGTGCAGCGCGTGCATACCGGTCATCGCAAAGTAGAGGAAGAAGTAGAGCTCTGTCTTGCGCGCCATGTCCAGGGCGAGCGGCTTGTCGCCATACTGCGCCGCCGCCGGGTCTGATGCCGGATCCAGGAATGACTGCAGGCTATAGTGGAAGCCCGGCACGTGATGCTTCTCAATCTTCTCTGAGTATTCGATCGTCTTGATGCCGAGAAAGACCAGGCCCAGCAGAAACGTCAGCGTAAGGCAAAGAACCAGTCCACTCTTGCGCCGCGTCTCCGCGCACCACACTCCCATCGCCATCGTGAAGCTGGACGAAATCAGCACCAAAGTGTTCAGGCTGCCCCAATACACGTTCAACTGGTGCGACGCGGCCACAAACGCCGGATAGTACCAATTGCGCAGGATGAGGTAGGCGGTGAACAGCCCGCCGAAGAACATGATTTCCGTCAACAGAAACAGCCACATGGCAAAGTTTGTGGCGTCGTTCTGCTGATCCATCGTCTCAAAGTGGTGGCGCTGGTACGGAGGATGCTCGTGATGCGCCGCCTCCAGCGCGTCCTGGGTAAGCACGGGGCTATCCGACACTGGCTACCTCTTTTTCTTTCTGACGCTCGAGCCACTCATAGTCGTAGGCTTCGTGGTCCATGATGGGGAGTTCTACAAAGTTCTCCGTAAGCGGCGGGGATTGCGTCTGCCACTCGAGTCCCGTCGCCTGCCAGGGATTGTTGCCGGCAATCTCGCCGTATTTCAGCGACCAGGTCAGGTAGAGCACCGGCAGCAGATAACCAACCCCAAGAATCGTTGCACCCGCCGTCGAGAAGACATTCAGCACCTGAAACTCCGGCGGATAGGAGGCATAACGTCGCGGCATGCCCAGCGTGCCCAGAATGAACTGCGGAAAAAAGGTCAGGTTGAACCCGATGAAAGTAACGAGAGCGGCCAGTTGCGATATCTTCTCCGGATACATCCGGCCCGTCATCTTAGGCCACCAGAAGTGAATCCCGGCCAGAAACGCCATCAACATTCCGCCCACCATTACAAAGTGGAAGTGCGCCACGATGAAGTAGGTTTCCGTGAGGTGAATGTCTACACCGGAGGTGCCCAGGAAGATGCCCGTCATGCCGCCAATCGTGAATAGACCCATAAAGCCGAAGGCATACAGCATCGGCGTCTCAAACGTAATTGACCCTTTGTAAAGGGTGAAAGCCCAGTTGAATATCTTGATAGCGGACGGCACCGCAACCAGCATCGTGAGCAACGAGAAGATCAGCACGGAATAGTTCGAAATGCCCATGATGAACATGTGGTGCGCCCAGACGAAGAAGCCGAAAACAGCGATTGCCACGGAGGAGAACGCGACCGCAGTGTAGCCGAAAACGCGCTTGCGGCTGAACGTTGAAATCACTTCGCTGATCACGCCCATTCCCGGAAGAATCATGATGTACACGGCCGGGTGCGAGTAGAACCAGAACAGATGCTGGAAGAGCAGCGGATCGCCGCCCTTGGCCGGGTCGAACACGCCAATGCCGACCGTGCGCTCCAGTACCACCAGGACCAGCGCAATCGCCAGTACCGGGGTGCCCAGCACCATCAGGATGCTGGTGGCATAATGGGCCCACACAAACAGCGGCATGCGGAACCAGG
>JAKBHH010000062.1 GCA_021836865.1 Acidobacteriota bacterium
TAAGCCCCGCCGCGGAAGAACTGCGCGCCGGAGGCGGCAACCTGCTCGGCAATGGCAAAGGCCTGTTCCCGGCTCTCAATGGAACACGGGCCTGCGACGATAGCGAGATTCTGTCCCCCAATCGCAGCATCCGTTCCGGGGAAACGGATGATTGTGTCCTCTTCCTTCACGTCGCGACTGGCCAGCTTATAAGGTTTGCTGACGCGGATTACATCGGCCACTCCGGAGAGATCTTCAAAACTGCCCCGATCGATTTCTCCAGGGTTGCCGGTGATGCCGATGGCGGTGCGCTGGGCTCCCGGAAGCGGATGGGCACGGAACCCCATTTGTTCGATCTGGTCACAAACAGCCTGAATTTCTTCCTGCGTGGCCTGTGCCTTCATGACGACTAGCATCTCGGTCCCCTCAATTCCACTGTGGATGGCAATACAGCCTTGAAACTCCCTGCTCAGCGAGCGCGGCGGGCAGCGGTACGCTTTTCGCCACGCCATCTAAAGCCCAGCCATGCCAGATAGCTCAGTTGGATCACCCAGGTTACCGTGTAGGCGGCAACCATAAATTTATGGTCGAGAACTGCAGCTGTATCCATATTTCTCCTGACTCCGGAGCGCCTCTCAGCGGGTCAAATGTTTGCTTCGAGCGCTTCCTGGGCCTCCAGGGCATCATTCTGCTGGTGCCTGCGCTCTACGTTATAGCGAAGGATGAGGATGAACACGCCCCATGAAAACCAGGCCAGCATATTCCACATGAATGGAGCCAGCATCGACTTGTCCATGCCGGAGCCTTGCGCGCCGCCAAACACCGGCGCAGGATGCTGCGTGCGCCACCAGCGGTTTGACATGTAGACAATGGGCACATCGAGAGCTCCAAAAATGCCGAGCACGGCGGCCAAGGTTTGCACCTGCGGCCCCGCGGCAAACCGCCGCAGCAACAGGTAACTGACGTAGATGAGCCAGAGCACGAGCGTCGTAGTCAGGCGCGCGTCCCATGTCCACCAGATGCCCCAGGCACGGCGGCCCCAGAGTGGACCGGTCGTGAGCACCACCGTACAAAAAACCACACCCACCTCAGCGCCGGCCAGCGCCCACGCGTCAGAGGCCTGCGCCCATTCCGGCTTGCTGCGACGCCAGCTTAGAAATCCAATGGAGCCGAGAAGCGAAACAGCGAAGAAGAAGAAGGCGACGATTGCCGAAGGCACGTGGTAGAAGATGATGCGGAAAATCTCGCCCTGCATCGCATCGGTGGGCGCGACAAAAATCGCCTGGTAAAAGCCCCATACCATGAGCGCAATCGTGATGGCTCCGTAGAGGCCAATGACAAGTCTCTTCATTTCGAAAGGTTCCGATTCGTAACTCCTTTAGTGTACGACTTTTTGCGCGATATGTGCCTCAACCAAATTACGGAGCGGTAGATCGCGGCTGGCCGGGATGGCTCAATGGGCAAGCGACTGCACGCGGCGCACAGGAGCGCGGGATTGGCAAAGCAGATTCGCAAGGGATGCCGTCTCTACGCGGAACGGTCCGCCCAACCGGACAAGAGACCGCGAACAAGCCCGTCAGACTCTCCCTTGAGCGACCCTTTATTGCGAATCGACCGGGCCTTCAGCCGCTCCAGGTTGACATTGCCGGAGGTAGGTTCTCGACAGGCGGTTATGCCAGCAAAGGTGGTCCTCGTCGAATACAGCCCACACCGCACCCAGACCAAGGGGCAGCAAAGAGAGCAGCATGGCTCCGAGGCGTCTATGCAATTGAGCGCGCGTGGGATGCTCGCCCTCAAAGGTACACGGCGCAATTCCCGCAAACTTCATGCCGGGTGTCACGCCGAGAAGCGAAAAACTAGCCCAGTGATACACAACGCCCACAAGAAGCACTGCTCCCATCGCCGCCAACTCCGAGACCCTGATGCCGGGCAGATGAGAAAGCGTCCCGGCGACCGTAGCCGCCAGCGCAGTGACCATCCCGATAATCAACGCAGTATCGACCAGATTGGCAATCAGGCGGAACTGCAGCGGGGCCAGTTCCAGTCGCGGGACCAGCGCCGCGCCGTCTTCAAAGGCGGCATCCGGCTCCTGCGGCGTATCTTCAAATTCGATTCCGGACCATTCGGGGGCCCTCCAGACATCTGCGGCCTGCTCCGTGTGCGGCGGCTCGGCCTGGGGGGGATCAATCGAGATCGTGCTGGGATCCACTTCAAAGATGCTGAGTTGGCCAAACATCTCGCCCAAAGCGTCGTGGCGGTTGCCGGTCATACGAGGACGCATGCGGCGCGTCGCGACCAGCTCCGGGGGAAACTGAATGAGATTGGCCGGTATTGGTTGTGCCGCTTCTACTTCGCGGATAACCTCTTCATCCGCAAATGAGCTGGACTGTGCAGTACGATCAGGCATGCCGCTTCGGACCGCCTCAATCCCCTGCCTGCTGGTCCCATAACGCTCTGCGCCGGAAACAGTGGCGCGGAGCGCCGGCAGATCCGGCTCCCAGCGCACCTCAAGGGCCTGGGAAGCGGTCCACTCAGGCTCGACAGTCGGCTCAAGGGTGGCGGCGTGTTCCTGGCCTGCTATCCACGGCTCCTCAGGTTCGACGCAGGGGGATGGCTGGTGCTCGCGCAGCTCAAGACTGGCAACGACGGCCTGCGCGGCGGCCTGCGCCTCCAGCGCGGCATGTGTCACAGCCTCGGCGGCGCGCAGCGCGGCGCGGGCCTCGGCGGCCTGCATCTCGCTGTAACTGGGCGCCTTTGCATAGCGGGCAGCCACACGGGCCGCGGCTTCGGCAGCGCGGGCGCTCGCTGCGGTGTGCTCCGCTGCCGGCAACTCCGGGTTTACCACCGCAAGACCCTTGCGGCGCTGATGAGCCGCAAGACGCCGGTTTACTTCCTCTTTCCAAGACGGTAGCGGGACGTGCTGGCTCGCCAGTGTACTCAATTCTCCAGTTTCCCTTCCTACGCCTGAACGGGCTTGTTGCGTTCACCCGGCAAATTCTTCCAGCTCCGCCATGCCCCCATGAGCCAAGACGACAGGCGCTCATCTTCAGAGCTAAGGACGTTGCAGCAAGCCTCGCCCGAGCAGTCGAGCAATCTCCAACCCGTCCGAATCTTCCTCACTGCAGCGATCGCCCTGCAAAGCGCTTACCCTAGGACCACGCCTGCATTTGCTATGCTGGCCTTGGTCCTGGGATGCACTCTCGTAATTTTGTGTTTATCACGCTGCTGGCCCTCTGTCATCTGCAACTTGCAGGGCAGGTGTTGACCAATGCGTTACCTGCGGCCGATCGTACACTAAAAGAAAATCCCCCCAGCGGGCCGCAGCAGAACCCGGCGTCGCTTCCTGACGACCCGGACCAGTACATCCTGCCCGTTGCGCGGCCCGAGCCGGGTGCAGCCACGGGAGTGCCGGTCCGTTGGGAGGCGCGGGAGCAATCGCGCACCGGAGACGCATGGACGCTCAACGGCGAGGTCGTCGTCTTCTATCTCGACTACATTCTGCGCGCGGACAAGGTCGTGTATCACCAATCCACCACCGAGTTGGATGCGGACGGTCATCTGCAAGTGACCGGAGGGCCCCAGGACGCCTACATCAACGCAACCCACGGCACCATCCTCCTCGATACGCACACCGCGAGGTTCTTTGACGTGGACGGCTCGCTAGGCGTGCGGCGGAGCGGAACCACGGTTGTGTACTCTACGCCGAATCCTTTCCTCTTCCATGGGCGCGTGCTGATGCAGGATGGCGATGGGAATTTCCGGATCGTGGACGGCTCCATGACGAACTGCCGCTTGCCGCATCCGGATTGGCAGATCTTCGCGCACTCCATTCGCCTGGCCAATGACAAGGCATCCACATCCAATGCCCTGTTCAAGCTGCTTGGCATTCCGGTGTTTTACCTGCCCTATCTGAGCCATCCAACAAGCGCGAACAGTCGCGTCAGCGGGCTCCTGATCCCTGTCCTCAGCAGCGGTTCTTCGATTCGGGGCTATACCTTCGGTGAGCAGGTCTACTGGGCCATCAACCGCAGCATGGATATGGTGGTAGGCGCGGAATACTTCAGCAAGCGCGGCTACGCACCGAATGGAGACTTCCGCTACAAGGGCGCCGGCCTGAGCAATTTGACAGTGCGATGGAATGCGCTCCTGGACCGGGGAATCAAGCAGGAGATCTATACCGGACCCCAGGCAGGCACCTATGTTCTGATGAATCAAGGCGGTGTCGACATCCTGGGGCAGGGTCGCAAGGATCTGTCGGATGAGACACGCCTTGCCGGAAACGTTGAGTACCTTTCCAGCTACGTCTACCGCCTGGTCTTCGCCGATGTCTACTCTCAGGCAGTCAACTCGCAGGTGCTCAGCGACGTTGCCATTACGCACGCCCATCACGGCTTTGTTCCATCGGCCTCCATTGATCGGTTCCAGACGTTTGCAAGCACCAAAACCGGAGATGAGGTAAGAATCCTGCACCTGCCCAATGTCAGGTATGACGTGCTGGATGAGCCCATCGGAAACTCCCGCGCATACTGGGGCCTGGGCTCCGGCCTCGACTACCTCAGCCGCTCAGAACCGGACTTTCACGCGCGTAACATCGGCCGTGTTGATCTGTATCCGAGCATGTCGTTGCCGATCGATGCTGGAGGGTGGAGCCTCGTCCCGCGGGTGGCGCTGCGGGATACCTTTTACACCGCCCGCCAATCGCCGGACCTGACCGGAGCCCACGCAGGGATACCCACCATCAGCCATGACCCTCTGAATCGATTTGACGCGGAAGCCTCACTCGATGTCCGCGCCCCTGCCGTTGAGAAGGATTTCGAGCTGTCGAGATGGAATCGCCAGCTGCGTCACGTGATTGAGCCTGAGTTCACGTACCGGTTCGTCGGCGGCATTGGATCGCAGGCACAGAGCGTGCCTCTCATCGACACCGCCGATATAGCCACGGACACAAACGAGATGGGCTACTCGGTCACGCAGAGGCTCTATCTGCGCCCCATAAACAGCGCGCCATGCGCGGCAACAGTGAGCAAGGATTGTGCAAGTTCGCCGCGCGAATGGGCCAGTTGGCGCATCTCGCAGGAGTACTTCCTCGATCCGACATTCGGCGGCGCCTTGATTCCCAACCGGCGCAACGTCTTCGACTCGACACTGGACCTGTCTGGCGTTGCCTTCCTCACCACGCCCCGCAATCTCTCCCCTGTCATCTCACGCATGAGGTTTGAGGCAATCGATAACCTCCGCATCGAATGGGATCTGGACTACGATCCGCGTCTCGGCAGAATTGAGGCGGACAATGTGTACGCCGGCTATTCGTGGGGCAGCACAACCGTTGGACTCGGGCACGCCATGCTGAATGCGGTGGATGAGCGCAGCGGAAACGCATCCACCATCCAGAGCCAGCAGGTGCAGCCGTTTCTTTATATCGGCGCCCAGAGTCATGTGGGGTTTAACTTCGCGGCCAACGGCGGCTACGATTTCGTTCAGAACTCGCTACAATATGCAGCCGTACAGGCCGTGTACAACTGGGACTGCTGCGGTCTTACCGTCGGCTATCGACGGTTCCAACTCGGCACGCTTGGCTCCGGCACGCTTGGCTCCGTAAGCCGCGATGAGACGGAGTGGCTTTACAGCTTTACCCTGGCCAATTTTGGCTCGATGGGAGATATTCGCCGGGCCAACACTGTCTTCCGTGACCCCACACAGCCTCCGGTCTATTAGGTCCCATGTCTGCTTCGCCTGCGCCTCTTTTCGCCCAAGGGAGCGCGGCGACGCTGCCGCAATTGGCCGGATTGCTGGAGTATCCTTGCAGAAGGAGATACCCGCTTGTTCCGTTTCCGCAGATTCTCATGGATGTTGTTGCTCGGGCTTGCGGCTGGCTGCAAGGCCCAGCCTGCCGCGCAAGGTAAACTCGACCCGACTGTCAGCCGCAGCATTGAAGTGCTGGTTCGTTCACAGTTCAATGTCCCGCTGGATTACGACGTAGTCATTGGCGCACGCACTGCGAGCAAGATTACAGGATATGACACGATTCCTGTCACAATCGTTCACGCCGGGAAATCTACTATCGTGGATTTTCTGCTCTCGACGGACGGCAAGACCCTCGCGCGGCTCGATACCTTTTCCCTCACGCTCAATCCTTCCATGCATATTGACGTAGCCGGCCGGCCTATTCGCGGCAATCCCGCCGCAAAAGTGACTGTCATCAACTTTGATGATCTGGAATGCCCTTTCTGCGCGCGCATGCATCAGTCTCTCTTCCCGTCTACCCTGGAAAGATACAAGGACAAAGTCAGATTTATTTACAAGGATGACCCGCTCACTGAGTTGCACCCCTGGGCAATGCATGCGGCAGTCGATGCGAACTGCATTGCTTCACAGAGTGACAGTGCATATTGGACTTATGTGGATTATCTGCACTCCCACGGGCAGGAGATCACTGGCTCGGATCGAAATGTAACCAAGAGCTTTGAAGCGCTCGACCGGATTGCGCGCCAGGAGGCAACACTGGCGAAACTGGATGCGCCAAAGCTGGACGCCTGCATTGCAAAGCAGGATGAAACGCAGGTGAGAGCCTCTGCCAAAGAGGCGGACAGCCTCGGCGTGGATGGCACCCCCGCGCTCTTCGTGGAGGGGGAGCGGATCAACGGCGCGGTACCGGAAGAGCAGCTTTGGCTGGTAATTGACAGAGCTCTGCGTGCGGCAGGCGAGCAACCGCCACCCTCTCCCGCCCAATTGGCTCCAGCCAAGGAAGCGCCCGCCGCCCAATAGACCGGGCATCCTCCCCCTGGGGAGCCGGAGCAATCGGGCAAAATGTCCGCCTGTTCTCTATCAGGCCGTCGGCCTTGGGATTTATCCTTAAGTACAGAGCTCGATCCGGCTTGCAGGAGTCATTCGTTTGCACGACGTAGGCTATTTTTCTCACCGCACTCGTTCCACGGCTCTCTCGCTTAGCTGCGGGTTGCTTCTGCTGGCGTCTGCTGGCTGTCATCGCCCCCCCTCGCCGGACGTCATGGCGACCGTGAATGGGAAAGAGATCATGCGTGCGGACCTGGATAAGTACTACCAGGCCAGCCTCGGAGACAGCTCTCAGCAGCCCACCCCGGAGCAGGCCGAGATCGTGCGTCTCAACGTCCTGAAGCAGATGATTGAAGATGAAATCCTCCAGCAGCGCGCGGCCAAGCTGAGTCTCGCGGCCAGCGACGAGGATGTGAACGCCAAGCTTACTGAGTTCAAGGCGCCGTTCACACAAGAGGAGTTTGACAAGCAACTCAAGCAGAGGAACATCACACTGGACGACCTGAGGCGCGATATTCGTCGCTCTCTGACTAACGACAAGCTGATGAATAAGGAGATCTATTCCAAGATCAACATCACGGACGCGGACATCAGCAATTACTACAACGCCCACAAAGCCGAGTTCAACTTTATCGAGCCTCAGTACCATCTCGCAGAGATTGCCGTCACTACTACCCCGCCTCAGCAGCCCGGGTCAATTCCCGCCAAACCCAATGAGGCGGAGGCGCGCAAAAGAATCCAAGCTCTTCTGAACCGGCTTCAAAGCGGCGAAGATTTTGGCGCTGTGGCCATGACATCGTCAGACTACGCAAGCAACGCATCGAACGGCGGAGATATGGGGTTCGTAGGTGAAACCGCGCTGCACAGCGACCCGACAGCCTACGACGCCATCAGCAATCTCAAGCCCGGACAGATGACCGAGATCCTGCCTATCTATGACGGAACAGGACCAGGGCGACACGTCGTCGCTTTCGCGATTTTCAAGCTCATTTCCAAGGAACCCGCGGGCCAGCGCGAGATGAACGATCCCCGCGTGCAACAGGCAATCCGCCAGCAACTCCGCGAAGCGCACGCGCAGCTATTGAAGAACGCCTATTTTGAGGTTCTTCACGATCAGGCCACAGTGCGCAATTATTACGCTGAGCAGATCCTGAAGAATGGTAGCCGTTAGTCCGGCACAGGGCACTCCTTCAGCCTCGAAAAGTTGAAGGAAGGAACGTAGGCCCTGCCAAGATCCTCAGCTACCTGATTGCCGAGGGATCATACACCGCAGCGATATAACTTATTGACGCCGGGCCAATCACGAGGCCCGCGGTGCGGTTGCGGCTTTCGACCTGCGACCCGGACAATCCAGCAAAACATTCCGGTCCAAAGAATAGAGCCAGTGCCCACAAGTTTCTGGGTGGCACTGGCTCTTCCGGATCAGAAGTGCGTGTTCGTTTACTTCAGGTTACCGCTGGAATCCATCGTGATCCCGCCTGGGCCCTTGTCCTTTTTCTCTTCGTTTGCCTTGCGAGTGCCCATCGCCTTAGACGCCCAATCCTTGGCGGCCGCGAGATCCGCAGCAACCGCGGTAGGATTCCCGTAGTCCATATCGGCCTTATTGCGGTAAATCAGGTTGAGGTACTGCATGGCATCATCGTAATTTGGACGGTTTGCAACCGCCTGATTCAGGTACTGTAGACCCTCTTCCACCAGGGCGCTGTTCTCAGTCTTCAGCTCTTCCATGATCTTCTTCGGAGCTTTGACGTTACCCTCGCCGTCGTCATTAATGCCAGCGGGAAGCAGGGCTTTCAGCTTATTCTCATGCGCCTGTGTCCAGTCAATGACGCCTACCGTGTAGGCGGCCTCAGGATCCTTGGGGTCCACAGCGAGAACTTTCTTCTGCCAGGCCTTGGCATCATCAAACTTCTTGATGTTGAAATAGATTCCTGCGATCTGCTTCAGGCTGTTCACATCCGTGGGATCCTTGGCAAGAATCTGCTGGAAAATACTGACCGCCTGGTCCGCAGTCCTTAAATTATCAGCGGTCGTCAGGCCAGGTACGATGTTTTGCGAAAGCGCTGTTGCCAGATAGCTCTTAGCCATAGGAAGAGACGGATCCAACTCAGTAGCCTTTTGGAAGTGATTGATCGCCTCTTCGTACTTCCCGGCTTTATAGGCGTCGACTCCCTTATTCAGCTGGTCGCGCGCTGCCAGGCGGTCGCACCCGCTCATGGAAAGCACCATGCCGACCAAAGCAACCGCAAACATCGAAATACGTGCGGGTCGAATCATGTTATCCTCTTCTCCTTCAGGCCGAACCTCTCCGCTCCGGACCTGGAAATTTTCCGATTACTGACCGTGAACGGATTGCGTCTAGGGTCGTCACCAAACCGGTCAGACTGGCATCGCGTCTGCTCTACGGCGCTTTGCGGTCAGATACTGACCCCTTACTGCCCCGCCAGAATCTTGGGCGTCATCAAGCCGATGTGGTCAACGTTGGCAGCGTGACCAATGTCGATCACGTCTGCGACGTAGCGCCAGTCAACATCGTCGTCGCCCTTCACAAACATTACCCGCTCGGCACGGTTCGCGTAGATGTCGGTCAGCTTCGACAAGAGCTCCGCGTGGTTGACATCCGTCTCATTGATCTTGTATGCCGGCGCCTGACCTGCACGATACAGCACCTGAACCACGATCGTACGATCATTGGGCTGCTGTTGCTGCTGGGGATTCTTCGGAGGCTGCGGCACCAGAGCATCCAGACCCTTGGGTGTCACCGGCACAATCACCATGAAGATGATCAGCAGTACCAGCAGAATGTCGATCATGGGCGTCACATTGATGTCGGACGAGAAACCTCCCCCGCCTCCAGTAGTCATTGCCATGGCTTCAAACTCCTCGTTTCCTCGAAATCGTTAAATAGACAGCGCAAGGACAAAAGCTTACTGGCCGCCCGAAAGATTTCCTTCCTTCTTCTGGGTCAGCATGCCCACTTCGTCCACGCCAGCTGTGCGAACCGCATCGATTGCATCCTCAACAGCTCTGTATTGAGCGCGCGCGTCAGCCCGAAAGAAGATCGTCTTGCCAGGAGTGTCGGCAAGTTTGTCGCGTACTTTGACGCCCAGTTCGCTCGTTGCAATCTTATCCTGCCCGAGAAACACGCCTCCATCCCGAGTGATCGCCACAACAATTGCGTCTTCTTTGTCGGCGTCCGGCATGGACGTCGGATTATCCACCTTGGCCATGTCGACGGCCACCTTCTGCTGCAGCATCGGGGTGATGACCATGAAGATGATCAACAGCACCAACATTACGTCGACCATGGGGGTGACGTTGATGTTGGAGTTGATCTTACTGCCTTCGTTGCGAACTGAGATTGCCATTGGCGAGGCTCCATGCCCTTTTGATTTTTTAGTCCGGATGGCTTCCGGCATACCTGGTGAAGAATGGGACCAGTTTGTCGTTGGAACCGGGTGGACGGGGAAGATTCAGCTTCCGCCGTCCACCGTGAATTCCCGCTCCTGCTGATCGATAGTTGCTAGCGCTTGTTGCTCTGCTTGATGAAATAGTCAATGAGTTCGCTTGAGGAGTTGTCCATCTCCACATCGAACGCTTCGACGCGACCCGTAAAGTAGTTGAACGCCATAACGGCCGGAATTGCGACCAGAAGGCCGAAGGCGGTCGTAACCAGAGCTTCAGAAATACCGCCGGCAACCGCGCCGATGCCCGAGGTCTTCTGCGTGGCGATCGCGTCGAACGCATGCAGGATGCCTACGACGGTTCCAAACAGTCCAACGAACGGGGCCGTGGAGCCGATGGTGGCCAGGACGCTGAGCCCCCTCTTCAGCTTGGCATGAACGATGGCTTCCGCCCGTTCCAGCGCGCGCTGCGAGCTTGCGATCGTGTTTTCTGTTGCGGCGCCGCCCGAAGCTCGGAATTCCTGCAATCCGGCGGTGACGACTTCCGCAAGGTGCGACTTCTTATTGCGATCTGCAATCTTGATCGCTTCCTCAAGCTTGCTGTCCTTCAGCGCGCCAGCCACCTTGGGGGCGAACTCACGGGACTGCTTGCGAGCGGCAGAGAAGTACAGGTAACGGTCGATCATGACAGCCAGCGACCAGATTGACTCAATGAAGAGGACAATGGCCACGCTGCGTGCCATCCAGGCCATATGTTCCCACAGCCCCATTGGGCTGAAGCTGACCGTTTGCTGATCTTCTTGAAGAAAAGCAAGGCTGCTGACCGTGTGCGAAGCGAAATGTGCGAGCTGAGCGAGAATCACTGAATCGTTCCTCCTAAGGAGTTTCTTGTGCACTGCAGTTTGGTGCAATTGCTGGGAATGCGGTTCTTGCCGGATCGCATTCGGGTCGAAAGTTTAGCCCTCTGCTTGGACAGGAGAAGAGGACCAGTGTGAGCCTCACCCACCCAGGCTGAAGATCACGTTGATCGTGGTTTCCACCTCTACAGGTTCATTGTTAAGGAGGTAGGGCCGGTACCGCCATGACTTCACCGCGTCCAGAGCAGCCTGTTGCAGCATTGCAGGGCCGGATATGACGCGAAGATTTTCAATGGTGCCAGCTTTGGAAATGGTCGCTTGCAGGATAACTGTGCCGGAGACACGTGCCGCTTTGGCGATAGGCGGATAGATCGGCTGCGTCTTCTGAATCAACATTCCGACGGCAACGCCTGCTGAGATATTGACCTTCTTGGGAGGAGCCGCCTGGACTTTGGGGGCGCCAGTGCCGAATACGCTACCCATCACGCCGTTTGCGCTGCCACCCAGGCCTTCCATGCCGGCTACGCCAAAGCTTGATGGCGGGGCTTCCTTCTCAGACACCATCTTGATGTCATGCGGAATCTTGGTGGGCGCCAACAGCTGATTGTTCATCATCTGCTGCTGCACGTGTACCACATGCACCTCGGGAGGCGGAGGCGGCGGCGGTGGCGGCGGGGGCGGCGGGGGTGCAACCAGCAGGGTCTGCATCATTGCCTTTGGCAGAGCCTCGGGGTAAATCAAGGGAAGAAGGATCAGAACCAGTAGGATGCTACCGTTCGTGATGAACGTCACGATCATCCAATACTTGCTCTTGCTCTTGATCCTGTTTCCTGATTCAAACGTGGAATCTTCAAACATGGCCAGCCTCGAATCGGGTGTTGGTTACCTCTACTTAGACACCGGGTGAAATTGAATTGTTCCCGGGCACCGAAACAGTACCACAAAAGTGTGTTCAACCTATATCAGAAGTGCAGTAGACTTGCCAAACGTGTCGTGAAATCGGTGCATTCCTGTTCCCATGCGGCTAGGCTTTGGAGCGCTTTGCAGCCGGTAAAGCAACGCCCTTGCCACTTCCGGAGCGCCATTCCTGCCATGCCACCAGCATCGGCGCGGCCACTGCGATGGACGAGTAAGTTCCGATCAGAATCCCCACCACCAAAGCGAACGAAAAACCATTCAACACCTGTCCGCCGAAGATGTAAAGCGACAGGACGGTCAGGAAGGTCAGGCCCGAGGTCAAAACCGTTCGGCTCAGCGTCTGATTGATGCTGCGATTGACAAGGTCAGGCAGCGGCTCCCGGCGACTGAGACGCAGGTTCTCGCGGATGCGGTCGAAGACGACGATGGTGTCGTTCATCGAATAACCTACCAGGGTCAGGATGGCCGCAATCACTGTGAGGCTGATCTCTTTGTCGAGAAGCGCGAAGATGCCAACCGTAATCAGGGTGTCGTGGAAGACCGCCACTACGGCCGCCACGCCGTAGATGAGCTGGAAGCGGAACCACAGATAGATCAGCATGCCCAGCAGCGAATAAAGCGTGGCCAGACCCGCCTGCCGCTCAAGTTGATGGCCTACGGTCGGGCCCACAACCTGTACGTTGCGCACAGTAAAGGGGTTGTTGTAGTGCGTCCGCAGGGCGTTCTCGATCTGCGTTCGGCCGGCGTCCAGCGCCGCCTCGTTGGTCTGCTCAGGCAGGCTGATGAGCATCTCGTTCGTGCCGCCCCCGCCGTAGGTCTGAATCTTGGCATCCCTGACGCCTGCCGCCTCGGTCGCCTGGCGGATCAGGTTGGCATCGGGCGTCTGCTGAAACTGCACCTGAATCTGCGTACCGCCGCGAAAGTCCACACCCAGCGGAACCGGGCTGCCAATTTTCGCCCAGTGCATGCCCATCGAGACAATGCCCGCGATGCTAAAGATCAACGAGAAGCCCAGGAAATACCACTTCTTCCCCAGCCAATCCACATTTACGCCGTGAAACAGTTCCACTGGTTCTCTGCCTTCCTCAATACCGGACCCAACGGTCCCGGCGTTTCTTGTTGCTTCCTGCCGCGCCTGCCGTGTGGCGGCGCGAGCCTAAATTGAAACCATCTGCCCCGGCTTCATCCGGTTCAGGTGCGCCTCGAAGATTACTCGCGAGACATAGACCGCCGTGAACAGATTGGCCGCCAGACCGAACGTGAGCGTGACGGCAAATCCCTTGACTGGCCCGGTACCGAAGAGGAACAGAATCCCGGCCGAGACGATCGTTGTCACGTGCGTATCAAAAATTGTTGTCCAGGCATGTGCAAATCCCTGGTCAACCGCCGCCGAAGCCGCCTTGCCCGCCCGAATCTCTTCCCGGATGCGCTCGAAGATCAGCACATTGGAGTCCACGCCCATACCGATGGTCAGGATGACGCCGGCGATGCCCGGCAGTGTCAGAGTGGCGCCTGAAAAGCCCATGAAACCCAGCAGGATCACCAGGTTCAGCAGCAGCGCCAGGTCTGCGTTGATGCCCGAACTCTTGTAATAGACCAGCATGAAGGCCATCACCACCAGCACGCCGACAACGGCCGCCGTCACGCCTTCCTTGATCGAGTCCGCGCCGAGTGAAGCGCCAACGGTGCGGTCTTCCAGATAGTTCAGCGAAGCAGGCAAGGCGCCTGTGCGCAGCATCTTCGACAGAATCTCGACCTCGTCCGCCGAAAAGCTGCCCGTGATCTCGCCCGAGTCGCGAATGGCGCTCTTGATGTTGGCCACTTCCTTCACGCGGCCGCCCAGCACCACGGCCATACTGTGGCCCACATTGGCACTGGTGTAGTCGTAGAACTTGTCGCCGGCCTCGTTGGTCAAGGTAAAGCGCACATTGCGCAAGCCGTTCTGGTCCGTGCCGGGGTCGGCGGAGCGGAAGTCGCTGCCGGCCACAATGGACACCCGCTGCAGCACGTAGACGCTGTCTGCATCCGAGCCGGTCGCGAGCGCTCCGGAGCCATGTACCAGTTCTTCATCGGGCGGAAGCGTTCCGCCCACGCTGCCCAGCGCCGCCTGCTCATCCTGGTAAGGCCCCCCCACGACGGCATGAATCTCAAGCCGCGCAGTGGACTGGATGATCGCCTTTACGCGGTCCAGGTCGCTGATGCCCGGCAGCTCAACGAGAATCTCGTCCTTGCCCAGGCCGTATTCCTGAATCACGGGCTCGCTCACGCCCAGCGTATCCACACGATCCCGAATCGTCTCGATCGCCTGCTGCACCGTCTTCTCTTCGAGGGCAGTCTCGACCAGAGGCTTCATGGTCACCACGAAACTGCCGTCTCCGCCCCCGCCCGTGACGTCGTATTCACCCGAATACTTGTTGTCCAGCAGCGACCGGACAGCGCTGGCCTGAGCCGGACTTGTCCCCTCGATGCGGATCACCTCCGGCTTGGCCGGGTCGGGCTTGTAGATCTGCGAGAAGGTCAGGTTTGCCGCCTTCAGATCCTGCTGAATCCGCGCCACAGTGTTGTCTGTCTCCGCGCTCACCGCTTCGGAAACGACCACCTGGAGAATCAGGTGGGCGCCGCCGCGCAGGTCCAGGCCGAGGTGGATGTGCCTGGTCATGCTCTCCAGCAGAGCCTTGCCGGAAAGCCCCGAAGGCACGCCAAAGATGCCGTAGACAAAAATCACCAGCACTGCCACAATTGCCGCAATTTTGCTATTGAGATTCTTCTTCATTTCTCCGCTTCTCTAGCGCAAAACGCCATCGATCTCTCTGCATTGCCCCACTCCATTGCCTGCCGTGCCGTCCCGGTCATTCCCGTGGCAGACATGCTGGAGCGGGACAGTCCATCGTATTTCCGCACAGGCCCGCCGGGCCAGACGAAAAAATCAGGGCTTGCCCGTGTCCTCAGTCGTCACCGACGCAATGGAATTTTTTGCCACTTCCAGTTTCAGGTTGTCAGGCGCCACGCGGATGATGATCACATCGTCCTTGATGGAGAGAATAATGCCGCGAATGCCGCCTGCGGTCGTCACCCGATCACCGGCCTTGATGCTGGCCAGCATCTCCTGCCACTGCTTCTGCCGCTTCTGCTGCGGCCGGATCATCACCAGGTAAAGGACCGGAATCAGGAGCAGCGGCAATAGCATGGTGATGCTACTGGCGCCGGCTCCGGCAGGCGCTGCTGCCAACAATGCAATGCTTGTTGCCACACTCATCCTTTGTTCGCCCTGCGGCGCATGAACTCTGCGGAGGGCGAAGGCGCAGCCGGCCTGAAGCCGTATGCCCTCATGAAATTTGTCTCCGGGAACTTTCCTGGCCTCCAGATGCTTCCGGCTCAGGCTATGGCAGGAGGGTCCGGTTCAAGCGCGCCCTGATAAACACTTTCAACCCTTCCGCGCTTGAGTCCAGCAGCCCTGCTGCCGTCTGCTTCCTGTTCGACACGGCCCTGTCCCGATGCCTGGCTCCCGCTTGCCGCGCAGCTTTGCCGCCGCATGCTTCTGCCGGGTTCTCGAAAGAGTACCTATTGAGATAAGAAACGCGCAGCCCTTGGCGTGTCAAGGCGAGACCCGCGCCGTGGGGCTCGCAGTGGGTCTCATGGGCGGGGCAAACTCTCGGCGCCATTCGATCCACGCTTACGGCTCCCAGTAACGCAGCTCCGGCCGGGCGCAACTGAGGCAGATCCGCTCTCCGTCCACCTCCGCAAACCGGCCAAAGTTGACACCCTCGCCGCAACGCGGACACAGGAAGCGCTCCCCGCGCTGGCCCGGCAGCTCCGCCGGGTCCACATGCACGCGCACCCAGTCCGCACGGAAGAGCTGCTCCTCGGCAAGCTCGCGGTAAGCCTTCATCTGCTGCCGGCCCTTGTTCTCAATCTCCGGGTAGAGCTGCCGCGCCAGTTCGCGCGAGTTTTCAAGCGCCACCACGCGGATTGCACGGTCTGTGGTCAGATCGACGAAGGTGGCGGCCATCTTGCCCCAGTCGCGAAACTTGAGCGTGCGCTTGCCCAGGCGGCAGCCGGTCACAAGGCCGATGGCGTCAGTGGCGCAGCGGTCGATTTCAACATAGGTGGCCAGCCGCTTCCGGTCCGCGCCCCGCGGATCGTCAATTCCCAGTCGCGCAAGGCCCAGCAGCGCCATCCGCACGCCAAGAATCTGCCCGGCGCAGAGATGCCCATGCGCTGCCTCGGCTTTGACCAGTAGTTCATCGAGTGATTCCATAAGCCCTCCCGCCAGGTTGCCGCCAGGCTACTTCGGTTGGGCGGGCTGCGCGGTCTCCGGCTCGTCGCCCGCATCTTCCACCAGCGCCGCTGACCCCGGCACAATGTCAAAGCTCGCCGCGTCCTTGCCCGCCGGGTGAAAGGTCACCCGCAGCGGCTCCCGCTGCCACTCTACGGGGCCGCACATTCCATTTGCATAGCTGGCCGCATCCATCGCTTCCAGCTTCTTTGCCAGAACGGGCTTGCGCACTGCCAGCTGCGCCACCACTGCGTAGAGGCTCTTGCCGCTGGCCGTCACGCCGCAATAAGCGGCATAGTCGCGGAACCAGCTCACCTGGCTCACGCCGGGGTCGTAATGCGGCAGTTTCAACGCCGCAATGTGCCCCGTCGCGCGGTCTACCAGCAGCCACGGCCCGCGCTGCCAAACCCAGTGTCCCTGCTTGTCCGCAGGAAGCGCATCATTGATCTTGAGCACGCGCCGCACCACAAAGCTGCGGTCCGTCACGTCATGACTGTCGCCGGTGGTCCAGTCCTTCACCTGCCCATCCACGATAAGCGCACGAATCTTCAACGCAGTCTCATCTGCGGCCGCGCCCGCCGGGTCGCCGGCCTTGGCATAGGGCACGCTCTTGACGGAGCCCAGATACACCGCGCGCGCCTTGTGTGCGGAAGCCTGGGCCATTGGAACAACAATCAAAAACGCAGCCATCGCCCATATCGCTCCGGGGTTTCGACCGAACCTGTGCAAGGAGAACTGCATCGCTATCTCCGGGCCGCTTCCACCGCGCGCGCCACGCGGAACGCCGTTCCCTCATTCAAATGCGCGGCCAGCACCTGCATGCCCACCGGCAGACCTGCCTTCGTCGTTCCGCATGGCACACTCACCCCGCAGATGCCCGCCAGGCTCGCCGTAACTGTATAGATGTCGGCCAGATACATGGCCAGCGGGTCGCCCGTCTTCTCGCCCAGCTTGAAGGCCGGCATAGGCGCGGTCGGCGTCACAATCGCATCGACCTCGGCGAAGGCGCGCAGGAACTCCTCGGCCAGCAGCCGCCGCACCTGCTGGGCTTTCAAGTAGTAGGCGTCATAATAGCCCGCGCTCAGCGCATAGGTTCCCAGCAGAATGCGCCGCTTGACCTCCGCGCCAAAGCCCTCGTCGCGCGAGTGACGGTACATATCGGCCAGATTTGCCGACGAGGGCGAGCGATAGCCGTAGCGCACGCCGTCAAAGCGAGCCAGGTTCGCGCTGGCCTCGGCCGTGGCCACCAAGTAGTAAGTGGGGATGGCGTACTTTGTCGTCGGCAGTGAAACCGGCTTGACCGCGCAACCCGCGGCTTTAAGCGACTCAATGCCCTTCTCGATGGCCGCTCGAACCTCGGAGTCGAGACCCTCACCGAAATACTCCGCGGGCACGCCAATGCGCAGTCCTTCCACTGGTCTGTCGCTTTCGGCCGCGTAATCGGGAACCGGCGCCGGGGAGCTGGTCGCGTCCTTGGGGTCGTAGCCCGCAATCACCCCCAGCAGCGTTGCCGCATCGCGCACGTTGGCGGCAAACGGGCCAACACGGTCCAGCGAGGAGGCAAACGCAATCAGTCCGTAGCGCGAGACGCGCCCGTAGGTGGGCAGTACGCCCACCACCCCGCAAAAGCTGGCCGGCTGGCGAATCGAGCCGCCCGTGTCCGTGCCCAGGGTAGCCACCGCCATGTTGGCTGCCACCGCCGCCGCGGAGCCTCCGCTCGACCCGCCCGGCACCCGGCCGGTGTCCACCGGGTTGCGCACCGGCCCATAGGCGGAGTTTTCATTCGACGAGCCCATCGCGAACTCGTCGCAATTGATCTTGCCCAGCAGCACGGCTCCGGCAGCCTCCAGTTTTGAAACCGGCGTGGCGTCGTAGGGTGGCCGGTAGCCCTCCAGAATCTTCGATCCCGCCGTTGCCGGCGCGCCCTTCATCACCAGCACGTCCTTGATGCCCACCGGCACGCCGGCAAGCGGGCCAAGCGGGTCACCCTTGGCTGCCGCCGCATCCACGCGCGCTGCCTGCTCCATGGCCCGCTCTTTGGTCAGGCCGAGGTAGACATTCAGCCGCGGATTCACCGCGGCAATGCGTTCGTAGTAGCTTGCGGCCAGATCCGCGGCCCTGGTGCGGCCTGCTGCGATCTCCGCATGAAGCTCCGTCAGAGTTTTCGGCGTCTCAACGTAGTTCTCGGCCGTATTCGCGTCGCTCGGCAATCCAGCTTTCCTCTCTGGGGCCTGCCCGCAGCCTCGTTCCTGCCGGGGTGCGGCTTTGTCCGCCGCCGGCCATATTTCTGTCTCTACCGCTCAATCACCTTGGGCACCTTGAAGAAGACCAGATCCGTCTCCGGCGCCTGCGCCATCACGGCGGCGCGGTCCAGGGAGGGCTCTTTCACATCGGGCCGCAGCAAGCTCACGCCGCCCGCGCCCTTCAGCTCGCCGATCTGGGCCAGCGGGGTCACCCCGGCGGTGTTCAGCTCGTTTAGCTGAGCCACGTAGTCCAGGATGGCGTTCAGGTCATGCACCATGTGCCCGGACTCGTCCGGCGTCAGTTCCAGATTTGCCAGCTCTGCCACGCGCTGCACATCGTCTACCGTTACTTTGGCGCTCATTCCCCGGTCTTCCTTGCGATTTTCTGTTGATGAACACTCCCCGCGGAGCCCCGAAGCTCAAGTATAGCCCGGCGCCGCGTGAGCCTTTTTAGCACCGCACCGCCTCACAACGTACCGGCACGGTCAGTCCACGGTCAGCGTCAACGTCACGTTGCGCGAGAGTCCATTCGCCGTTGCCTTCACCACCACCGAGTACGTCCCAGCGGGCGTGGTGCCGGGCGCGGGCGAGCTTGGCGCTATACCCGTGCCGCCGCCCGCACCGGCGCAACTCGACAGCCCGCCTGCCAGGACAAGCCCGGCGATCCCCATCAGCCACTTCCGACGGCGTCGCCAGGCCAGCGGCAGCAACACCAGCCCGCAGGCCACGGGCCACTCACTCCAGCCGTTAGGGTGCATGACCTGAGCTGCGACCGCCGCCTGCCCGGTGGCAATCTGCACCGTCACATTGGAAGTCGCGTTGGCCGGCACCGCGTCATTCGCCGGGTTGAAGGTGCAGGCCGCGTTCGTGGGCAAAGTGCCGCACTGAAACGTGAAGGTCGCGGTTGTGCCCCCCTGCGGCGCAAGGGTCAGCGTAAAGCTGGCTGTCTGGCCGCTGGCCACCGTCTGGCCGGACTGCCCGGCAACCGCCGCCGTAAAGTCGAAGCCGGTGCCCGAAAGCGACACCTGCGCGCTGGCCGCCATTGCAGAGCTGGCCACCGTCAGGCTGCCGGTTTGCTGACCGGTTTGCGCAGGGGCAAAGGTCACACCGGTCGCGCAACTCGCGCCGGGAGCAAGGCTGGCGGGGCAGGCGTTATTCGTGATCTGGAATCCGGCGGAGGCAGCCAGCGTAAGACTGGTCAACGTCAAGCCACCCGAATTCGTAACTGTCACCGTCTGCGCGCTGCTGGTCGCTCCTACCCCGGTCGCCGGGAATGTCAGAAAGCCCGGCATCATCTGCACCGACCCCGCCAGCCCGCCCGCGCCGCTAAGGATCACCGTAGCCGGCATAAAGACCGGCGAGCTCACCGTGAGTGTTCCCGCCACCGTGCCATTGGCCGTGGGGGTAAACACCACGCCTGCCGTGCAGTTGGCCCCCGCGGCGAGCGCGGCTCCGCAGCCGTTCTGCACCAGGCTGAAGGGCGCTGCCGTGCTCAGCGTAAGTCCGGTGGCAGCCGTGGCGCCTGAGTTGGTCACCGTGACGGCTTGAGCTGTGCTGGCCTGGCCCAGCGTTGCCACCGCAAAGCTCATCTGCGCTGGACTCACGTTCAACCCCGAAGCCGCCTGCCCCGTTCCGCTTAAGACAACCGTCGCCGCCTTCACGCCGAGTGTCGACGAAGTCACCGTGAGCGTGGCCGTGTTGCCGCCTGCAGAGGCGGGCGTAAAGATCGCCTGGACTGTGCAACTGCTTCCGTTGGCAAGCATTGCGCCGCAGGTGGTGACGCCGGTAGAAAAACTGCCCGCCCATGGGCCTGTGATCTGGAAGCCGACATTGGCCATGGGCGCACCACCGGTGTTGCTGATCGTCAGCGTCTGGGGCGAAGAGGCTACGCCTGTCTGCTGCGTCGGGAAGCTCAGGCTCGGCGGGCTCACGGCAAAGGCTGGAGGCAAAAGCCCGGTTCCCGCAAGGGAGATGGTCTGCGTCTTCAAGATGTCTGTGACTGTCAGGACGCCGGGCTGCGATCCGGCCGCCGTGGGCGCAAACGTCACGCTCAGCGAGCAGCTTGAGTTGGCCGCCAGTTGCGTCCCGCAGGTGCTCGCCACCTGATAAGACCCGCTTGCGACCGCGGCAATCGAGGTCAGCGGCACGCCCCCGCTGTTGGCCAGTTGCACAGTTTGCGCGGCAGAAGCCTGGCCGATGATGGTGCCGGCGAAGGTGAGGGATGGGGTTGAAAGCGTGTCGGATGGTGGAGCCGCGCCGGTTCCGCTCAGCGCCACGGTCTGGCTTCCGCTGCTCGTCGCAAGCGTCAGGGTCCCGCTCGCCGCGCCAGCCTGCGCAGGCGCAAACTCAACCGTCAACTGGCAGTCGCTGCTGGCTGCCACGGTGCTGCCGCAGGTGTTGCTGGCCAGCACGAACGGCGCGGTCGCGGCAACGCTCGAAACCGGTACTGCGCTGATGCTGCTGTTTTGCACCGTCACCTGTAGCGCGGTCGAGGTTGTGCCCACCTCGATGGCGCCGAAGCTCAAGGAGACGGGAGCCAGTTGCACAGGCCCGGCGCTCGTCCCCGTTCCGCTCAGCGCTAGCGTCAGTTGTCCGCCGGCAATATTCGCGCCGATGGTCAACAGCCCGGACCGCGTACCGGGCTGCGTGGGCGTAAACGCGACCTGGATCGTGCAGCTCGCTCCGCCATTCACCGTTGTGTTCAGGCAGTTGTCCGTCTCGCTGAAGTCACCGCTGGCTGCAATGGCCGAGGGCACAAGAGCAATGCTGCCGGTGTTGGCCAGGGTGACGGTCTGTGTCGCGCTGGTGCTGCCGTAAGTCTGGCTGGCAAAGGTCAGCGTAGTGGGCGTCGCTGTCGCAGTGGTCAGTTGCGTTCCCGCCGTCCACAGCGGAATCTGCCAGACGCCACGCCCGTATGTTCCCGCAGCCAGGACCGTGGGCGAGGCAGATGAAGGCGCCGCGCTGAGGGCGACGACCGGCGACTGGGGCAATCCCGCTCCGTACGGTGCCCAGCAGTTGGAAGCCCCGGCCGCGCAGGTGGCAATCTGCCGGGTGGAAAAAACGCCCGCATCTGTCGCCAGATACACTGTGTTTGCGTCCTGCGGGTCCACCACGACGCCGCTGACAGGCGTCTCGGGCAGGTTGGATGAGATTGTGGCCCAGTGCGCTCCGCCATCCGTCGAGCGATAGATCGTCCGCACGGCCAGTTGCGGATTGCCCATGCCCTCCACGGTCACGTACACGGTGTTGCCGGTCGTGTCGTGCGGGTCAATGTAGATGCTCGATATATCGAAGCCGTTGACGTTGAAGCCCATGGTGTCATTCGTGACCGGGTTCAACGTCAGGTCCTGCCACGCAGGGAGCGATGCGC